>JADHRK010000103.1 GCA_016777435.1 Flavobacteriales bacterium
TGACCGAGCTTGGGAATTGGGGTTGAGCCAAAAGCAAGTCGTAACACTTGCTTCCATTGTGCAAGAGGAAACCGCCAACAAAGGGGAGGCCAAAAAAGTCGCGGGACTCTACCTCAACCGGCTGAATCGCGGAATGCTTCTCCAGGCTGACCCCACCTTGAAATTTGCCCTCGGAGACTGGACAATCCAACGATTGCTCGACAAGGATAAAAAAACGAATTCACCCTACAACACGTATCGGAACCCCGGGCTCCCCCCCGGGCCCATTCGAATTCCCGATTCGTATTATATTGATGCCGTGCTCAATGCGGAGTCTCACAACTACCTCTATATGTGCGCGAAACCTGACGGGTCAGGCACCCATGCGTTTGCTCGCAATTACAGCCAACATTTAAAAAATGCGAGGGCTTGGCAGAACATGTTGAACCGAGAACGGATTTATCGTTAACACGCTGGTCTTTTTAATGAAACGGTTCCCTTTAACTACTCGACTGAACATGCACGTGTTTGGCATGCTTTTTTGTGGTTTCATTTCCTTGGCATGCACCAGGAGCGCCATGGCACAAGACGCGATTGCTTCACGAAAAGTGGCCCAAGCGGAACGAATCATGGGCGCTCTGACCATCGATGGCTCACTGCAAGACAGCGCTTGGCAGCGGGTTCCCATCTCCCGGGATTTCGAAGAGCTTTCTCCCCAACCGGGCACATCACCTCAGTTCGATACGGAAGTGCGCTTCGCTTACGACGACGCCGCGTTGTACATCGGCGCCCGGATGTGGGACGATGCTCCCGATTCCGTTTTGCACCAATTGAGCGAACGGGACCGGATGGCCAACACAGATGAATTTGGCATTTGGTTCAGCACATTTGACGATGGCCTGAATGCGGTACGGTTTTCGACCACTCCAGACGGCATCCAAGTCGATGAGCAACTTTCTCCCAACAACAATGACCAATCGTGGGATGCTGTTTGGGATGTAGCATGCCAAATTGACTCGGCGGGTTGGACCGCTGAATTCCGGATTCCCTGGATGGCCTTTCGATTCCCGAAGCAATCGGAACAGTCCTGGGGAATGAACATGTACCGAACCCTCCGCAGGCAGCGGGAAGAAAGCGTCTGGAATCCCATGGATCCGACCCAGAAGCTGCTCAACCAAGGCGGAGTGCTTCGCGGAATTTCCAAAATCGATCCGCCTTTGCGGCTCAGCCTGTTTCCCTATTTAAGCACCTACGGCATCGCAGCGGAGGGGGAAATCTCATCGACATACAACGGTGGGATGGACATGAAAGTAGGCCTGGGCAATGCTTTCACCCTCGACATGACCCTCATTCCCGACTTCGGACAGGTGGTCACCGATGCGCTGGTACTGAATCTCTCACCGTTCGAACTGCGTTTCGCGGAAAATCGGCAGTTTTTCAAAGAAGGTACAGAATTGTTCAACAAAACGGGTACGTTTTATTCGCGGCGAATGGGCGAAGAAGGGCGCTTGTTGAATGCGACAAAAATATCCGGCCGGACCAGCAGAGGCACAGGATTGGGACTTCTACAGTCGGTCGCAACGAGCGAAGAAGACACGAGTTTGGTTTCATACACGGTGGCAGTGGTCGATCAAAACCTGCCAAACAACGGGTACGTGACCACTTCAAGCACCATGGTTTTGCGCGAAGGTGATGGCTACGATGCTTGGGTACAAGCGGCAAAATTCGAATTACGAAACCGCGAAAATTCATGGAGCATCACCGGTAGCGGAGCCCTGAATCAAAAATTCAATGCAGGCACCGACGAGGATGACGAGGGCCATTCCTACGGTGTCGGAGTCCAAAAAATATCGGGAAACTTCACCTTCAATGCTGGTCACTACTTCGAGTCAGAAACCTATGACCCCAACGATCTCGGATTTCTCGCTGCACCCAACGAGGTCTCATCTTTTGCCACCTTCAATTACCGCATCTTCGAACCAAGGGGTCGGTTCAACCGTTTGCGGGCCTTCGTTTCACTGAATCACAATCAAATCGAAACTCCTCGGACGTTCAACAAATGGAACGCTGAGATTGGCGGTCGAGCCACCACGCGAAACTTCAACACCTGGAACCTGAGCATCAACTCGCAGCCCACCACGGGCAACGACATTTTTTCGTCCCGCATCGATGGTTTGATTTGGAAAGAGCCCGGATGGTATTCAATCGACAGCTGGTACAGCAGTGATTACCGCAAAATGATCGCTATGGATGTTGGAGGATGGTATGGAGGCGGAGATACCTACCGCGATTGGAAGGAACGAACGTTGCGGCTGGCGCCTCGCATTCGCATCAGCGACAACGCCATGCTCACGTACGTTTGGAAAATCATCGAACGCAACAATGAACGAGGTTGGCTCATGGTCGATTCGTTGGGGGGCGAATCCCTCCAAAGCGTCTGGGGCAGCCGAGATAATATCGAACGAACGCAGGTGCTAAACTTCACCTACATCTTCAGCAATCGGATGAGCTTAAGCACACGCATTCGCCACAGCTGGAGCCAAGTTCGATACAACCATTTCTACACCTTGCCCACTTCCGGCGTATTGGAACGATTGGACTTGTTTGCAACACCAGAAGGGCTGCTCAATGGAGCACATGATGTGAATTACAATGCTTGGAGCATTGACATGGTTTACCGCTGGATCTTCGCTCCGGGGTCTGAAATCAACGTGGTGTGGAAGAACCAATTGTTGCAAGACGACGTGGGGCAACCCTTGCCGAGTACCTATGGCGAAAACTTTGAACGAATGATTGATTCAGGATTCTATAATAGCTTGTCTATCAGACTAATAATGTTCCTTGACTACAGCAGATTTCAACAAGGTTTGCGCGGCTTTCAAGGCTAGTCAGTGGTGCCCTTTCGCTTTCAAAATTGCACCCATCCAGACCAGCTGACTTGATTGCCCGCATCGTCCGTGGCCGTGATCTCAAGTTGCTGCTGTTCTCCGGTTTTATGCCGACCATCCGAAAGGGAGTACCACATGCGTTCTCGCTTGGGATCCCAGCGCATTAAAATCCATTTCCCGTCCAATGTGGCCGTGAAATTAGAAATGCCCGTGCCATCGTCGGAAAGAGTGAATCGCAGTTCATTCGTATTTTTTGCAACCCGCAGAAAATCCTCGTTTGTGCGGTGCCGGCGGTGCGCCGAAATGCGCGGCGGAACAGAATCCACAGCCCACTCATATTCGCCCAATTGGCGGGTCGAAAACACAAACGTACCCTTGCGGCATTCGCCCGTATACCAAACGCTTATGGCGCCGTCGTCACCAACAGAACGGACGGCTGTTTTTGCGGAACATCCCAATCGATCGGCCCGCACTTCCACTGGCTTCGAAATGGGTGTATCGGACATCCCAATTCGAAAGCCGGAAACACCGGAATCCTGAACTAAAAGCGAAAAATCTTGGTAAAAAGAGCGAGAAGGACAAAGCACTTCAATCGAACCGTCATCCGAGCGAACCACATGGGAAAGGCTTCGATCGTTGAACTGCGCAGAATCATTCACTGAAGCCATAGCTATTGAATCCGACGCCGGTGATTTCCAAACCACCTCCCACTCTTTTTGAACCGCATTGCCGTGGACGTCCCAAATCTTGATAGAAAGAGACTTCTGGCATTTTACCAATCCACCACAAGAGAGTACGCCCGAAGTGGTTTGCCGCGTGTAAATCGGCAACCGATTGCCCGGCAACCGATGCATGCGATGGACCTGTTCTCCGGTAGAAGACCAAGCAGGAAAATAGGCATGCGCATTCATATCGCGGTTCACTGAGAAGTCCAACGTATCCAATTCCCAAGCATGAACCAATTCTTCATCCACGCGCATTTCCGCCTTGTAAATCCCGCAGCTGTTCCGGGCTGCGTCCAATCGGTCCAAAGCATCGATTGCCACCCGGAATCCACCGGCTGCCACAACCACGCCTTCGCGTTCCAATTTCACAGGCCGCTGGCGTCCATTGATGGAACCATTGCCCACGGGGAGCAGCCAAATGCCCCGCAACTCAGGATCGGTCTCATCGGCAATCTCAAATTGCCAAAGAAGTGGATTCAATGGCTTTTGTGTTGAAGTTTCGCGGATTTCAAAATGCAAATGCGGTCCACCACTCCCCCCTGAATTGCCGGACCAACCGATGGTATCTCCTGTTTCAAAAACAAACGATTGGCTGGGACGGGTGTCCAGCTCAAACTGTCGCTGTTTGTACTGAAGATCCACCGCCCACTGCTCAATCGCAGGGGCAAATTCCCGCAAATGGGCATAAACCGTAGTCAGTCCCTGCGGACCGCTCAGGTATAGCGCGCGACCGTAACCGTAAGGGGAAATTTTGACACGCGAGATGACGCCGTCGGTGGCCGCTAGCACAGGAAACCCTTCTCTGCCCTCTGTTTTAAAGTCCAATCCTGTGTGAAAATGATCGGCACGCAATTCGCCAAAATTCCCCGCCAAAATGAGTGGAATGTTCAAAGGAGAAGCCACCCCATCTCGATGACCGGCCCACCCGATGGGTGATGTGGAGTCTTGCCGAACCCCACCATTCTGAATCTGGCACACCGCTATGGACTGCACATCTTGCAGCAACAGGCTGCTCAGTGCCGCGCACTGGACAAAAAACCGAAAATGAGATGTATTCCACATGAAGGGTGGCAAAACTAAGCCAGGATGATAACGTTTTGGGCTATGAATTCGTCTTCAATTTGATTAAGTTTGTACAGAACCCTTCACGATGTTAGAATCTTCGAGTACAGCACCTAAAGCCACCTGGAGTCCAGCGAAGCTGGACCATTTCCTGGCCCAAGTGCAAGCGCTCGTGGAGATGCACAACCTTCAGCGAAAAGAGTTATTGGAAACCAAATCGGCCTTGCTCGAGGCGCAATCAGAATTGAATGCTGCAAAACGCTCAATGGCGCCGCAAAGCATTCAACAAACAGAAACAGCCGATTTAACAACCAATTCCATCCTCACAGATGCGCTGCACGCTGTTCCCGAGGAAGCCCCTTCAGCAACGCCAATCGAAAACGATGTTGAAATGAAATGGAGCCATTCAACGGCTGTGCAGGGTTCAAAATCAACATATTCACCCCAACCCCCCCAATCAAAAGACCTTCGAGCTTTCGATTCGAATACGATTCAAAAGCTATTGGAAGAAATAAATTCATGCATTGCCCTTCTTGAAGAATAAATGGAAACGGTCAACGTACATATCGCAGGACGAGATTACCCTTTGCAAGCCCCCGCTGAACAAGTTGAACGCTTGAAAAAAGCAGCGGAAGAAGTGAACGAGCAGTTCGCAACTTTCAAAGGACAGTTCAAAGTGAACGACATCATCGATCTACTCGCCATGACGGCCCTCCATTTTGCATCAGAAGATGCGGTGCACAAATACGAACACAGCGTTGAGAAGCCACAAGAGCCCTCGACAGGAACCGTTCAACATTTGGACCAATTGTCCAAACGAATTCAAACACTTCTCGAGGTCTGATTTTAATCAGCACCCATGGAAACCACTTCATTGATTATCGGATCCTTCGCCGGCCTTGCGCTGGGCGCAGGATTAGGTTATTTTATCTTCAATCGCATGCTCAACAAGCAGGCGAGCCAAATCCTCAGCAAAGCTGAGGCCCAAGGCGAAAACATCAAGGAGAAGAAAATCCTTCAGGCCAAAGAGAAATTCATTCAACTCAAAGAAAAGCACAACACTGAACTCAAGGAGCGCAGTGCGAAGGTTCAATCGCAGGAGGACAAAATCCGCAATGAATCCAACCAATTGAAGAAGGAACAAGACCGCCTCAAATCTTCTGAAACTTTCATTCAGAAGGAAAAAGAAAAGGTTGAGCAGCGCTTGGGTGCACTCGACAACAAAGGCAAAGAACTCGAAAAAAATCGGCAAAAATCAGTTGAGCTTTTGGAGCAAATCGCCAACATGTCTGCCGATGATGCCAAGTCCGCGTTGCAAGAACAGATTCTCCAGGAAGCAAAAGCCATGGCTTCCGCTCAAGTGCAGGACATCTTGGACGAAGCAAAGCAGAAAGCCAATCACGATGCCAAGAAGATTGTCATTCAAACGATTCAACGCGTGGCTACTGAGCACAGCGTAGAGAACAGCGTTTCAGTCTTCAATATCACAAATGACGACGTAAAAGGTCGAATCATCGGAAGAGAGGGGCGAAACATCCGAGCGCTGGAGGCTGCAACCGGAGTTGAGTTCATTGTCGACGATACACCGGAAGCCATCATCTTGAGCTGTTTTGATCCGGTTCGCCGGGAAATCGCACGGCTGTCCCTGCACCAATTGGTAACGGACGGTCGGATTCACCCTGCCCGTATTGAAGAAGTCGTAGCGAAGGTGAAAAAGAAAATCGAAGAAGAAATCCTCGAAATCGGAAAGCGCACCTGCATTGATTTGGGAATCCACAACATGAAGGGAGACCTTACCCGCATGGTGGGACGCATGAAGTACCGTTCATCCTACGGACAGAATCTGCTGCAACACAGCCGCGAAGTCGCCAATTTGTGTTCGACCATGGCCGCTGAACTGGGGCTTGATACCAAAGCCGCCAAGCGAGCAGGATTGCTGCACGACATTGGAAAAGTGAGCGACGAAGAAAGCGAATTGCCACACGCACTGTTGGGCATGAAATTAG
>JADHRK010000104.1 GCA_016777435.1 Flavobacteriales bacterium
GGGTGCAGCAAACCCCAGCGGGATGGATGTGGTGGGTGTGATTGCCATTTTTTTTCCAAAGATAATTGGGTTGATTGCGAAATGCTCACGGTATTCAAAACAACTTAATTTTGCACCGTTGAACCTTATTATTCGATGACCATGTCCCAATACCAACACGCCGTTCTGTACGTATTTGAAGTGCTTCCCGATCAATCGGATGAGTTTGAATCAGCCTGGGCAGCGGTTACCGTAGCCATCAAAGAGCAATGTGGCAGCGGCGGATCCCGGTTGTATAAGAGCGAGAACGGCACGTATTGGGCACACGCTTTGTGGCCCAGTAAGCAGGCGATGCAGTCGGCTTCGCTCGAGGGGGCAGAAGAGTTATTGGCGAACCGGCAACGCATGGTAGAGGCTTGCAGCAACATTGAGGCAATTGGCGAAGGCAAGGTGGTTTCGGACTTTTGGGAGGTGGGAGAATAAAGTGCATTTGGCTTTCTTGTGACACAATCTTGTCGAATGCGACCCTGGTGCATTGCGCGCTCGGTGCCTCGCTGGTGCACCCGTTGGAATTGAATCTTTCGATGCCTAAACTGCTCAACGTGGAATACATTCCCACCCTTTCCATGTTGCGAAATTTGGGCATTGCCGAGCCGGGACGAAACGTCAGGCTTCAGCTGGCTTGGACCTTCTGATCAACCGAACAATCCCAACCAGACGAGAATGTCTTGGACGGTCACAACATCATCTCCCGTAAGGTCTTGTTCCGGACACGACTCACACCCGAAAAAACTGAGCAATGCAAGGAGATCGGATACGGTGATGAGACCATCTTCGTCGTAATCGCCCGGGTAGGTGCACATACCGTACATGTAGGTTGCAAGGGGGTTGAAGTTGTTTGCCGCGGGATCGGTGCAACCCAATACATCGAGGTTTTCATTTGAAAAGGTCAGCCCGCTCGCAGTTTCAGTTCCTTCGCCGCCTTCCAAGGCGGTCTTGGCCAAAATATTCAGCGTGCCCTCGAGGGTTGATCCATCGACAATGGTGAATTGGCCTAGGAAGACCAAGCCATCTTGTTGCATTGGGTTTTGAATGCCTGAATTGAACCATGCACCTCCCGTGGTATCGGCTAGAACGATGTCTCCATCCGCATTCAATTCCTCCAAGGGAGCCAGCCAGTGAGATATGTGGCTCGTCATTGAACTGGGTTCTGACACCTCGGGGAGCTCCCCACAACTGAGCATTGTGGAAAACGCATGGGCTGGGAAGATTGAACTGAAGGTGGGGTTGTAGTCCTCGACCACCACCGTGCCAAGATTTCCTCCATATCCGTATCCGTAGAAGGTCCCGTCTGACGAAATATTCAAGGGGTCTTCATCGTCACCATAAACGGCTAAAATAAGATCGTCTTCATGTGATAACTCTGCGTAGAGCCGATAAGTAGTGGATCCCGCCGGAATGTTGGCCTCGAGGCCAGTTAGCTCCGTTTCGTGCACCTCCCATTCCGTCAAGACCAAGCCTTCAATGTGGTCGGCGGTTTCTTCGTACCAGTCCATTTCGTCAAAGCACCCCATCCCAGAAAAAGGAAGGAATTCAAGTAAATCACGCACGTTTACCCATCCTGAACTGTCCACATCCATTTCACCAGCAGTATCATACTGACCCATAACATACAACCACGTGTTGGCGCCTATATGACCATCTCCGTCAAAGTCAAACCATTCACAGGGTGTCTGGCTTTGTGAAGCATAAGTGCAGGTGAGCCCTATGAACAGTAGGATTGCTTTAAGGGTGCGCATGTTCACTGAGTCGAGGGTGAATTGCAATATAATGAGAAATTTTATGGTAATCAAATTATGCCATTGGGTAAAGCCCGATTCATGCTTAATTTCGGGAGAGTAATTGCACACCCAATGGATTCGTTTTTAATCTTTTTTGAATCAATGCCGTCTTGGCAAAAGTTGCTTTGGATCATCGGGTGCATGTCGTTTCATTTGATCCTCGAGGGCGTCCGTCCCTTTTTTAAGGGCGGTTACCGAACGTGGCGCCATACGCGAACGAATTTGGTTTTTCTGGGCACCACCATGGCGATCAACGCATCCTTTGGCATTCTAACCGTGGGGGTCTTTGCTTGGAACGCAAAAACGCAGTGGGGGATATTGCATTGGATCGAATGGGGTACCGCTTTGGAATTGCTACTGACCATTGTCATTTTTGATTTCATTGCCCAATACTGCTTGCATTGGTGCCTTCATAAAGTGCCGTTTCTCTGGCGATTGCACATGGTGCATCACAGCGACACCCATGTCGACGTAACGACGGGCACACGGCACCACCCGGTGGATTTTGTGGTCCGGGAATTGTTTGCAGTGGCGGCCATGGTCATCACGGGGGCACCGCTGGCCTTTTATGTGTTTTACCGCATTCTTACGATTTTTTTCACCTATTTGACCCACGCCAATTTGGCACTGCCTGCTGGAATCAATCGGGTGTTGGGTTGGGTGATTGTTACGCCACAGATGCATAAATTTCATCATCACTTTGAAGCGCCGTGGACTGACCGCAATTATGGCAACATGCTCAGTATATGGGACCGATTGCTGGGGACGATGATCGATGGAGATCCGCGTGAGATCATTTACGGCTTGGATGTGGCAGATGACACCAAAAGCAATGACTTAGCCTATCAAATGGGGCTTCCTTTTCAAGACCATAGACAAAAACAAAAACCATGAAACGTTCTGGATTCCTCAAAACTTTGGGTGTGCTTTCAACGGCTCCGTTGGTCAACGTTGCCTCAGCGGCAAGCCAAAAGCCCACGAGTGCCTCTGCTCGCGCCAACTGTGTGCTGGTGCCAGCCGAAACACCGGGGCCCTTTCCACTCGACCTGACGGACAATGCCTTTTTCTTTCGGCAGGACATCCGGGAAGATCGCGTTGGTGTGCAACTGCGTCAGCGGGTGCGCATTGTCGGGACTGAAAATTGCGAACCCATGCCCAACGTACGCGTGCACATTTGGCATTGCGACAATGTGGGGGGGTATTCTGGCTACAATTCCGAGGAAGGGCTGACCTATTGCCGCGGCTATCAAATTACCGATGAAAATGGCGAATGCGAATTCATCACGATTGTGCCGGGATGGTATCCCGGCCGGGTGACCCACGTTCATTTTCAAGTATACGTGAGCAGCGCGTACAGCGCCGTCTCCCAATGGACTTGGCCTCACGACGAGACGGTAGCGGCGGTGGCTGCGCACCCTGAACTCTACCCCGAAGGTCCGGATCCCCTGTCGCCAAGCCAAGACGGCGTTTTTGCCGATGGTTTTGATTTGCAAATGGCCACCTTGGAATGGGATGAAGCGGCGGGCGAATACGTATCGGTATACGAGGCGACGGTGGAAGGTTCCGGTACTTCAGGGGTGGGTTATCATGAAATGCGAAGCGCGCAGGTCATGGCCTTGGGTCAAAATTACCCCAATCCCTGCCGGACAGAGACTACGTTTCCGCTCGAATTGCACCAACCCGCGAAGGTTAGTTTGTCGCTTTGGGACTTAAATGGCCGGTGCGTGTACCAGCGCGAATGTGGCAATTTGCCGGCGGGTGCTCATGCCTTGCGCATGAATCTGGAGAGCATCCAACTTCCGGCCGGAACGTATGCCTGCCAAGTCGAGGCCCAAGCGGATGCGTACAAAGCGCTCGATGTTCGTCAAATCAGCTTCTCAGGCCACTGAAACCTTGTGGATTGGCGTCCCGTTAAAGGGGCATGCGATTCACTTTTCGTTTATCGGAATTGGCGGCCGCCATGCGGTGGGCCTATGCTGCGGCAGATGATCCCTTGCAGGAGAGCATTGCACGAAGCAAGGAGCGCATCTATGCTTTGATGCGTCGGGCTCGCGATGCCGAAGAGGAACGTCATGCCTTGCTTTGGAGAACGCTCGCAGAAGAACAATTGGACCACGTCCAGCAGTTGGAAAGTACGCGGTTGAAGTACTTCACGTATGCCACCGTAGGTTTCTTTTCTTCGTTTGCCGTAGTGCTCTGGGCCGTCTTACTCTGGGTGTGTTAAGGCCGCCGTTCACTCGCAATCTTCCCCGTATTTCGACAGCAGGGCCAACAGGTCGTTGGTACCCACATTGCCGTTGCCGTCGATGTCTTCGGGGCACATCACCGGAGTGAAAATGACATCCAACTCTTCTCGAAACTGAGCGATGGCCAATTGTGCCACCTGTTTGCCCATTTCTCGCCCTCGGATGTCGTCCATTGGCGGATGAATACCGCCCCAAATGCGGCTCAATGCGCACTGGTCCGCCGCATCTTGGTAGGTGGCCCATTGCAATTCAAACGCTTCAGAAGGTCCGGATTCAAACGCCAAAAAGGTCCCTGCTTCCACTTCAAAAATCCCAACGCCTCCTGGGAAATAACGGCTGCCAGTCGCAAAACTCAAGGCATCTGCGGCCGCGCGGGAGTATGTGGAGTGTCCACTGACGTATCCAGCAAATGGCGGGGTGACGAACGTGGGCATTTGAAAGGGGCGCCAGGCGCAGCCCGTGGTCCAACCAAATTCCCCGTCGCTGCCTTCATCGCCTGCGAGCCAACGGTGGGTTTTTACCGTGCCCAATGCTTCAGGTTCACTCTCCAAAATTGGATCTCCTTCTTGGACCAATTCGAAAACACCTTCGATCAACGGCACGCCCTCGGGATCGTATGATGGTAACTCACTCTGGGAGCTCTGCCCCTTGGAAAGCATGTACCGGATCGCCGTAATGGGCCGGACGAAGTCATAGTATCCCTTGACACTCCAAGCGGCAATCGCTGCATCATGCATGGTGCCGCCTAACAAGCGATACGCTCGGGCTAAATACGCATTCGGAGGCAATGGTTCGCCTTTTCCTTCCCACTTCCAATTGAAATCGGGGTGGTCGGTGACGACGTTCAGGATGGTAAACCAATGCCCTGGTGGTGTTTCCGATTCAGGTCCGTCTGCCCAAAATTCGGCCAATACACGGGTGTAATCTCCGCGCAAGACATTTTGTGCCGGATAGGGTATGCCGGTGACCGGGTTGAGTGCGTGGCCCGTCCCAAAGTCGCCGCCCTCATCGATGCCATAGAGGTAGTCGGGATTGGCTGGGTAGGCATTGATGTTGCCGCAAGCGCCAGGACTGATGTCAATAGTGACGCCATCGGTTACATCGAGGTGATTTTGCCAGACAGCGACATGTGCGAATCCCGTTTGCCATTCGTATTGGGTATCACTGCTTTCGCCAAGCATGATTGGAGGCCCGGGGTCGAGGTAAACGGGGTAGGTGCATCCATCGCGCTCCGCGTACATCGCTTCCGCTGGGTCTAGGGCATATGGTGTCACATTGCCCCAATTGGCGCCGCTGAATGGAACCACATCTTCGAAGGTTTGATTGCCGGCCTGGTCTACAAATCCACCGCCAAAGGCCAAAGGTTGCCATCGATTCGGAAACTCCACGGGCGCAGTGCAGGAGCCCTCTGCGGTCACATCCAGCGGATCATTGACGGGCTCATAGCACGTATTGTCATAGTCGCCATCTTGATTGGCGCCATCAAATTGGTAGGCGGTATTGATGGCTTCCGCACACGCCCAGCCCCATGCGGCAGCCGGGGAAGTGCTAAGCAGAACATTCGGTGTGCTGCTCGTGCTGGAAATGAATGCGGTAACGAGATTCGAAAGTGTGAATGCCCAGCCGGGAGATTGTGCATACCGCAATTGGATAAACCGATAGCCGTATGCGGCTACGGCGTGGTCGAAGTTGATTTCGTCGTTTTGGATGGTGAGCAACGCTTCATTATCCTCAGGCCACACCGCGACTTCGCTGTCAATCGCCTCTGTCGCGGCTCCTTCCGTGCGGAGTTGCAGGTGGTAGATGCCTTCGGTAAAATGGTAGAGGTTCCTGGCATGCACGTTGGGGCGCGCTAAGTCATTTCGAATGGCATTGAGCATCACTTCGTTCCAGTCGCGTAGTACCGGGGTTTCGGTTTGGCTTAAGCCTGCACTTGACATCACAACACAGGCAAACGCAAATGAACAAGCTCGCGCGCGGAGAATGGTTTTTTGCTTTTTGATACGCATGGAGTGATAAGCAGTTAGAAGCCGAAGAGGTTCGCAATCAGTGCTTAAGTGGTTACTTAGAAGGTATGAAGAAAAGTTCAAGGGTCAAAATCTTTATCTTTTCCCTATGAATCGCAACGCAACTTTGCTCGCGCCGCTCGTTCTGGGAACCGTCTGTGAGTGCTTGATTTGGTCCTGGTCGCAAGGAGAAGCCGAAACCTGGGCCGAAGGTGTAAGACTGGCTGCGCGGTATTCCGGCCGCTTCTCTTTTGTGGTTTTCCTCTCTGGAGCTTGGATGCACTTTCAAGCGAGAAATGAATCACAGGTTGACCGGCAGTGGTGGTTGGCCGTTGCTACGCTTTTTGCATGGGTTCATGCCATCCATCTTGGGTTTGTCGGACTCAATGTTTCCAAGAATGAAGTGGAACTCGTGCTGACAAAACTCATTGGCGGTGGATTGGCCTATGCCATGGTGCTTTTGCATCCTGCAGCCATCGTCCGCTTGGCGCCAAACCAAGCATACCACCGCGTACACTACGGATACGTTGGATTTG
>JADHRK010000105.1 GCA_016777435.1 Flavobacteriales bacterium
CGTTCAGGAACCGTGGTCGCTCGTAATTGATCGTCTAACGGTGAAGCAAGGAGACGATGATTTCACTTCTCGGCTTCTTGACTCCGTGGAAACAGCCTTTTTCGAAGGAGACGGAGCTTGCTCCGTGCATTTCACAGACAACCGAAAACCGTGGCAATTTTCGAATCGCTTCGAGCGCGATGGCCTGGTCTTTGCGGAACCATCTCCCGAACTCTTCACATTCAACAGCCCCATTGGGGCTTGTCGGCGCTGTGAAGGCTTTGGGCATGTCATTGGAATCGATCCAAGCCGTATTGTTCCGGATCCAAGGCTTTCCATTTATGAAGACGCCATTGCTTGTTGGCGAGGGGAGCGAATGAGCAAATGGAAAGATCGTCTATGCCTCGCGGCCCGAGACAATGACATTCCCATCCACTCGCCATGGCGCGAACTCACTTCCGAACAACAACAGGTTGTATGGGATGGCGGAAAGGGCTTTAAGGGGCTGAATGCGTTCTTCAAGTACTTGGAAGAGAAAAGCTACAAAATTCAGTTTCGGGTTATGTTGAGTCGCTATAGAGGCCGGACGACATGCCCTGAATGCTCAGGAACACGACTCGGCAAGGCCTCACAAAATGTATTCATCGGGGGCAAGGACCTGACCCATGTATTGCGCATGCCGGCTAAAGATGCTTTGGTTTTCTTCCAATCTTTGTCACTCACAGAAACGCAACAGGAAATCGCCGAACGACTCATCCAAGAAGTCGTCACGCGCCTCAACTACCTCTGCGATGTGGGACTCGGCTACCTCACATTGGATCGATCCAGCAAAACGTTAAGTGGCGGAGAATCGCAGCGCATTGCCTTGAGCACTTGTCTGGGCAGCAGTTTGGTAGGAAGTACCTACGTCTTGGACGAGCCGAGCATCGGATTGCATCCAGAAGATACCGAGCGACTCATTCGTATCCTTCTGCAATTGCGCGATATCGGCAACACTGTGGTCGTGGTGGAGCATGATGAAGATATTTTAAAAGCCGCAGACCATCTCATTGACTTGGGCCCATTGGCGGGCACAGAAGGCGGTCAATTGGTCTTTTCAGGAAGCCATTCGGAATGGCCCAAACTACCAACTGATCATCCATCGCTAACGGCTGCATACCTGAATGGACACGCGAAAATTCACCTACCGGTGAAGCGCAAAATTGGTCCGGATTACATTCAAATCCACGATGCTTTTAAAAACAACCTCAATGGAGTTAATGCCCAAATACCGCTGCATGCTTTGACTTCTGTAACCGGGGTGAGCGGCTCGGGGAAAAGCACCCACATCAATGAAGTCATGATGCCATTGTTGCGCCAAGCCCTTGACGGACTCGGAGCGACTCCATCAGCATATGGAAGCCTCGGTGGAAGCATCACAAAAATTGGCGCTATGGAATTTGTCGACCAAAATCCCATTGGAAAGAGCTCGCGCAGCAACCCTGTGACGTATGTAAAAGCCTATGACGAAATTCGCCAACTTTTTGCAGATACACAGACCTCAAAAATTCGGGGATACAAACCTTCGCACTTCAGTTTTAATGTTGCTGGAGGTCGATGTGACACGTGTGAAGGAGAAGGTCAAGTGACCATTGGGATGCAATTCATGGCGGACTTGAAGCTTCGTTGCGATGTTTGCAAGGGCAAGCGGTTCCAAGACGAAGTTTTGGACGTCCGATGGAATGAAAAAAACATCGCAGATGTATTGAGCATGACCGTAGCGGATGCCATCCGCTTCTTTGCTGCCGAGGAAGGCGCTAAAAAAGTCCCTGCTGCTCAGAAAAGACTGGTTCAGAAGTTAACGCCACTGTTAGATGTCGGTTTGGGATATGTAACCCTCGGACAAAGCAGCAACACACTGAGTGGCGGAGAAGCCCAGCGCATTAAACTCGCGACTTTTCTTTCCCGAGGTGACCGACAAGAGCACACCTTGTTTGTGTTCGACGAACCCACCACAGGACTGCACGCACATGATGTGCAAAAACTGCTCGTTTCTTTGAATGCCCTTCTAGATCAAGGCCACACGGTTATTGTCATTGAGCATCACCTCGATGTCATCGCGCACTCCAATTATGTCATTGACCTTGGTCCTGAAGGAGGCGATCGTGGCGGTCAATTGGTCTTCCAAGGAACCCCACAACAACTCATCGAAAATAAACATTCGCTTACAGCTCTCCATCTCGCCCCCAAAATTCATTGATATGCGATTCCATCATCTTATCAAAGCCTTCACAATTTGTTTCTACTTGCTCGTTTCTGCTGATATGAGTTGCCAAGAACCGTCCCCCGCAGCAACCAATGATGCAATCGACTGGAGCGATTCATTGACTCCTGAAGAATACCGCATCCTAAGGCAATGCGGCACCGAGGCTCCCTTCACAGGTGAATTTTGGGACCATCACGAAGACGGCACATACGTATGCGCTGGATGCAACCAAACTTTATTCGATAGCTCCACTAAGTTCGAGAGCGGAAGCGGCTGGCCCAGTTTCTTCGACGTCATTGACGAGAGCTCAATCGAGACGAAAGAAGATCTCAAATACGGGATGCGACGGATTGAGTTGGTCTGCAGCCATTGCCAGGGTCATCTGGGGCATGTATTCTCGGATGGCCCTCCTCCCCATGGATTGCGCTATTGCATCAATAGTGTGTCGCTTGACTTTACACAGCGCGATAGCACCGCCCAATAACTTGCATCTCTTTTTTGGCGGTCTGGACGAGACGATATTTCGGCTTTCAATACCTTTCTGTTTTGTTCATAAGAATGCCCCGAAAACGCAGTTTTTACTGAGGTTGCAATGCCTTTTGAAAGAAAACGAGGGGAAGGCTCGGCATGCTCAATGAACAAAATGTAAGCGACCATGCATTCCTCTCAAGGAACGAGTGGTAACATCCTGTTAATCTTTCGATAAAGAAGGAAACAGTTTAGACATAAATAATTTTTAATGCGATAAAGTTAAATACACGAAGTGGTAAGGTTGACTCAATTCCTTTGGGTCACCAAATTAATACCATGTACTATTCCAGACTCCTCACGCCTCTTGTAAGCACACCTGTCACAGGCACATTGAACAGCCTTATCAGCCTTTTCTTCCTAATTATTTGCGGCACGGCCACTGCGCAGTTTCCTGAAACTTCCGCTTGCGGCCTTTTCTTCAGCGGTTATGCCGAGGGATCATCCAATAATAAATTCCTTGAAATCTACAACCCGACAGATGCAAGTGTCGATTTGTCGCAATACGCGTTCCCGAACGTATCGAATGCTCCTTCAACACCGGGTTCGTATGAATACTGGAATACCTTCCCGGCGGGAGCTGTCATTGAAGCGAATGGAATTTTCGTCATTGCACACCCCGATGCAGATCCAACCATCTTGGCTGAGGCAGACATGACCTTTCCGTATTTATCAAACGGTGATGATGGTTTTGGTCTCGTTCAAGGGACAGAGGAAGACTATACCATCATCGATATGATCGGAAACTGGGATGGAGACCCTGGCAGTGGCTGGGACGTCGCAGGAACGTCAAATGGCACCAAAGAACACGCCTTGATCCGCAAGCCTGACGTCACCTCTGGAAACGGCGGAGATTGGTATGCTTCTGCAGGTACAACATCTGAAGACTCCGAGTGGCTTGTATTGGAACGCGATGATTGGACCGGCCTCGGTAGCCATGATTTCTCTGGCGAATGCGGTGCGGCACCTGCAGATGGCCCATTCACGATGCAGATTTTTCACAATAACGATACAGAGAGCAACCTGCTCAACGCCGATAATTTCGGCCATCTGCTAACTAGCATGCGTTCGGAGGCAGATGATTCGGGTATTCCGCACATCACGCTTCACTCCGGCGACGTCACGCTGCCTGGAATTTCAACCAACCTCTTCGCGGCAAGTGAATTCTCGAACTCACTGGACGCCATTGCCCTGGACTACCTCGATTATGACGCATTGTGTATCGGAAACCACGAATTTGACTTGTGCCCAGATGCTTTGGCTTCATTCATCGGTTTGTTCCCGAACACAGAGCCACCTTTCTTGAACATCAACCTCGACTTCTCTGCGGAACCGGCGATGGCTGCCCTGCTGGAGTTGGGCCGTGTTGTAAACTCAACGGTGCTCGATGTTGATGGGCAGGAAGTCGCAGTGATTGGTTTGGTCACCCCGGACTTGGAAGCTGTAACATGCATCGGTGAAACCCAAGTGTTGGCCAACTTAGCTGAGCTATTGCAAGCGGAAGTCGACGCATTGACGGCTCAAGGCATCAACAAGATCATCGTCGCAAGTCACCTGCAAGGACTGATTGCTCCGGAAGCTGACGGTGGAGGCGATTACGTTATTTCTTCAGCTGTCTCAGGCGTGGACGTCTGGATTGCAGGCGGCGGCGGAAACATGCTGCACAACGGAGACGACATCGGCGACAATCAATTGGATGGACCCTACCCCATCATTACCCAAGACGCCTCAGGAGCAGATCTACCAATCATCACAACTGTAAGTAGCTATTCTTACTTGGGTGCACTGCGTGTGACATTTGACGAGAACGGCGTTGTGACGGATTTGCACGACGGCTTCTCAAATACCTACGCTGTTGACCTCTCAGAAGACGCTCCCGTAGATGACTTTCTCTACCAGAATGTTGTATCCGAAATCGAAGCCATCATCGCTCAGGCGGAAACTGTTGGGTATTCCGAAATCGACTGGGACTTGCGGGATGCCGTCATCCGAAGCCGTGAAAGCGGTTTTGGCAACCTCGTTGCCGATGCCTTTCTCGCATCAGGCGTTGCGTATGCTGAGGGCAATGATGATGTAGATACTCCCGTTGTGGCCATTACCAATGGCGGTGGCCTGCGTACGGATTTCCACTGGTTGACAACGGCATCCCCTGAAGCGCCAGAAGTGGTCACCAACGTCCTTATCGGTGAGATTCTTCCGTTTGACAACGCCATTTCGGTTGTAGAGGACGTGACAACCGCCAACTTGAAATTGATTCTTGAGAATTGCGTCTCTCAAACTGTCTTTGACCCAACTACAGGAGGGGTCATTGCAGATGATGGTCGATTTGGACACATCGCAGGCATGTGGCTAGAATACGACATCTTCGGCGAGTCCTACGCCCCGGATGCACAAGGCAACCCCCTTGTTGAAGGAACGCGCGTATTGAATGCCTACCTCGATGACGGCACGGCCCTCATATTGGACGGTGTTCCTGTTGAAGGCTTGACCATCGACATGGCCACCAACAGTTTCCTTGCTACTGGTGGACCGGCGTTCAGTGGTGGTGATTACTATCCCTTTGACCAGGTGAACGCAGACTTGATTCACGTCGGTGACGAACTGTACGCGCAAACGTTGAAAAATTTCATCACAGCATTGACCGACTCATTGGTCACTGCTGCCACCTACCCTTCACTTCCAGGCTACGACGAAGGGCGAATTCGAGTGGTTCTGCCTTCGTGCGAAGATCCAAATGGATGCACGTACGGGTGCACCGACGCAACTGCGTGCAACTATGATGACACTGCTTCTTCGAACGATGGTTCATGCGAATATCCCGAGGACAACTTGAACTGCGACGGCTCATGCCTCAATGATGATGACATGGACGGTGTTTGCAATGAAAATGAAGTGGCAGGTTGCACTGATGCACTTGCTTGCAACTACAGCGTGGATTCGACTGACGACGATGGCACATGCACGTACACGGGAGCGGGATGTTCTGAGCCCGAATGCGACCTCTTCATCTCCGAGTACGGAGTAGGAAGCGGCTCGAACCGATGGGTTGAGATCTACAACCCAACCGGATTCGACGTCAGTCTCGACGACTACGCTTGGCCAAACGTCAGCAACTCAAACAACTTCCCAGGAAGCTACGAGTACTGGAACGGGTTCAACGAAGGACACATCCTCGCGGCAGGCGACGTCTACGTCCTTGCTCACCCAGATGCCGATGCGGCGGTCTTAGCGGAAGCCGACCAAACCTTCCCTTACATGCCTGACGGTAATGCAGGATTCGCACTTGTTCGCGGAACGGCCGACGACTTTGTGATCGTCGATATGTTCGCCAACCTCGAAGGCGACAATGATGGAATTGGATTCTGGTCCGTGTGCGGTGACTCAACCGTAACCACCAACAACGTCACCTTGGTGCGCAACGCAGCATTCCAAGGCAACCCCAACCCTTCTGGCGAAGACTTGACAAGCGAAGACGGCACCACCGTATTCACCGCAGGCAGCCTCGCTGCAGGTGTTTGTGAATGGGACATCTACCCAGCCGATGACTTCGGTCACGTCGGAAGCCACATGTACAGCGGTTCTTGTGAAGCGCCTGAATTGCAATTGTGTGAATTAGGAGTCGTCTACGTAAGCGAGAGCCACACGAGCGGTGATCCGGAAGACTACATTGAAATTTACAACAGCGGAACCACATGCATGCTCACCGGTTTCCAACTGGATGACAACACCGCCCTTGAGGACTTTACGTTCGGGGAAGTGGTGATTGAAGCCGGAGGATACTGGTTGGGTTACGAAGATGATGAGAACAGCTTCGGTAGCGGACTCTCAA
>JADHRK010000106.1 GCA_016777435.1 Flavobacteriales bacterium
AGCCAGGTTGCGATGGCTTCATAGTCTACGGGCCAACCGGCGAGATCCACGGGCATTATCACTTTGGTGTTGGGGGTCCATGCCGCTTTGAGTCCTTCCAATGTGACCACCCGCTCCACTGGGTCCACGTCGACAAGCACCGGTCGAGCACCACAATGAAGTACGATGTTTGCGGTCGCAGCATACGTCATTGCGGGCAATAGAACATCATCGCCTGGACCCACACCGAACCAGCGCAGGGCCAATTCGCAAGCGGTTGTCCAGCTCGAGAAACACAAGGTGTGCTCGGTTCCGAGGAAAGCACACAGTTCGTCTTCGAATTTTGCCAACTCGGGCCCTGAAGTAATCCAACCCGAGCGGAGAACGCGTTCCACAGCTTGGATGGAATCCTCGTCAATCGGTGGTGGAGCAAATCCAATGGGTTTCCGGGGCGAATTCATGGACGCAAATTACGCAGAGAATCCAGGGAATGCCACAGTCCATTTGTGCTGACCTCGGTTTTAGATGGAGTAAGCCTTCGGAATTTTTGTAGCTTCGAGAAAAAGGAAATCATGTTTTTTGGACCAAAAGTGGATTTGACACCTGCCGAATTCAGCGCAGCACGGGAGCAAAAGGGAGGTAAGGTCTTGGATTGCCGTTCCGCTGAGGAATGCGAGGAAGGAATTGTCGAAGGGGCCATTCAAGCTGACTGGATGAATGGCGAAGTCCCGAAGGCAGTGGAGGCATGGGACAAAAAAGAGCCGGTGTATTGCTATTGCCGATCCGGCGGTCGCAGTGGGGCGGCTACGAAGTATTTGCGGGATGCGGGCTTCGAGTCTGTTTTCAATGTCGGAGGCTACGCAGCTTTAAAAGGACGTTAGGAGCGGCCGTCGCTTCGTCAATCCAAATTGCGCGTGACTCGGGCGCAAGAGTCCCGAAGTGCAGCGAAAGCTGCTTTTTCGTGGATTTGGTTGTCGGTCAAATGGATTTTGGCAGCGCCGATGATCAACTCCGTTTCGATGAATACAGGCAACCGCCGTTCATCCGCTGTCATCAATACCTTCATTTCATCGCCTGGTTTGAAAACAGTGCCATCGATGAGGGTCGGGTGAAATTCCCAACATGCGATGGAGTCAGGCCAGTTTGATGCCAGGTACTGGACCTTACCCGCAAACTCCAAGGTAGTTGAATGCACTTCGCCATCGAGTAATAAGTCCATGGCGATCACATCCCCCCGGCGATACGTCGACCAAGGCAGCTGCCGGCACCAATGGATTGCACTCAGTACATCCCTAAATTCCCCCCCGTCATCAGAGGGACAGATGGACGTATCTTCTAATTCATCGTCCAAGCAATGCAGCCCAACGCAGCCGGACTCCGTTGCGGCATACACGCGGTGGTACCGATGCCTTCCTTCCCGGCCAATCCGGCTAAATGTCTTGGGTATGAAGGTCGCGTCTGTGGTACTGGCATACATGCTATTCACGGGATAAAACCAATCCCAGTTGGGCATCGATGTTCCCCAGCCTTGAAAGTTCCAATCCTCAGCGGCGCCCGCGATGGAGTCTTGCGATGCCGAGAATATTACTTCACCAACTTCCAAATAAATGGGACCCCATTCGTAGGTGACGGCATAGTACAATGCTTCACCCGTGGTCGGTCCGGCATTCTCTTGCGTCCTTCCACTGGCAGGGGAGCAAAGCATCGATAGCAGCGCAACCGTGGCGAAAAAAAAGGTCCTGCACTGCAGGACCCTCGAATGCATGAAGCCTTTGGCGATCATGTATATTGTTTATCCTTCAACGGGAGGATTGACAAAGGCGCTGATGGTCAAGAACGTTTGTCCCGGATCCGTATTGGCGTTGATGGTCACCTTCTTGTTCTGCTGATTCTTTTTGCCTTTGGAATTGAATTTCACTTCAATTTGACCTTTTTCTCCAGGAGCGATGGGCTCTTTTGGACATTTTGGTACCGTACAGCCGCAAGATCCTTTGCACTTATCCAAGAGCAATGGTTCGGTTCCTGTGTTGGTGAATTCAAACATGTGCGTCACGGATTCGCCGGCTTCCAGCGTCCCGAAATCATGCTCATACGAGGCAAAAGTAATGGTGGTAGTTGGGCCAGCAGGTGCAGCAGCTTCCTGCTTTGCCGGATCAAAATTGCTGGTTTGACCTGGGCTGGTATTCACCGGAATGTCGCGCGAGTCTGATTCGTTGGTTGCCGGCCGAGAAATGGCTTGGTCTTCACCTTGGTTCTCTGCGCATCCGAAGGCGAGTAGTGCCAAACCACAGGTCAGGAGTGTCTTGAAATTCATGATTGTTTGCTAGTTTATGCTGTAAAATTACAATTCAAAAAGTATCGTGGGCAAGCTTTGAACGTTCAAAAGTGCCATCTTCCAAAATCATAACCGCTTTTTGGAGGGTTTCGTTCAATCCCGAGATGACCCGGTAAAAAGTGCTTGGTTCCAGAAGATTGCGACCCACCATAGCCTTCAAGCGCAGTAAGATGGCGTCGCCTGACCGTTTCCACTCTTCTTCATTCCATTCGATGCCTTCATTTGCAACGAAGGCTTGAAAATCAGAAGCCATCTCCTCGTCCACTTCGAATGAGGCCATAAAATCTTCTTCAGTGGGGTATTGCGTCTCCAACTCGGATCGAATGGAATCCACATAGGTCAGGGCAAATCGACTGTCGAGACCCTTTCGTAAGATGCTCGAAAAGTAAGGGGAGTTGTCTGTGGTATCGAGGGGGACAAACACATCCGGAAGGATGCCTCCTCCGCCATATACCGTGCGACCTGTAATGCGCGTGGTATATTTCAGGCTATCGGGAAGTTCCAAGCTATCCATGCTCATCAATTCGCCCGATTCAAACCGTTCGTATTTTTCTTTTCGATACGCATCAACGCCGTCTTCATAGGATTTCTGAATGCAGCGACCTGCGGGGGTGTAATATTTTTGTACCGTCAGCCTCACAGCACTATCATCAGTGAGTCGAACGGGGCGCTGCACCAGGCCTTTCCCAAAGCTTCTTCGGCCAACGATCAGACCGCGGTCCCAATCTTGAACGGCTCCTGATACGATTTCGGAGGCAGAGGCCGATCCTTGATCGATAAGCACTACCAAACGGCCTTGTTCGAAGCGCCCAGGAATACGAGCTTGTGTGTTTTCGCGTGGAAATGACCGCCCTTCGGTGTAGACGAGGAGTTTGTCTCCCGAAAGAAATTCATCCGCCATTTGTATCGCCGTCCGTAGCATTCCGCCTCCGTTTCCTTGCAAATCCAAGATAAGGTCTTGCATTCCTGAAGCCCTGAGCTTTGCAAAAGCACGGTACATCTCGGTCATAGTGGTTTTGGCGAACCGATTCACTTTGATGTAACCGATTTCGGGTGTTACCATAAAGGAGGCATCGACCGAGTAAATCGGGATTTTATCACGGATAATCTCGAAGACGAGAAGCTCGGGGTCATTTCCACGCTTGATTCCAACGGTGACGAGTGTTCCCTTTGGGCCTTTGAGCAAACGTTGAACGTCTTTGTTGGTCACACCTGTTCCCGCCACAACCTCACCATCGACAGTGACGATGCGATCACCCGCCATGATTCCGAGTTTCTCAGAGGGCCCGCCGGAGATGGGAGAAACGACCATAATGGTATCCCTAAAAATATTGAATTGGATACCTACACCTTCAAAGTTTCCATTGAGCGGCTCGTCTGCAGCCTGCAATTCTTCGGCTGGAATGTAAACGGAGTGCGGGTCCATTTCTTCAAGCATGTTAATGATGGCCACTTCAACCAAGGATTCCATGTCCACATCTTCCACATAGATGCTCTCGATATGATAGAGAAGGGCATTGAGCTTGTTGCCTTGTTCTTCCCATTTGCTCGATTCAGATGATGCGGGAGATTGCGCTGCGGCGGTAAAGAAGCAACAGCTCGCAAGGAGCATTGCAGCAAGCTTTCGTTGCATGTTCATTCGTGTTTTCTTTCGCTTGGTTATCGTCGATGAAGGTACCGCTTGCAAGGGCTTTACCCAATGGTTACAGCCCCAATTTTCCCCAACGAACTTGGGGTAAAACTTTTTAGCTTTGTGAACATGAGAAAATGGATACATTTTGTGTTACTGGGGGGATTGGTTATGGGAATGACGATGCCTATACTGGGGCAGTCAAATGCAAGCGTAATGCTCGATGCACCTGACGTGGAGCAATTGTGGACGCGTGCTTTTTGGCATGAGGAACATACCGGGAAAACCATGCAAGGAGAGATTTTACCTGCGAATTGGAACTTTTTTGAAGAAGCCACCCTGCTGAGCGAAGATGAATCCCAAGTTTGGACGTTGCGCATTCAAGTTGAAAATGCCCCAGCGCTTTGCGTGTATTTCGACTCTTTTCATTTGCCAGTAGGAGGACAATTGTCCTTTCGTTCTGAGGTCGGCCGCTTCACAGAAGATTTCGTGGAGGGACCGGTGGATTTCACCGAGAACAATGATCACGGTCGCTGGGTCAGTGGAGAAGTGCCAGGAGAGGAGGTTGTCGTCGTTTATTCGCAGCCGAGCAGTACGATTGGTACGCCCGATTTGCACATTTCCGGCATAGGGTTCTTTTTCCGCATGCTTTGGCTGGAAGGAGAATATGATTTGCTCAGTGAGAACAATCGGGGCTCTGATCCTTGTCAAGTCGACGTGATGTGTCCAGAAGGAGAGGACTGGCAGTGTCAACGCGATGCCGTGGTGCGCCTGCGAATCTCAATGGGGGGTGGGATTTACCTGTGTTCAGGTGCTATGGTGAACAACACAGCGCTGGATTGTCGACAGTTGCTGTTGAGTTCATTTCACTGCGCTGATGACATGTCTGAATCGGATTGGGGCTTCTTGAAAGTCCGATACAATTATGAGCATTTCGATTGCGGGGGCACATCAAGTTATAATTCCCATATCCGAACGGGGGTTTACCTGCTGACTTCTTCAGATGATATTTCAGCAAACGGCAACATCAATGGTTCGGACTTTCTTTTGATGGAGGTAGAAGATCCTATTTTTGATTCTTGGACACCGTTTTATGCGGGATGGGATGTCACGGGATCGGTTTCGACGTCTGGAGTCGGCATACATCACCCTTCAGGGGATCGAAAGAAAATCTCCACCTACACGAGCAATTTGGCCAATAGCAGTGCATATTTTCCAGGAGCGCACTGGCGGGTATATTGGGAAGAGACGGAAACAGAGCACGGAGTGACGGAGGGAGGCTCCTCGGGTTCGCCGCTCTACGATGAAGACGGACGGATTGTAGGAACGCTCACGGGAGGTGCTTCGTTTTGTGACTCACCCAATGCGCCAGATTATTACGGTAAGATGAGTTTCCATTGGGACGGAAACAACCCGATTGACGACGATGAAAAACTCGAATTCTTTCTCGATCCATTGGGCACAGGACAGCAAGTTTTGGATGGCAGTTATGTCACGGAAGAGGAAAGCCCTTGCGCAGAGCAGACCGTTTGTGGCATTGTGGAGGTGGAAGAATTGTGGTTGATGGAAAACGAATGGACATTGCGACCCAATCCTGCTCGTGAGCAGTTGACCATTGATTGGTCCGGAGAAATTCAAGCGACGGAAATTCAAATATTTGATGCTTCAGGTCGCAAGGTTTTGAGGACAGATGTGCGAAAAATGACCACCCCAAAAGTTTCGCTGACGGGCATGGAGTCGGGCATGTACTTTCTCACTTTATTTACCTCCAGTGGAGCTTCCGCGACGCGAAAGTTTCTGATCGAATAGGAGGGGCCGGACCGGACCCTTCAATGGGCGACCCAGGTTAGTTTGTCGAGGTCCACTTTTGTGCGGAACGCACCAAATAAGACGGTGGCTGTTTTGGCATCAATGGCAATGACTTCGCCCCGCTCTTTTCCACCGTTTCGAAGCCGTACTTTGGATCCCATTTTGATGCGGTCGGTAAAATGCTTCGGTCTTCTTTTGGCCGCTTTGGCCAACGAGGCTTTTTGCTTCGCCTTTTTGGCCGCCTGAGCTTCCAATCGTTTGGCTTGCTCCATGGCCAAGTATTTCAAGATGTCCTGGAACAGGGCCTTGTTTTTGCTTCCTGCGTCGTATCGATCAATGAATTGTTGGAGCCGCCGGCCCCGATGAAGAGCTGCATTTTGCTCTTCTGCGATCCCTTGTTGGCTGAGGTTGCGTTCCTCCAAGTGCTCCTCCATTCGCTCCAAATCCCGTTTCAATGTCTCGAGCTCGAGTTCCTTTCTGAGGTTGCGGTCTGTGACCTTGGACAAGGTGTTCTTTTCACTTTGAAGTTCGGAAATCAACTCATCCAAGCGCACCTTTCGTTTGTCCAACTTCCCCTTTGCACGTTGGATCAGTTCCTCGCTGATTCCATTGATGCTGGCGACTTCAAACGTGAAGGAACTGCCAGGAGGACCAATGTCTAATTTGAACAAGGGTTGAAGCGAATCACGGTCGAAGCGCATGCTGCCATTGATGGCTTGCTCCATCTGTGCGGCACGGCTCTTGATGTTGGCATAGTGCGTGGTGATGACCGCATA
>JADHRK010000107.1 GCA_016777435.1 Flavobacteriales bacterium
GGGGACAGTGGTGAGGGATGGGGAGACAGAAGAGGTTTTAATGGAGATCCTCGATGAAGGGCAGGAGGTAATTCTGACGAGAGGAGGCAAAGGTGGACGGGGAAATGACCATTTCAAATCCTCTGTCCGACAATCGCCGACTTACTCACAGCCGGGAGAGCCGGGATTGGAAGAGTGGAAGATTCTCGAGCTCAAACTTCTCGCTGACGTGGGACTCGTGGGATTTCCCAATGCAGGAAAGTCGACTTTGTTGTCTGTGGTAAGTGCGGCCAAACCGGAAATAGCCAATTATCCTTTTACGACATTGAAGCCGAATTTGGGCATTGTCGCCTACCGCGATGAACGTTCATTTGTGATGGCGGACATTCCGGGAATTATTGAAGGAGCAGCGGAGGGCAAAGGCCTTGGATTGCGATTCTTGCGGCACATCGAGCGCAACCCGGTTTTGCTTTTTATTGTGCCTGCAGACAGCAATGACATTGCGGCAGAGTATCAAACCTTGCTGGGAGAATTGGAAAAGTTCAATCCCGACTTGCTCAAGAAGAATCGTTTGTTGGCCATTTCGAAAACCGATATGTTGGATGAGGAGCTGAAACAAGCGATCCACGATGAAATCAGGGATTTGAATCCGCTGTTTTTTTCCAGCGTAGCACAGATGGGATTGGTGGAATTGAAAGATGCACTTTGGAAGTCCATGGACGAGGCAACCGTCTGGTAATGATGAGTGATTTCCTGCACATCCTCCCGGAAGTTCAAGAAGCATTGAAGAGTGGCCAGGCGGTCGTCGCGTTGGAATCCACCATTGTTGCCCACGGAATGCCGTATCCGCAAAACCTAGAAACGGCTCAGCGATTGGAGTCAATCGTGCGCGCGGGTGGCGCAGTTCCTGCCACAGTGGCGGTAATCAATGGGAAACTGCAAGTGGGATGTACCATTGAAGACCTGACCGCTTTGGCGACATCGCCCGATGTACTGAAAGTGTCGCGGCGTGATTTGCCGCTGGCGTTGGCCCGCAAAAAGCTCGGTGCCACAACCGTTAGTGGTACTTTGATTGGTTGCGAGCTTGCAGGGATCCGAGTGTTTGCGACGGGAGGGATTGGAGGAGTTCATCGCGGAGTGGAGCGTACCTGGGACATCTCAGCAGACATACCAGAACTGGCAAAGTCTTCCGTGGCAGTAGTAAGTGCAGGTGCGAAATCGATTTTGGACTTGCCAAAAACGTTGGAGGCATTGGAAACGGCTGGCGTGACCGTAGTGGGTTATGCGACCGATGAGTTCCCTGCTTTTTTCATCCCGACAAGTGGGATTGCTGCTCCGCATCGAGTGGATTCCGCGCAAGAAATGGCGGCGGCGATGGACGCCAAATGGTCGTTGGGTTTAAAAGGAGGTTTCCTCATTGCCAACCCCATTCCCGTGGAATTTTCAGCAGACCCTCTGCTGGTGCAGCATGCGATTGATTTGGGGTTGAAGGAGGCGGCTTCAAAAAGGGTTACGGGCAAGGATCTGACACCATTTTTATTGCGTTACGTCAATGAAGCCACCGAGGGAAAAAGCCTCGCCGCCAACCGCGCTTTGGTCGAACACAACGTATCTGTTGGTACCGCAGTAGCTGTGACCTACGCGTCTAGATAATAGAGTACGTTAGAGTGAAGTTTGCGCACGGTTGTTGACACAAAATCCCGTTGTACATCTTTTGAATTCTTTGCTTGGTCTGAGTTGCACTATTTTCGCGTCATGAATCCAACAGATGTCAAGAAAGATGCAGCCAACGACTCTGCTTCCGTTCAAGATTTTCGGCAAGCCTTGTTGGATGATTATCGCTTGATGTGCATGAGCCGGGAGGCTTCATTGCTGGGCAGAAAGGAGGTGCTGGGTGGAAAGGCGAAATTTGGAATTTTTGGGGATGGAAAAGAATTGGCTCAACTTGCATTGTCCAAGATCATTCGGCCGGGGGATTGGCGATCAGGTTACTATCGCGATCAGACGTTGATGATGGCCCAAGGCCTGTTAACAGTTCGTCAGTTTTTTGCGGCGCTTTATGCGGACACGGATGTTGAGCGTGAGCCAAGTTCGGCTGGAAGGCAAATGGGCGGACACTTCGCAACGCGCATTCTGGATGGTCAAGGCAATTGGCTGGACGCTACCCAAGGCTTCAATAGTTCCGCCGATATCAGTCCCACAGGCGGTCAAATGCCACGCCTTTTGGGTTTGGCTCAAGCTTCAAAATTGTATCGTGCTTTGCCCGAAGTGGCTGCCTTGAAGCCGCATTTTACGAAGGCTGGAAACGAAATTGCGATTGGTACGATTGGAGATTCAAGCACGTCTGAAGGTCCTTTTTGGGAAACCATGAATGCGGCAGGAGTGCTTCAAGTGCCCATGCTCATGAGTGTTTGGGATGACGGGTACGGCATCAGCGTTCCCAAAAAGTATCAAACAACCAAAGCCTCTATTTCCACCGCGCTCAGCGGAATGCAAATGGAAGAGGGAACCAATGGCATTGTGATATACCGCGTCAAAGGTTGGGACTATCCGGCATTGGTAAGGACTTATGAAGAGGCGTCGATGCGTTGCCGGGAACATCATGTTCCTGTATTGGTCCATGTTGAGGAGGTGACGCAGCCGCAGGGCCATAGCACTTCGGGCTCGCACGAGCGTTACAAATCCGAGGAACGGATGGCGTGGGCCAAGGAGTACGACTGCATTGGTCAATTTGAAAAATTCTTGCTGCTAGAAGGTGCGGCCCAGCAAGAAGAATTGGATGGCATTCGCAAGGCGGTAAAAAAAGAAGTACGCCAGGAGCAAAAGGCAGCTTGGGCAGAGCTCCGCGCGTCATTCGACAAGGAGCAGCAGGAGGTCATAGCCCTTATTGCAGAGGTAAGCGGCGCAGATTCTGCCGAAATAGCATCCTTGCAGAACAGCATTTTTCCGGGAAGGGCCGAATTTCACGCGGCCGCTCGGCGAACGATACAAGGCGCGGGTCGAAAACGAACCCCAGCCGTTGAGGCGCTGATCCGCTGGTCGGAATCGTATGGCCGTGAAAACCAAGATCGCTATGGCCGCCATTTGTACAGCGAAGATGCGGATTCGGCCTTGGATGTAGCGGTTGTTCGCCCGGCATATTCGGATAGCGGAGAGCACGCGGATGGCCGGCAAATTTTGCAGCAGAATTTTGAAGCATTGTTTGAAAAATATCCAGAATTGGTCACTTTTGGAGAAGATACAGGTGGGATTGGAGGTGTGAATCAGTCCATGGAGGGCATGCAGGAAAAGTTTGGTGAGGTGCGGGTAGCTGACACCGGGATTCGGGAGTGCACGATTGCCGGGCAGGGAATCGGACTCGCCCTGCGGGGGTTCCGCCCCATTGCAGAGATTCAATATTTGGATTACTTGTATTATGCGCTGCAAATTCTGCGCGATGATGCAGCGACGGTTCGCTATCGAACAGCGGGTGGCCAAAAAGCTCCGGTCATCATTCGAACAAGAGGCCATCGATTGGAAGGCATTTGGCATAGCGGTTCGCCAATGGGCGCGATCATTCATTCCCTCCGGGGCATGCATGTTTGTGTCCCACGCAATATGACTGAGGCTGCGGGCATGTACAATACGCTTTTGCAGGCTGAGGAACCCGCGCTTGTCGTGGAATGCTTGAACGGGTATCGCACAAAGGAGCAAGTTCCTACGAATATGGGAAAATTTACTGTGCCACTGGGGATTCCAGAAGTGATCGAAACGGGCTCGGACATCACGGTAGTTTCCTATGGATCCACACTGAACATCGCCGCTGTGGCAGCGCAGCGATTGCTTCAGGCTGGAATCCACGTTGAATTGATTGACGCGCGCACCTTGTTGCCATTTGACAACCAAAACGTTTGCGCCGCGTCGGTGGGCAAAACCAACCGGCTTTTGGTCGTCGATGAAGATGTGCCAGGCGGCGCTAGTGCTTACCTCATGGAAGATATTCTGAATCGCCAAGGGGGGTGGAAGTGCCTAGATGTAGCTCCGAGAACCATTGCCGCTCAACCTCACTTGCCTCCATACGGAACCGATGGCGATTATTACGCCAAGCCGAATGCAGAGGACATCTACGAGGCGGTGATGGGCATCATGGTCGAAGCAGAGCCGAATCGATTCTGATGATTCAAGAACAATTCCAGCTCAAAACAGAGTTCATCGACTTGCTCCAGCTGCTGAAGGCCACGGGGTACGCAGCGACGGGAGGAGAAGCCAAGATGATGGTAGCGGATGGATTGATTGCGGTCAATGGTGAGGCAGAACAACGAAAGCGCCGAAAACTTCGGTCAGGGGATGAGGTGAACATCAATAAGGAAGTTTCCATATCGCTCATAGCCAAGGAGTAATGGCTTCGCAGGGTTAGAATGTTTGTAATTCTGACACGATTCTAGGTCTCCTATCAGGAATTTTTACGTTTCTTGGAACTTGATTCAAACTGCACGACCATGTTGAGATTCATTCCTTTTGTCCTATTTGTATTGGTTTCACACGCTTTTTCAGCGCAAGAAATGCTTCGAGGCCGTGTAATTGACGGAGAACTGGGGGATCCTATTTTCTCCGCCAACGTAATTGTTGAAGGAACCACACAGGGCGTGACGACCGATTTCGATGGGCAATTTTTATTGCCAGTGAGCCAATTCCCGGTGAATTTGCAAGTGAGTTTCATCGGATACAGCGTCAAGAAACTGACAGTTCTAGACGCGTCTGAACGCATCACCGTCAAGTTAATGCCTGATCAGGTTTTGATTGATGCGGCTGAAGTCCTGGGGGATCGAATCAGCCAAAAGCAAAAACAGGCGCCGCTCACGGTAGAATCCATGGATGTGATTGCCATAAAAGAGGCGCCAAGCGGATCGTTTTACGAGGGTTTGGGCAACCTCAAAGGGGTGGATGTCACTTCTGCGAGTTTGGGATTTAAGATCATCAACACCCGTGGATTCAATTCGACTTCCCCCGTCCGTTCGTTGCAGCTCATCGATGGAATCGATAATCAAAGTCCAGGGCTCAACTTCTCGCTAGGGAACTTCCTCGGGGCATCGGAATTGGATGTGAGGAATGTGGACATTGTCGCTGGGGCTAGTTCTGCGTTTTATGGCCCGGGTGCGTTCAATGGTGTGGTATCCATGGAAACCAAGTCGCCGTTTCAGTTCCCGGGAGTTACCGCTTCTTTGCGCGTCGGGGAGCGAGAATTGAATGAACTGGCCTTTCGGTATGCGGATTATACAACGGATGATGACGGGAATCCTGTTTTGGGATTGAAAGTGAATGCATACCGCATGACCGCATACGACTGGGAGGCGAACAACTATTCACCGGTCGATGGTTCACTCCTTGATGAGAGCAACCCTGGGGGGTATGACGCAGTGAATATTTATGGAGATGAGTACAGCAACACGTTTGACTATTCTGGCGATGGAAGCAGCAACGCCCGGGGGCTGGGCACGTTTTTTAGGTCGGGATACAAAGAAACAGACCTCGTGGATTATAATACGGAAAACCTCAAGTTCAGTGCGGCGCTTCATTGGCGTCTGCAGCCCGAAGAAACCTATGACAGTCCCGAATTGATTTATGGCTTTAATTCTGGTTTTGGCACCACGGTTTACCAAGGCGACAATCGCTTTAGCCTCAGGGATATTCAATTCTATCAGCACAAGCTTGAGGTGCGAAAACCAGGCAAATGGTTTGTTCGAGCCTATCGAACGAGCGAGGATGCAGGAAATTCCTTCGATCCTTATGCGACAGCATTAAAACTTCAAGAAAATACGAGGTCAGATTACAATTATTCGAAAGTTTATTACAAGTACTGGGCTGATAGCATTGCCAGTCAAATTGATGCGACTTTTCCAGAAGGAGTCCTTGAGTGGGGGGAGGATGGTACCCCAACATACACGATCGATCCAGAAGACGTTGCTGCTTGGTATGCAAATAACTCAGAGCAATTGGAAGTTTGGCATGATCAAGTTCGAACATGGGCTGAGGCGGGTTATGCCGGACTCAGTGATGTCGCGGAGTCTCCACTTGGATATCTTGAGCCGGGGACACAAGAGTTCGCGAATGAGTTCAATACACTCGTTGCAGCAAAGAATAATGGTGAAGAAGAAGGCACACGTTTTTTCGATGAGTCGAGCTTGTCTCATGTTCACGGGGAATACATTTTCAATCCAGAAGGATTGGAGGAAATCAGAGTGGGTGGAAATTACCGGCGTTATACCCCTTGGAGCGATGGTACAATCTTTAGTGACACGACCAATGAGCGCATCGTGAACCAAGAGGTAGGGTTTTATACCGGTATAAAACGCCGATTTGTACAAGACCGCTTGATTGCTACTGCTACGATTCGTGCTGATAAGAATCAAAATTTTGACTGGGTTTACTCGCCTGCAGCGTCCTTCGTTTTCTCGCCACGTGAACAAGATTACCTGCGAGTAAGTTTCAGTTCCGCCCTCCGAAACCCAACTTTGGCGGATCAATACTTGTGGCTTGATGTGG
>JADHRK010000108.1 GCA_016777435.1 Flavobacteriales bacterium
CGTTGGAGCACTCATGGAATTGTTGGATCCACCCGATCGGCCTCTGGAATTCCAATCGGAATTGCTATTGGTGCGTGTCGACCGTGTTTCAGTGGATGGCGTGGCCTGCATCCAGCGGTTTTGACGTTTGTTGCGTTTTGGTTGCACAACGGTCGGCTGCACTGCCTCAGTCGCCTCTTCCCGTTCTGTTTTGGGCCTGACCAGTACACCAGCATCGTCGTAATTGCTGCCATTGTTGGTGTAACTCATGATTGGTGTTCGCGTGAAGCTGGTGACGCCTGATCCCCCTCCGTAAACATCTCCGAAGTAAGGCGCAGCATTGCCGTTGTTTCCCCAACCCGAATAGCCGTTGTTCCAGCCGTTGTTGCCATAGGTATTGTAATATCCGTAGGGGTTATAGCCGTTGTTCCAGCCGTTGAACCCATAAGGATTGTAGCCCATGTTGTTGTACCCGAACCCGTTGTTCATGCCGTAGTTCATTCCGCTGAATCCACCATAACCCATCCCCATCCCCATTCCATAGCCGCTCATGGGGTTAAAATACGATTGCAGTCCGAGGCCATTGGAAAATGGACGGTACGGATTATTGAAACTCGGCTGGAAGCCCGGTCCTCCGTATCCACCCACGTATCCCTCTCCATATGCACTCCGATTGGCGTCATAATAGTCATCTTCAGCCAAATCTTCAACGCCCGCTTGTTCCATTGCAAAGGCCAAGTACTTGCTGTCGGTGATAAATTCCTCGCCGCGGCTGAGGTACAATTCGTCATTTTCGAGCGCAGAAAAATCCGGAAGGCTAGCGCATCCTGTCAACAGGGTAGTTGCTGCAGCGAGGCTGAGTATCCAACGAACGGGAATAGCCCGAAGAAAAAGCGGGGTAAGAGGAAGTCTAGCCATGGGGAATGTCATTTATCCTGAGAAAGGTACGAAATTGGGTACTTTTGTGGCGCACGAGGTTCATGCATCCTCTGTAACACAAATCATACCAAACTACCTGAGCAATTGCCATGGCATCAAAATTGACTTCCCGCGAATCGGATTACAGTAAGTGGTACAATGAATTGGTCGTGCAGGCCGATCTCGCGCAGCACAGCGATGTCAAAGGCTGTATGGTGATCAAGCCCTATGGTTTTGCCATTTGGGAGCGCATGAAAGACGTGTTGGATCAGAAGTTCAAAGACACAGGCCATGTGAATGCTTATTTCCCGCTGTTCATTCCCAAGAGTTACCTTTCAAAGGAAGCCGATCACGTGGAAGGATTCGCCAAGGAGTGTGCGGTTGTGACGCATTACCGTTTGAAGAATGCAGAGGACGGCAGCGGCGTTGTGGTCGATCCCGATGCCAAACTCGAAGAAGAGTTGATTGTGCGGCCGACCTCGGAAACGGTCATTTGGAACACATACAAGGGATGGATTCAGAGTTACCGCGACTTGCCCTTGCTGGTGAACCAATGGGCCAACGTGGTGCGCTGGGAGATGCGAACACGCTTGTTTTTGCGAACGACCGAATTTCTTTGGCAAGAGGGCCACACCGCGCATGAGACGTCTGATCAGGCGGTGGAAGAGGCACGCAAGATGCTCGAAGTATATGCAGACTTTGCTGAGGGATGGATGGCAATGCCCGTCTTGAAAGGGATCAAAACAGCCAATGAGCGCTTCGCAGGTGCGGTGGATACGTACTGCATTGAAGCGATGATGCAAGATGGCAAGGCGCTGCAGGCCGGAACCTCACATTTTCTGGGACAGAATTTCGCCAAGGCATTTGACGTGAAATTTGCGACGCGTGACGGTGGTCAGGAGTTGGTTTGGGCCACCTCATGGGGGGTGTCAACGCGACTGATGGGCGCTTTGGTCATGACGCACTCGGACGATGCGGGACTCGTGTTGCCTCCGAAGTTGGCGCCGATTGAAGTGGTGCTCGTGCCGATATACAAGGGCGAGGAACAGATGGCTGAGATTGTTGCCGCGCTGCAGGGTGTTGCTGACGAGTTGAAGGCAGCGGGCATTCGAGTGAAGCTCGACGATGACGATTCGAAGCGTTCGGGGTGGAAGTTTGCGGAATACGAATTGAAGGGTGTGCCGATTCGGTTGGCCATGGGGCCTCGCGATCTCGCAGGCGGAACGATAGAAGTGGCTCGGCGCGATACACGGACCAAAGAGATCGTTCCGATGGAAGGCTTACAGGGCCATGTGAAGGGATTGCTGGAAGAGATACAATTGTCATTGTTTGAGCGAGCAGACGAGCGTCGGAAGTCAACGACAACGCGCGTCGACACGTGGGAGGAATTCCTAGCTGCCCTCGAGGCCGGTGGATTCGTGGAGGCGCATTGGGATGGCACTTCCGAGACGGAAGATTTGATTAAGAAAGAGACCAAAGCCACGATCCGTTGCATTCCGCTTGAGGGCAATGAAGAGACGGGCAAGTGCGTTCGAACAGGAGCGGACTCTGCCCAGCGTGTGGTGTTTGCTCGTGCTTATTGACCCATAAAAACAACTGACCATGGAAAGCAACATGCCGATTGGACTGAATCCGCAAACCACCCAAGAACTCACCAAGGGCTTGAATGATTTGCTCTCCGATTTACAGATCTTTTATCAAAATGTCCGCGGATTTCACTGGAACATCCGAGGAAAGGCTTTTTTTGAACTTCACTCGAAGTTCGAAGAGCTGTACACAGACTTGCAGATCAAGATCGATGAGGTTGCGGAGCGTATTTTGACCCTAGGAGGTCGACCGTTGCATTCGTACGAGGCCTATTTGGCAGCTACGGATGTGCACGCCGTAAAAGACATTTCGGATGGCGAGGAGGCCATCAAGCATTGCGTTGCGGCGTTCAGTGTTTTGCTTCTGCGAGAGCGAGCATTGTTGCAGTTGTCCGGACAATCCGGTGACGAGGGCACCAATGCACTCATGAGTGATTACATCCGCGAGCAAGAAAAGACGGTGTGGATGTTCCGCGCGTATTTGGGCTAATTGCGGCCTCTTCCGGGCAGTATGGCCCTTGATGATTTGCGTGTCTGGCTTTTTTTTGACTTGTGTATTGAGCAAAACAGAACGTGTAGTATATTTGCGCCCCAATTGGCCCGTTCGTCCAGGGGTTAGGACGCCAGGTTTTCATCCTGGAAACAGGGGTTCGATTCCCCTACGGGCTACTTTCAAAATCCTCGCATCTTCAACCGATGCGGGGATTTTTGGTTAAGTAAGGACTGAGCTGTTTTCTCTATTTTTTCTTGAGTTGATGCATACTCAAGTGCACGTTGGACTAGTTTTTTGCTTTCATCTGGGTAGTTCACTTTAATCACAGGACGTTTCTCGAGCCAGTCGGCAAGATTCCTTAAGGATGCATTTGAGAACTCATCCAGCACCGCCACCCCCATTTGCTTCAGCGCATAGGCGTTGCATTGTTGTTCGAATTGTCCGCGCATGGGTATTGTGAGGAGTGGTTTGCCTAAGTAGAGCGCTTCGGACGGTGTTTCAAATCCAGCTCCGCAGATTACTCCTGAACTGTTTGACATGCTGTGCAGGAATGTATCAGGGTGCACTGGCAGAATCTCAACATTATCGATTTGGTAAGGGGCGTTGCACCGAGGTGAGAAAACTTCCCAGTGCTTCTGTGGCAGCTGACGAAGGGTTTGTATGATCCTCGCTTCGCTGTATGCTGGCAAGTAAACTGTAACATGGGCTCCGATGCTGGGCTGAAGCTTGCGAACGGCGCGTCGGATAACGGGTGTGGATATTTCTCGAGTGTATGCTTGAAAGTGGAATCCGATGCTGTGATCTACAGGGGCGAAGCGCTCCAGTACTTGCATTCCGAACCAGTCCAACCGATTGGGCTTGGGTGCTTGGGGATGGATAACTGCCGCTTGGTGACTCATTCCTACAATCGGGATTTGACTACGTCGGCAGGCCCAGGCCGTTACGGGCTCGAAGTCATTGACGACGAGGTCGTAGGCGGCGATGGGAGCCGTATTGATTTCGCGAAGAAATTGAACCGACTTGAGGTCACGAAATGATTGGATGACATCGATTCCTCCCTTTTTTCCAAACCGGAATCCGAGGCCTTTGAACCGATAATCCGTTGGGAAATCAAAAACTTTGTTCGGGGCTCCACCGCTAACAAGAATATCGACTTGGGCGTGTTTTTTGAACAATGGTATGAATTCCTTCGCCCGAGTCTGATGCCCGTTTCCCGTACCTTGAAATGCATACAGGATTCTCATCAGATATTGGGTTTTTTAATGGAAAACTCAAGAAGCATTTCCTCGAAGAGCGCTTCTATTTTTGGTTCTTGAACCCGCTCATGTTTGGGTGTTGGTGCAACATGAGGTTCGGAATGGATTCGCCATTGACCTTCATTGTACTCGAGTGCTGTGCAGTTTTCTACCCAATCTCCACTATTTAGGTAACGCACACGGCCCTCTTCAGTTGTTATTTCGCGGTCTGCCGGTTGGTGAATGTGTCCACAAACCACGAAGTCGTACCCACTGGAAATGGCAATTTCGGCAGCGACAAGCTCAAATTGGTTGATGTATTTGACAGCACCTTTGACACTTTCTTTCACTCTTTTGGAAAGTGATATGCGGCCGCGACCCATGCGGATTGAGATGGCATTAATGAATTGATTCACTGCGATGAGGAGGTCATATCCTTTGCCCCCCAGCTTTGTGAGCCACTTCGAGTATTGCATCGTGACGTCGAAGATATCACCATGGAAGAACCAAGCTTGCTTTCCATCGATTTGAAGCACGACCTTATTGACCAATTCAAAATTTCCTACCTTAAATCCATTGAATCGACGGAACAGCTCATCATGGTTTCCGGTGATGTAATAGACTTTCGTGTCGCGTGCAATCATGGAGAGTAATTCGCGGACAACTTGCATGTGGGCAGGTGGGAAATATTTCTTTTTGAATTGCCAGATGTCGATGATATCACCGTTGAGGATGAGAACCTCGGGCTTGATGGACTTTAAGTAGTTAAGCAAGGCTTCGGCATGGCAGCCGCGCATACCCAAGTGAAGGTCGGAAATGACGGCAACTTGGATGGATCGTTTATTATGTACGGGCATAGTAGACAAAAAACACGCTGAAGTGTTAATCGATTGAAAAGTCAGTGTGTACAGTTTGTTATAACTGAACAGCTGCTATGTTGGAAACGGAATGCTTCCAATGCACAATCGTGGTGTGCTCACCAACGGTGGCTCTTCAAACGAAGTCAGCCTCGATTGAAGCGACGCTGTGTGAATGCTGCTTTGGAATCATGTGTGAATTGAATATTGTTCACGTTTCCTTTACACGGATATTGGATAAACCAATGACATTTGCTGATCAAATCCGATGCTACGCATCATTGGCACATACACTATGGTAATGCTCAGTTTTTTGTCGATTCTTCCTTTCTTATCCTTTCCCATGATGGCCACTGTGTCACCTGCTTCGCTTGAGGATGTGCTCATCCAATTGGAAACGCTTTCAGAGACCTTGCCCCATGAATTAGATGGTGACCGTCTTGTTGAATTGGACGCCATTGCCAATTGGATTGCAAATCGTCCACTTGATAGTTCCGTGGAGCTCATCTTTATTTGCACGCACAATAGCAGACGCAGTCACATGAGTCAGGTATGGGCTCAGGCAGCTGCTTGGCATTATGGTCTCGAACAGGTTCACACGTATAGTGGAGGCACAGAGGCCACGGCATTTAATCCTCGTGCGATACAAGCCCTCCGAAACCTCGGGGTGGGCATTACGCAGACAAAACCTGGTTCAAATCCGTCCTACGCCGTGCAACTGCAGCCGAGTCAGCCATCATTTGAAGCCTTTAGCAAGAAGTACAGTGACCCGTCCAATCCGAGCGAGGGATTTGCCGCGATTATGACCTGTAGTCAAGCCGATGAATCCTGTCCTTTGGTGTATGGCGCAGGTGCACGATTCGCCGTTCCTTATGTCGATCCAAAGTCGAGCGATAATACCCCGGTTGAAGCGGAAACCTATCGCACCCGAGCGCTGCAAATTGGATCGGAGATGTTCTACATTATGAAACAGGCAGCATCCATAATTCAGCACCAATAGTCTGAATGAAATCTGTGGATGTGACAAACGCGGACAAACCAAGTTCTGCGTCATGACTCAAAACCACGGCGGATACTTTTATGAGGGCTTCTCAATGGACACGGCTGATTGTCCGTTAACACTCTGTTCACATTAAAGCTCCGATTAGATAACAAACCAAGCTTTTTCTTCATTTTCTGGAAACACTTTACAAGGCATAAGGGCGGAATTTCGTCGACGAAAACCAACTTAATTCCAACTAACACTTTTATGCTATGAAGAACCTGCTTTTTTTCGCCTTCACATGTTTGGTAACATGGACGGCCACGGCACAATGCGATTGCCCTCCACTCGCTGACCGAACAGAAGTAATCATTTCTGATTCAGGTTTCGGAACAGGAACAACGAACTGGACGTGCAACAACACTTACT
>JADHRK010000109.1 GCA_016777435.1 Flavobacteriales bacterium
GAGCGCGTACAAGACGGTTGTCGGCGCGTAAATCTTGCCGAGTGAAGCATTGCGAGTGAATCATGACGAGTGAAATAGAAAGAGCGAAACAGAACGAACCACACGGCCGCCAAGCCCTTATTCGCGTGCTATCTTCACCCCATGGTCATTGCCGGAATTGAAATTGAGCTCATCAGGAAGCGCGTCAAGAACGTCAACCTCCGGATTCACACACCCGATGGGCGGGTGACGGTGTCGGCGCCGCGCCGCACGTCCGAGGCGTTCATTGCCGAGTTTGTGGCGGCCAAAGCGCCTTGGATTCGAAAGCAGCAAGCGCGCATCGCCGCAATGCCTCCCCGTCCCGAACTTACCTACACACACGGGGAAGAACATGCTTTTTTGGGGCATCCTTATCCATTGGAAATCTACGCTGCGGCGGGCCGCCCGGGAGCCGAGTTTCAATCCGACGGCTCAGCAGAATCACCCGAAGAACCGCGCGTCGTTGTTCATGCCCGCGATCCGCGCGACCCCGCAGAAATCAAGCGCCACATCGACCGGGCGTACCGCCGGGAATTGCAGGCGCGCCTCGACGCGCTGGTGCCGGAGTGGGAACAACGCCTCGGCGTGAAAACCACCAAGATTCGCATCCGCTCCATGAAACGCAAGTGGGGGGCATGCCGCACGCGCACCGGCGACGTCGTGTTCAACCTCGAGCTCATCAAGCACCCGCCACGCGCCATCGAATATTTGGTGTTGCATGAACTCGCTCACTTGATCGAGGCATCCCACAACGCCCGTTTTCAGGCCATCCTCACCGAGCACATGCCGGATTGGCGAGAGGTGGAAACCGCGCTCAACGGTCGGGTGACGACACGGAGGTGAGGGGTCGGCCTTTTTGTCGCATGTGTGCATTTTTAATGTGTATATTTGAAGTACAATCGAATTTTATGATGTTTTTATCGATATTATATACAGGCCCCGTGGCCGCACGCCGACAGGCTTTTGCACGAGGGTGCACCTTAGCCCTTGTATTGCTGCTGGGATTGACGGCTTCCGCACAGTCCATCAATTATCCTTACAATCCGGACTCAGACTCCAATGAGAACATCGGCACGCCGGACCTTTTGTCGATGCTGAGTATGTACGGGGGGCAGTTTTTGCCTGATCCCATTGCCATCGATAGCCTCACGCTGGAGGAATACTTGCAGTTGCTCCAGGGCAGCATTGCTGCGGCCAACGATGCGCTGGATGCGATACCCGCTCCGGAATGTGATCCGTGCGATGGCATTGCAGAAGTGACGTTTGGAACAACGACCTACCCGGTGGTTGCCATCGGGTGCGAATGCTGGTTTGCCACCAACCTCGATACCTATGTCTTCGCCAATGGCGACATCATCCCTGGACTGGATGATGTGGATCCTGGGGCCGACGATACCTGGCAGGCTTGGGCCAACAACAACCCCATTGACGGCGCGCGTTACGGACGGATGTACAGCGTCGGTGCAAGAAGCGATGCCCGCAGGATTTGCCCCAGCGGATGGAAGGTGCCCAACAATGATGACGTCAACGCTCTTGAAGCAGAGATCGATGGGGGCGACGGCTCGGCCAAGTTGCTTGCGTTGCCTTACGATGAGGTCACAGGAATGGATTACTTGCAGACGGCGGATGCGACGAATGACTTTGGCTTTGACGGCATTCCATTGAGCGGCATGACCGTTCAAGACGGCAACGGGTGGAACCTTATCAATTCATCGATGTGCTGGGGCAGCCATGCCTGGTCCTTCGGGTTTGAGCCGCTCAGCGGCTATTTTTCCGGTTGCACCGGCGATGCCTTCCCGGTCCGCTGTGTGAAGTTTCAGGAGAACGACTTGGGCTGCACTGATCCCGAATACCTGGAGTTCGAGCGCAACGCCGAGTTCGATGACGGTTCGTGTTTGACGCTCGTCGTGCGTGGATGCACCGATCCGGAGGCGAATAATTTCAATGCAGAGGCCAACACGGACGTGGGATCATGCGTTTATGGACTGCAGCCGCCTGCGTGCAATTTTGAATCGAGTTACACGTACCAAGGCACCGTATACCCCTTGGTTGAAGTTGCCGGTGAGTGCTGGTTTGGGGAAAATTTACGGTCAAGCGCCTTCAGCAATGGCGACGCCATAGACGCATTCGAAGCCGGCAGCACCGAAACGGCGTCTCCCTGGTATGTGCCAATAGAGCCTTGGATTTCACTGGATGATGATGAAGCGTTCGGCTCCGCGTACAACCAAGCTGCGGTGCTTGATGCGCGCAATGTGTGTCCAAGCGGCTGGCACGTTTCCAGTCATGCAGATTGGGACGCGCTCGCGGCTTTCTTTGGCGGATACATGACCCTCAATATTAATTTGGCTTCAACGGGGGTTTCAGGAGACCAAAGCGGATACTGGAATGTTTCCACTTCCAATGAAAACGGAACGGGTTTGAATGTGCATCCAGCTGGAGCGGTGTCTCCTTTGACAGGAAGTGATCCTTCCGGCAATGATGTGATTTTCGCCCTGAATGATGGACGCTATCTTTGGGGATTTCAGTATTACGCTGACATGAGCATGGTGTTGTATGACTTCGAGGCCGCTGGTCAGAATCTCAATGAAATGGGCACCGCCATTCGCTGCGTTAAAAACTAGTGCCCCTTCATGCGCAGGCCATTTGTTGCAGCCACCTGCCCGCAGCTTCTCTCCGCGAACGGGTTCGCCTCATCGAGGCGTCTCACAACGCCTACTTCCAGTCCATCCTCACCGAGCACATGCCGGATTGGCGAGAAGTCGAGGCCATGATCAACGGCCCCCGTTGATGGCAGCTACCTCAGACGGGAGAATATCAATGAGCCCATTTAACTTCCTCTATTTTTCGCGATATTGCGTCCATGATGAGGATCACGAATACAGAAGGAACCGCCGCTCGCATGAGCGCATTCACAGGCATGGCATTGATCTTTGGAGCCCTTGCTCTGATGTCGCACCACAACGGTGTCGCGGAAGAACAAAATAAAGACCGCACAGGAGCTCCCGGCAGCCAGCAACCGTGTTCGGCCTGCCACAATTCGGGTTCCTACGACGTGACGCCTTCCATTTCGGTATATCCGTTTGAAGGAGCCGATACCCCGGTGACTACGTTCGTTCCGTTTACCGAATACTACGTGGTCTTCGAAGTGGATGCCTCGGGCGCACCCGCTGGGTATGGCTTTCAGGCCACAGCCGTATTTGGGAATGGTGATAATGCAGGCACGTTCATCTCCTGCACGGACAATGCACAACTTGAAGATGTGAATGGACGGCACATTGTGGAGCAGAATGACCTCAGCCCTTCCAATACATTCGGTTTGTTTTGGGGCGCTCCGGCGGGCGGCGAAGGTCCGGTAACATTTTACGCCAGTATGCTCGCGTCGAACGGAGCCTATGGCAATACCGGCGATTCCTATGCGGGGACTTTGATCACCTTGGACGAAGCCGTCACAAACATTGAGTGTCCCGATTGCTTGGATGCGGATGAGTCCTTGAATGCCTGGGCGTCGGATGAATTCCTGCACATCGAAAACCGCGAGGCGGTCACCTTGGACGTCTATGCCCTCGACGGGCGATGGGTTCGATCCGAGCAAGTGCCTGCCGGGAAACACCAACTGGCCCTCAGTGCTTGGGGCAGCCGTGGGTTGCACATCGTGCACATCAGCGAGACGGCAGATGCCAATTCTACAAGTCGGGCCAGCACACCTCGCACATTGCGGGTTTGGGCTGACTGATTTGCTTGTTCACAAGAGGCTATAAATTCCAGCTCCGAGGAGCGCGCCCACAATGGGTCCTGCGACAGGAATCCATGCGTATGACCAGTCACTATCTCGTTTGCCTGATATTGGCAGCACGAAGTGGGCAATGCGCGGCCCCAAATCCCGTGCAGGATTGATGGCATATCCCGTCGGTCCTCCAAGCCCCATGCCAATGCCGGCAACGAGCAATGCCACGGGCAGTGCGTCCAACGCTCCGAGCGAACTGGTTGGCGCTGAGGCGGCCAATGCGCCGAAGGCAAGCACAAACGTGCCGATGAGCTCCGTCAAAAAATTAGAAAACGAATGGCGAATGGCCGGCGAAGTGCTGAATACGCCGAGCTTGCGATCCGGATCATCGGTGGCTTCAAAGTGCAAACGAAAGGCGGTCCATGTGCCCACGGCCCCGCAAAACGCTCCGGCCATCTGGGCGGCGATGTAACCTGCAAGGAGGCTGCTGTCCAATTGGCCGAATGCGGCGAAACCAATGGAAATAGCAGGATTCAGATGCCCGCTCCCCCCCAATTCAATGGCGGTGTAGACGCCGAGGAAAACAGACAAGCCCCAGCCCCAGGACATCAGCATCCAACCAGCGCCTGATCCTTTTGTCCGCGCCAAATCCAGGTTGGCATTCACACATCCGCCCATCAACATGAGCAAAAAGGTTCCGAAAAATTCACCGAGGTAAGGAGTCATTTTAGGTGCGGTAATGGCATGGCTTTGAGAGGCAAAGATACATTTTGGAATGCAGACCGGACTTGATTTGGCGGCTGGTCATCGTCCCGAAGCGCTCGTCTTAGCTAGGTTCGGTCCAGACGGCTTGAATGTTAACAATTGGTTAATATCGAACTTTGCATGAATCTGAATTTAGTTCAACATTTGCCGCACCAAAGTTTTCGGATGCTTCGTCTCTCGGACGCAGAATCGAAACCAGAACTACACAGATGTTAGAACTCTTTACAGTCGTGGGATTTTGCTTGGCAGGATTCTCCGTAATCGCCAATGATAGTGTCCAGACCCTCGGGACTTGGATTGCATCGAACCGAGATAAATTCAAGTGGACCACCCTTTGGGCAGCAGCTTCTGCTGTTTTGGTGTTTACCCTGGTATATGGTTGGGTTACATCAGGAAATGGAGATATTTCATTCGGCCGATTGACTAAGATTCCTTACCAGGAGCCTCAGTGGTACCATGCAATGGCACCTCTCGCCCTTGTCATGCTCACGCGAAGAGGCATCCCGGTGTCTACTTCCTTCTTGGTGCTCTCTGCATTTGCGAGCACGTTTGTTTTGGAGAAGATGCTGCTGAAAAGCATCATGGGATATGGATTGGCTGCGGTAGTGGCTTACGCCTTGTGGTTGCTCATTGCCAAAATAGTGGACGAGAAAGAGGATGTCAGTGACCAATCCCGAAAAGTGTGGCGTGTGATGCAATGGAGTTCCACGGGTTTCTTGTGGTTTACGTGGCTCTCGCACGACGTGGCGAACATCGCGGTCTTTTTGCCTCGTGAACTCTCAGTGATACAGCTCATCCTGGTCATCGCGTTTTTCATTGCGGGCTTGGGCTATATTTTCTACCAGCGTGGTGGAAAAATCCAGGAGATCGTCATGGCAAAGCAGAGCACTAAATACGTGCGGTCGGCGACCATGATCGATTTGGTTTATGCATTCTTGTTGCTCTATTTCAAGCAGCTGAACAACATCCCCATGTCCACGACGTGGGTCTTCGTAGGGTTATTGTGTGGTCGTGAACTCGCCCTGAATACTGGCTTGACCAAGAAGGGCAATTTGAAATCTATTTTCCCCATTGTGGCCAAGGATTTCTTAAAGTTAATCGTCGGCCTCCTAGTAAGTGTATCCATTGTCTTGGCCATTCATTATGGTGAAGACGCAGCGAACGCCGAAAAAGCTGCTCCAGTGAGCACCCAAGAGGCAGATGCGCCTGCCGAGGCAGAGACATCCGCTGAGGTTCAAGCGATTCCAGCGGACTCGATTGCCAACTGAAAACAAACGGCCTGATCTGTCGGTCACATTGGATGTCCATGCGCGTGATAGGCAGTAAAGGGTGAGCCAACCGCAGTTACAAGGTTCAAAAATTCGAGACCTGCAGCGGGAGCAGTGCAGCATACGCCCAATTGTTGATACGGGCCATCCGAATCCAAGTAAGCCGGTTCTTGCCGAATAGCCTGTTAACCTTTGGTTTTGGCGAAGTTAACATTGGCTTAACCTTAAGTTAATTTAAGGGTCAATCCATCCTCCAAGCGAAGATTCATATTTGCCTCGCCAAAACACTCAAAAACTAAAGGCAATATGAAACATTTTTTACTTTCTGCAGCAGCGATGATAGGCCTCCTGGCATCGCCTTTTGAAATCCAAAGCCAAGTGACGATTACCGACGATGGTTCGGGCACTGGCACCACAACCTGGACCAGTGACAACACCTATATTTTGGATGGATTTGTGTTTGTCAATGAGGGTGATGTACTCACCATCGAGGCGGGAACGGT
>JADHRK010000110.1 GCA_016777435.1 Flavobacteriales bacterium
AACATCAGCCTGTTGGAAAACAATCGACCCATTGCATTCAATCGCCTCGATGCCACACTGAAGAATAGCCCAGATCAGATTCAATTGGAATGGCACTCTGACCTAACAAACGGCAGCGCTTCCGCCAGCAACGATGCAACGGCATGGGAAGAATGGTTGGCTCAATTCATCGAAACTGACAAACCAAACGCGCCTCTACCTTTCCTTGAATTCGATGGCTCAATGCTCAATTTCAAGCCCATCAGCCTCATCGTGGGACTCCCTTTTGATCTCGCGCCTCATTCCACCTTTTCAGGCACATCGGATTCGGACACCTTGCGCATTCTAGGGCAAACTTCCATCCTCTCTGCTTCACAAACAATGGCTCACGCCCTCGAGCTGAATTGCACCATCGCTGACCGCAGTTCTCATTTTCAATTGCAGATTGATTCTGTTGCCTCAGGGGAATCCATTCTTGCATCCGAAGTAACCGCCAACATCAACATTGGAAAGGAATGGAATGGATCCATATCTTGGAACGAGGGCAGCAGCGGAAGGAGTTCGAATGTGGCCTTTCAATCAACACCTCCCAATGAAGCGCATGGAGCATTGCGGTTAACGGATGTACAATGGCCTTTCTATGACCAAACCTTGAACCTCGTTGAACCCGCGGATTTAATCCGATGGGGAGATCTTGCAAACGCCACAAACGCGAAAACCCAAGGCTATGTCGCTCTTCAATCTGAAGATTGGACAATTGCAGGCAGGGCGCACAAAAATATTGATTCGCCCTGGGTTACAGAGGTGGAGTTGGATCTAAAGGAATTCACTGATTCGCTCGAGTGGTTGATTCCCAATGCGCACTTCGAAGCGGTAGCTGCAAAATTGATTGCCACAGGCGATTATCAAAATCCAAAGGTTACGTTGAATCTAAAAACAGAACGCATTGAATGGGAAGACGAGACCATTTCGGACCTCACATTTTTTGGAACCGGATGGCAGCATCAATCATCCTTTCAAACGCACGCAAAATGGGGTGATGGAATTGTAAGCGGTTCTGGAACGTTCGGGTGGGAGAACGCTCCATTTATTCGCGCCGATTGGGACGCCACAGGCATTGTCTTGAATGGAATTAATAAGATTTTACCCAAAAATACTTTGAGGCTAAGTGGCGAAGTTGCTGGCCAGTTGAAAACGGTTTGGAATGGCAATTCCACCGCGATATCGGGGCAAATCCAAACTGACTCGCTCCATACTTTCGTTCCAGCCCTTGGAACCGAATACACAATTGAAGCTGATCTTAGCATCACGCCCGCATCCATTCAAATCAACCAAGGGAGCATCCGAGATCGCAGGGGTGCCCTGGCCACGTTGAATGGCACTGCCTACCACAACGCTTTCAAGGATTGGAACTTAGACTTTGGGATTGATGCAACATCCACTCCAATCGAACTGATGAACCTTCCACCAAAAGAGGCGGCTTATTATTATGGCACTGGATTTGGCACCGGAGACATCAACATCGCTGGGTACGGCTCTGAATTGCTCATCGAAGCATCCCTTGCGGCAGATTCCGGCACCGATTTTGCCCTGCCTTTGGACGTAATCAGTGACGCCACCTATGCCCAATTCATCCAATTCAAAACAACCGAAAACACCCAGAAATCGGCTGCCAGAGCAGGCGATTTCTCCAACGTTGTTATAGACATCGGACTTGATCTGAACCCTAAGGCCATTGCTCGGATTGTATTCAACCAAAATACAGGGGAAGAGATTCGCGGAAGAACAGAAGGGCACCTCGATGTTCGCGTGAACGATTTTGAAGAAATCACATTGAATGGATCATTGAAGATCATTGAAGGAACCTACTTTTTTACCCTGCAAAATCTGATCAATAAAACATTCAAAATCCAGCCTGGCGGCACGCTTGAATGGTTTGGAGACCCCTATGCCGCACAAATCGACGTACTGACCTCTTTTGAAACGCGCGCGCGATTGAATCCCTTGCTTCCTGATGAAACTGATTTGCCGGGGCGTGTCCCAGTGGAGTTGCTCTTGTCCCTTAATGGTGGGCTGTTTCAGCCAGAAATCGGATTCAACATTCGTGTTCCTGAGGCTGACTCTCGGTTAGAGGCTCTCATTCAAGGTGCATTATTGAATGAAGAAGAAATGCAGCGGCAGGCGCTCAGCTTACTGGTCGTCAATCAATTCATCAGCCAAGACCCCTTGGCAAGTGCACTGGGTGGATTTCAAGGAACAGGTCAAAGTTCCGCTTTCATCGCCAATCAATTGGGCCATTGGATCTCACAAATCGCACCTGGAATGGACCTCGGATTGGATTATTCCAATGATGATCTCAGTGGTCAACAAGAATTGGCGCTGGCGTTGAGCACCCAAATGTTCAACGAAAGACTGAGGCTTGAAGGGGCATTTGGAGCCCAAAGCAATGGGCAAATGTCCACGGATGACATACAAATTCAAGATGTGACCATCAGCTATGATCTCGACTCGAAAGGCCAATATCAAGTGACCGGACAATCCAAAAGCAATCAATCCATGATGAATGCACTGGATGGATCCAGCACGCAAGGCGTCGGGATTCGAATAAGGCACGAATTCAATCATTGGGGAGATTGGAAAAATGAATCCTTCTCGCGCGACCTGCCTTGATTACATTGCAACAAAATAAACGGATATGAACCCACTCAGAAACGCCATACTTCTTTTCGTAATCCTGGGACTTTACTTCCCGGCAAGTGCACAGATTAGCATTGGAAGCGCAGACTTGCCGCAAGCAGGAGTCACCTATGATGTGGTCAACACGGCCGTCACTGACTTCAACCTCACGACCATTGACGGAGCGAACGCAACGTGGGATGCATCGGGCCTAATTCCATTGGGAGATGCCCCCATTTCGCCTGTTGACATCAATGATGCATCCATCACGGCCGCGTTGGTGTTCAACAGCCCCTTCAATTCTGCCTATCAATGCGATTATTATTTGCCAACGGTTTTTCCAGATTTGGGAGTTGAATTGCCTATTCCGCTGGATGGATTCAATAATTTCTATCAAACGGATGGCGGACATTTCGCCATCGCTGGAATTGGCTTGAGTGCGTCAGGGTTCGATTTGCCTGTGGCTTATGACGACATCGATGAATTTTTCCCCATTCCGTTCAGCTTTGAGCAATCGTTTGAAAGCACCGCTGCATTCGAGTTGAACCTGGAAGGCATCTTGTCGTACGGATTGGATCAAACACGCGCTGTCATCGCTGATGCTTGGGGAACACTCGTCCTTCCCGGTGGTTCTTTCGAAGTGCTGCGCACCCGCACCCAATTGAATGCAACGGATAACATTTACATCGAGCAATTGGGAGAGCCATTCGAGTTGGAACGGGACCAAGTCATCTACCAATGGTGGGGAGCTGGCACAGGCGTCCCTCTATTGGAAATCACTGAAATTTTTGGCACTCCAGCATTGGCTAATTTTCAAAATATTGGGGGATCAAATGAAATCACTCCGTTCGAATCTGCTGAATTTTCAATCCATCCCAATCCGATATCATCAGGCCAATCGCTGATGATTGGCACCGCACCACGATCATATTCGATTCATGATGCCCAGGGAAGGAGAATTTCAAGCGGCAAATCATCAAGGGTTGAAGTCCCAAGTCACTGGAGCGCCGGAAACTACACCATCGTCATCTCAGGGACTGCGCAGCGTTTCATCATCCAATAGCACCTTGCGCGATGCGTGAAGATTGAATTTGCTTGGGTTCAGATGATTCCGTCTTGTTCGAAGGAATCGATCTCCATTCCAATGTGCTTGTCGTACCATTGATCCAGCGCCCACCCTTTCGCAATTTGGGGGTTTCTGAAAATTCGGAATGGCACGGTTGGGCGAAACAATGCCCATCGAATGCGATCTCGCATAACGGCAATAGAAGAAGGCAAAACGACCGCGCGTGCTGAGACGTTGGCCATGGCTTCTTCCGACCCCAGCCATGCCAGCGCCTCATGCTCTACCAAGGCGGCATTTCTTGGGATGAGGACAAGAACTGGGCCTCTATCGTCGGCTAGTAATTCCCTTCTGGCTTTTTCGACCCGTTTCATTTGATTCAAATCGAGCACTGCCTCTTCGTGAAAGCGAACGGTGTACAATCCCATTGAAAGCTCAATGGTTGCATCTTGAAGTTTTGTCGTAAGGGTGTGCTCCATCATGGAAGGGAAAATCAGCTGCGCTCAGTCGCAGTAAAAATCAGAAAAAGGATTCGGTGTACAAAAATTCAGCTCATAGGTTGAAGGACCCTCGATCAAATATTCCAAAGAAGCTGTTGTGCAACCAATTCCATAAACCCCTTGCGTTGAACGCGATGCGAATAACCCAAGCCCACCGTTGATGTTGGTGTACTCAGGACGCTCTTGAATCACACCGGTGATCGGTGAATTGATCTCTAAGTAGGTGGAAAGCTCATCATTCGCCACCGTCAATTCAAAATCCAACACCCGGGCGATTTGAACTTCTTCGTCCCAAACTCCAAGCACACGGGTTACGAATGGATCTGCTTCCAATTTGGTAGCGAGTGTCGTAAAAAACCGCTCTCCGTTCACTTCTTTTTGTAACACATCTCCTCCTCCATCATCCGGAGCGTTCAAGGTCCCAATGGGCCACTCGATGATGCGCTCTTCTTCTGACAAAAGGTCCGTATGCTCTTCGTCGTTCCATGTGCGCTCGGTTACGTGGATGAGAATCATCGCATCGTATCGGCTCGCCCCAGCTGTTGATGACCACTTGAATGTCAAATCCGGAAACGTCGTTTGAAATCCAACACTGGCCAAACCCAACTTGAAGTTGGTTACTCCCGGAGGTGGTTGCGTGATATTGCCAACCTGTTCGGCAATCATATTGGTTGTGGACGACACATCTCCTTCTCCTTCAATTGCGATGGACAAGTCGTATTCGGCGTCTGTATTCAGTCCGCCCTCAGGAATGAAATACCACATTTGCTGCTCTGGACCGAAGAAAATACCTTCTTCCGATTTGTTCTGAATCGTGGTGTCCAAAAGCGCCCATGAACGGTTTTGACCGTTGACCCGCTCGGTGATGCCCACCGCTAGATCATCTGCGGGATACTCGCTGCTGTCGGCAATCATTGCCGCATCAAATTGATTCCCAGTGCCCAGCCATGTTCGATTGACTCGAACCCACTGGGTGTCTTGCTGTGCATCGAGCAACCCGAAGACTACGGCCGTCTTTTGGTAAGGCGCATTGAGCTCAATGTCCGTTGAACAACTGCTCAGCAATAACAGCAAAAAACCGCAAGACGCTGAAAGACCCATCAGCGTGCGTTTTGAGTTTAATTTCGTTTTCATGCGGGGGTCGATGGTTTCAGTTTCGGGTACGAAGATAACCCCAAGAGAAAGGAAATGGTGTCCACGCCATCCGCATAATCCCAAGGCTGAGGCGATTGTGTCGCACCGAAAGGAACGACCGGCACAGACAACCCACTCGGCTGTTCTGGATTTTTGACGGATGCGCATTGCAACTGGTTGGCATTCGATTCCAAATGTTTATGGAGTGCGGCTTCATCAGAATAAAACTCATAAAACAAGGCCCCTACTGGGCTCAAAAAGGCTTTATCCTCCTTGAGCAGTACAAATCCATTCTCAAGAAGCGGGACTTGATTCAATAACCATACGGCTTTGTGATAATCATAGTTATTGGCGTACTTATTGTGATTCGCGAGGTGGGACCATTCTACCCAAATTTTGAACAATCGATCGAGGTCAAAGCCCACCGGCAGAAAGAGTTTCGTGACACTTCGACACCCCATACCAAAGTACTGAAACACGTCATTTCCAAGCGCGCGGATGTCCGCTTCTGTTTCCGAGCCATCGAGAATAGCAATGCTCGTACGTTGGCTTCTTAAAACGCTGGGCAAACCGCTGAAGTAGTATTCAAAATAACGGTTAGTATTCGCACTTCCTGTTGCAATTACGGCATCGACATTGTTCATCTTCCCAACCACCCATTCCACTTGGAGCTTGTCGCCGTCCGGCAAGAATCCTTGCCAAGCTTGCATGACCGCCGTGATCAAAACAGCGTCCGATGAACTGGCCTTGATCACCGCCTGATGACCGACTATGATGGTGCTCATCGCATCATGCCAGCCGACCAATGGCAGATTTCCAGCGAGCACGAGGCCTACTCGTGTCCGTTGCACTGATTCCTCAGGTATATCGTAGCGATTCAGCCATTCCTCTAAGACCGTTGGACGGAGCATGTTCCCGCAT
>JADHRK010000111.1 GCA_016777435.1 Flavobacteriales bacterium
CTTTGGTTAATGCCCGGTTGCATCGACGATCAAGTGCATTTTCGAGAACCGGGGCTGACCCACAAAGGTGAAATCGCCACCGAATCTGCCGCCGCCGCCGCAGGAGGCATTACTTCTTTCATGGAGATGCCCAATACAGTTCCGCAAGCGCTGACTCAGGAGCTTTTGCAAGACAAATACGAACGCGCCGACGAGGTCAGTGCGGTGAACTATTCATTTTTCATGGGCGCTTCGAACACCAACTTGGATGAGGTTTTGAAGACTGACCCCCGCCGTATTTGCGGCATCAAAGTCTTCATGGGATCTTCAACGGGAAATATGTTGGTTGATGATCGCGCTGTGCTGGAGGCGGTTTTCAAAGAGAGCCCAACGTTGGTGGCCACCCACTGCGAAGACGAGGCGACAATCCGCCAAAACATCGCTGCTGCGCGGGAACGATACGGAGAGGCCGTTCCCATTGGCCAGCACCCGCTCATCCGCAGCCACGAGGCCTGTTATCGGTCCTCTTCGATGGCGGTCGAACTGGCTGCGAAATGGAATACTCGGCTGCACATTCTACACATTTCTACGGCCCGTGAAGTCGCCCTTTTTCGCAATGATATTCCCTCCATTGAAAAGAAAATCACGGCAGAGGCGTGCATCCACCACTTGTGGTTTACCGATGCCGATTACGCCACCAAAGGGACCCACATCAAATGGAATCCTGCGGTAAAAACCGCCGATGATCGGGCAGCAGTGCGCGCCGGGATTCTCGATGGACGCATCGATGTCGTCGCCACCGATCATGCGCCGCACACCCTCGATGAAAAGAGCAATTCTTATTTCAAAGCACCTTCTGGCGGGCCTTTGGTTCAGCATGCGTTGCCCGCCATGCTTGAGATGGTGCACCAAGGTTTACTGCCGGTTGAAGATGCCGTTAACCTCATGGCGCACCGCGTAGCGGACATGTTTCAAATCGAAGGTCGCGGCTACATTCGCCCAGGCTATCAAGCGGACCTCGTCTTGGTCGATCCCAATGACCCGTGGACCGTTTCTCGAAGCAACATCCGATACAAATGTGGCTGGTCGCCATTTGAAGGCACAACGTTCCGGTCTCAGGTGCGGGGCACTTGGGTCAACGGCGTTCACGTATACAATGGCACAGATGTGCTGACCACCCACGGAAACCACGCGGGACAGCGGCTTACGTTTGACCGATGAAATCCTCACGTCGTCCATCCATGGTAATCGCGGTCCTTGCACTTTGGGGCTTAAACAGCTGCTCGAGTTCCTCCTCAGCAGATCCCAAAACAATCGGTCTTGTGCAACGCGACACCTTTGTCCAGGTGCTGACGGAAGTGCATTTGATCGAGGGGGTCAAGAAACAACGGCTCATGAGAAATGACGATGAAGGGGCCATCATTCTGCAGCATTATGCCGAATTGTTCGACCGATTCGACATCGATGAAGAACGCTTCAAAACCACTTACCAATGGTGGTACCAGCACCCCGCAGAAATGGATGGGATATTGGAAGAAGTTGGAGAGCGGTTGGCCGATATGGAGCGGGAAGCGAACCGCAAGGATTGATCTGAAAATCTATTTGGGTTGGCCCAGCGCATCCAACACATAAGGCGCAGTTTCGTCAATCGCAGAGTCAATCGACTGATACTGCCAATGCACACCCTTGGCCTCCAAGGTGCGTTCTAAAAAATCGGAAGCGTAAGAATGCACCTTGTTGGTGTTTTGCACGGATTCACGGGTAATGGGCGATTTTCGACCGGACACCGTTTCGAGTACCCGACCCAACCGCCAGGCCAGGCCCATCATCCAATTGCGCAAACGATGAGCCGGCGGTCGCGTTTCGAGCGCACGGGCCATTTGTGTCAACACTTCCCGGTAAGGGCGGTTTTCCGCGCAGAGCATATAACGGTCATTCCAACAGTCGTGCTCAGCCAATAAGAGGCATGCCCGGGCAACATCAGCAGCCGAAACAAATCCATTGCTCCCGGAAGGGTACCATTGAAATCCTTTGTGTGCCAGCGCAAACATCGTGGACGAACTTCGATCGAAATCGCCAGGGCCGAGGACGATGACCGGGTTGACCACCAGCACGTTCAATCCTTCTTCTTTTCCTCGCCACACTTCCAATTCTGCCAAGTATTTGCTGCGGGCATAATGCGTCACATCCGACCCTTCTTCAAACGGCACATTTTCATGCACGGGCTCTCCTTCCTTCCGCCCCAATGCCGAAACAGAACTGATGTGAACCAATTCTTTGATTCCGGTGTCAAGCATGGTATTCACCAACGTTGCTGTCGCATCCCGATTGACCTCCATCATCCACGCCACATCCCGGTGGTGAAATGACACCACTGCGGCGCAATGGTAAACGCGTGAACACTCGCTCAATGCCTCTTCCAATCGTTCATCGTCCCACAATTCAGCCTCAAACCACTCCAGTCCGGCCAGATTGACTCCTCTTTTTTCTAGAAAATTTTGAACCGCAACGCGATCGGATGATGGGCGATGCAACGCCCGAACGGACTCGCCCGAAGACAACAATACCTCCAGCAAATGCCGCCCAACCAATCCCGTTCCACCTGTGATCAAAACCATGCTACGAAGTTAGTTGGAGATTCCGCCCGAAATTTGCACCACCCATGGCGAAATCTGAACACATCAGTCAAATCCTAGCGCGTCTGCCGCAGCAACCTGGCGTTTACCAGTATTTCGATGATGGTGAGCGGTTGCTTTACGTGGGGAAGGCCAAGAACTTGAAAAAAAGGGTCTCCAGCTATTTCACGAAACAAAATCACAACGGCAAGACGCGTCTGCTCGTTTCGAAAATCACCGACATCAAATGGCTCATTGCTCCCTCTGAATCGGACGCGCTTTTGCTCGAAAATAGCCTGATCAAAGAGCATCGGCCGATCTACAACATCCAACTCAAAGACGATAAGACGTATCCCTTCATCGTGGTGAAAAAGGAGCGGTTCCCGCGCATATTCTCCACGCGCAAACTGATCAAAGATGGGAGTGAATACTTCGGGCCTTTCCCCAGTGTCAAGACCATGCATACCGTCTTGGAGCTCTGTCGTAAGCTGTATCCCATCCGAACGTGTTCCCTCGCCCTAACGGAAGAGAACGTTGAAAAAGGCAAATTCCGAGTTTGTCTGGAATACCACATCGGCAATTGCCTCGGTCCCTGCGTCGGCAAACAAGATGAGGACGATTACAAAAAAAGCATTGCCGCGATCCGCCACCTGCTGCGTGGCAACCTCGGAGAAGTAGTTCGAGAGCTGGAGAAAAACATGCAAGAAGCCTCCGAGGCATTTCGTTTTGAAGAGGCTGAGCAGTACAAATTAAAATTGACCTCTGTCCGAAAATACCAGGCCAAAAATACCATTGTTCATCCCGGAATTGAAGACGTCGAGGTATACACTGTTGTGCAGGATTCGCGGTGTGCTTATGTCAATTTTCTGCGGATTCTAAAGGGAGCCGTCACCAAAGGGCACACCTCTGAAGTGCGGCGGAAACTGGGAGAAGACCCGAAGGAAATCCTCGAAGCCGCAATCGTGCAGATGCGCGACAAATTCGGAAGCGATTCCCCGCAGGTTTACACCCCATTTGCCATCGATTTGCCGCTCGAAGGGGTTTCGTGCCATGTCCCCCAGCGAGGCGATAAGTTGCGGTTGATCGAAATGTCTGAGCGGAATGCCCGGTTTTTCATGCGGGATCGGCAAAAACAACTGGAGCAAACCCAACCCGAAGCAGCGACCCAACGGCTCCTCGAAACAGCAAAAGAAGACTTGCGGCTCAGCGAATTGCCCGTGCACATTGAATGCTTCGACAACTCGAATATTCAAGGAACCAATCCCGCCTCTGCATGTGTCGTGTTTAAAAACGGAAAACCAGCCAAGTCCGATTACCGAAAATTCAACATCCGAACCGTGGATGGGCCCGATGATTTTGCTTCCATGACAGAGGTCGTGCATCGCCGATATAGCCGTCTTTTAAAAGAAAACGAACCCCTGCCGCAACTCATTGTCATTGATGGCGGAAAGGGCCAGTTGAGCCATGCATTAGAAGCCTTAGAATCCATTGGATTGCGGGGCAAGATTGCCATCATCGGCATTGCAAAGCGGTTGGAAGAAATCTACTATCCCGGTGACCAGCTTCCGCTCTACTTGGACAAACGGTCTTCCACGCTCAAGTTGATCCAACACCTTCGAAATGAGGCACACCGCTTTTCCCTCGAACATCACCGCAAGCGACGCAGCAAAGCCGCGTTGCGATCGGAATTGGATGAAATCAAGGGCGTTGGCCCCAAAACACGGCACGAATTATTGGCCCATTTCAAAACCGTAAAAGCCATCGGTGAAGCCTCCATTGACGACTTGACGAAAGCAGTCAATCTCAAAGTAGCGCGTGCAATCCACACGCACTTCGAAGCCAAAAAGTGAATCTGCGCTTAAGCGAGAAAACGCTTCTTGACCGCATCGTCCAAATGCAAAGCACATGAAAATGGTGATGCCCGATGGCGATTGCGTGCAACCGCATCGTATGCCGCATTCCCCCAACGGACAGGAACAGTGGTCAGCACGAAACGAGCAACCCGTCGAAATGGACCGCGCAATTCGTTGGTCAAAATTGCAAGTCCCGAGATTTTGTCGTGTGCTTTTTCTCCGTCCCAAACCAACAAAGAAGGATAGGGCTTTTCTGCTTGCTCCGGCGATAATCGGTCCCGCGCCGTCGTCCCTTGCAAAGGAGCAAAATGCACTTGACAGCCCTTGGATTCCCATTTCAAAAACTGAAGAATGGCCCGATTGCAGAACCCACATTCTCCGTCAAAAAACAAAATTACCATTGGAATCGCTGTTCCTTCATGCCGTGGGTTAACGCCTGGTACCCTTGCACCAATTCTTCCATCACTTGTGCCGCCGGGACAATCGCATCAATCTGGCCGCTGACCTGGCCAATCTCCAATTCACCATCCTCTAAATCGCCTTCGAACATGCCCCGTTTGGCGCGACCGCGGCCGAGCAATTCGGACAACGCTTCCCAATCCGCTCCGTTGGCTTCAGCGGCAGCGACACGCTGTGCAAATGGATTGTCCAACAAACGGACAGGAGTGAGCGGTTTCAACCGCAACGCGGTATCGCCCTCTTTGGCCGCAATCACCCGTTCCTTGAACGCCTGGTGCGCCGAAGATTCGGGAGTTGCAACGAACCGACTGCCAATTTGAACCCCTTCGGCTCCCAAGGCAAATGCGGCCACAATCGAGCGCGAATCCCCAATTCCTCCGGCTGCAATGACCGGTACGTCCAAAGCATCCGACACAGCCGGAACCAAGCACATGGTTGTGGTCTCTTCCCGGCCGTTGTGACCTCCTGCTTCAAAACCTTCTGCAACAACCGCATCCACTCCAGCCGCTTGTGCCTTCCGTCCAAACTTCACGCTGCTCACCACATGAACGACCTTAACCCCGTGTGATTTCAATTCCCGGGTCCATGCCTTCGGATTGCCCGCACTGGTGAATACAATGGGCACTTTGAGCTCTACGATCGTCGCCATGTGCTCTTCAATCGATGGGTACAAAAGCGGCACATTTACAGCAAATGGACGATCCGTGGCCGCCTTGCACTTCTCGATCTGATCCCGCAATACTTCCGGATACATGGAGCCCGCTCCAATGATGCCCAATCCGCCTGCATTCGACACCGCACTGGCCAATTCCCATCCACTGCACCAAATCATTCCCGCCTGGATAATGGGATGCTGAATGCCGAATAATTGTTGAATGCGGTTCATGGTTGAAACAACTCCAAGTTAGCCCTTTCCGCCGCGTCATTGCGAACATGGGTTTTGAAAAAATCCCTCGCTCGTTCCGACATGGAGGCCCAACTTGCCGCATCCAATGCCATCGCCTCGGACAAACCTGATTGCCAAACGTCCTCTTCCAATGGCCAATCCCAACCGATTCCCTTTTCCTGCAGTTGCCTCCAAGGTGTCCGATCACTGATCAACACGGGACAGCCGTGGGCCCAGGATTCGACAATGGAATGGCCAAAGTTTTCTTGCGTCGTCGAAGACAGCAAAAAATGAGCTGCTTCGAAATGAGGCGCCAATTCCGACGGGGGCATTCCTCCGAGAAATCGAACCTTAACCGCTTGTTGTGCATCTGCCATGGCTTGCAGTTCACCTTGGTACAATTCGTCTTCTACCGGACCAATGAAATCCAATTCCA
>JADHRK010000005.1 GCA_016777435.1 Flavobacteriales bacterium
CTGCAATCAACCCCTTTCGCGTTCTTGGATGGACCGGGAAAATCACCTGAACACCTTGTTCCTGAACCTGCTTCCCAATGGCCTCTATCCACCTCCGCAACACCATTTGGTCATCTACATTCGATGGACGATGCAAGGTCAATAAAATCTTCCGGGTCTTACTTGCTTTGTTAGCGACCGGCGCACCTCCAAAAAACCGCGCGGTATCCAGCATCAAATCGCCCACCGCTTGAACAAGCAACCCGGGGCGATTCTCCGTGAAAATCCCTTCCGATGCAAGCTGCTTGATCGCAGAATCAGAAGGACAGAACAAGACATCACTCAATTGGTCCGTTAATATTCGGTTTTGCTCCTCAGGCATTCGACGATCAAAAGAACGCAAGCCAGCCTCAATGTGCACCACGGGAACTTGGGCACGTGAAGCGGCCATCGCTGCTGCTAAGGTCGAATCCGTATCACCAAACACAACCACGGCATCAGGATCACGCGCTTCAATGGCATCGCTCACACCCCGCATCATTTGCCCCATTCGAATGAATGGATCTGCATCTACCTCCAGTTGCACATCGATTTCTGGAAGATCTAACTCCTCCTGAAATCGCCCCGACATGTTGTGCGAAAAATGCTGCCCGGTATGGAGCAAAACCTGCCTCAGCTCATCTTTCTGCGCTTCTACCGCATGGCTAAATGCAGCGGCTTTCATCAGCTGAGGTCGAGCTCCAACAATGGTTAGCAGTGTTTTCAAAACAGATTGAGCGTTACAATTCGCCAGCATCGGCGAAGCTAAAATAGTCGTCACCCGCAACAATGAGGTGGTCCAACAACGGACAATCCAACATTTTTCCTGCCCAATGCAGATTTTTTGTGAGTTCGCGGTCCGCTCGACTTGGTCTTCTATTGCCCGATGGATGGTTGTGCACTGCTACAATTGCGGCGGCCCCCATAGCCAATGCTTTGGAAAAGATGATCTTGGGGTCCGCAATTGTTCCTGTCAGGCCTCCTCGGCTGACCATGACTTCACTCATGACCGCATTGGAGCGATTCAACAGCAACAGCCAAAACTCTTCATGTCCAAGGTCCGATAACCTCAATGAAAACCTGCGGTATAGATCTTTAGAACAACGGATAACCTCGACGGTTTTTTTTCCTTGAGACGCAACCTGACGCCTCCGGCCCAACTCCAAAGCTGCTGAAATCTGAACAGCCTTCGCGATGCCAATTCCCTCCACCAACGTGTATCCCTGTGGGGGCATTTTTGACAACACCGCCAAGTCCCCGCTGGCTACATTCAATAATGCCTGAGCTACTTCCTGGACGGGACGACCTCGCACACCCGATCCAAGCATGATGGACAAAAGCTCTCCATTCGTCATTGCTTGAGCCCCTTCCAATATCATTTTCTCACGTGGCCTTCCCCTCTCTTTCTGCATCTCATAAGCTTGTCGAACCCACTTGAAAGCGCATCTTGCTCAAAATTGAGCAAAAAAAAGCCTCCTGTTTCCAGGAGGCTAATCAATACCTTTTATCGACAGCTCAGAGCTTCGATACGTGAACGGTCAAACTCGATTTGAGGTTGGACGCCTTATTCTGGTGGATCACATTGTTCTTCGCCAGCTTGTCCAACATGGCCGAAACGGTTGGAAGCATCTCTGCCGCTTTCTTGGGGTCCGTAGTTGCCCGCAATGCACGAACGGCATTTCGAGTCGTTTTGTGCTGGTAACGGTTACGAGCTGCTTTCGTGCGATCGGAACGAATGCGCTTCAATGAGGATTTGTGATGAGCCATATGCTTTCGACTGAATTTTTCCCTAAGAGGGTGCAAATATAATGGAGATTCCAGTCTATGCAAGCATCGAACCCATTGAAATTCAGGAAAAACAGAAAGGACGCACCCCTGCGTCCTTTCACCCTAACAATCTACTTGTTTTTCAAGGCGATGCCTGCAAACTTCGCCGTGAATTACCATGCAATATTACACACAAACACTTCTAATTGCTTTTTTTAGCAGCTTAATTATTCATTTTCACCCACTAATAACCAAAAACAAGCATTCGATTCACTTGCCTCAAGTGACAAAATCGAGATTGGGTGTATCTTGCAATCCCGTTCATGCTTCAATTCCTGCACATTCACCTCACCCGTTTTTTCCCGATCAGCTTGGTTATTTTGGGGATGCTTTCCCGAACGATTGGCGCTCAGGAAACCATCCTATTTACAAATGCTTCCGTCAGCGCCAACGTGAACGAGCTTGGCCTGCATCATGCCGCCGCGGTGACAGACTTTGACGGCGACGGCTGGGAAGATATTTACGTGGCAACAAAACAAGGGCCAAATCACCTCTTCCGGAACACCGGAGGCATGCACTTTGAAGAAATCGCTGAGGCCGCTGGAGTGGATGATCCCGGCAATAGCAACGCAGCCGTATGGGCCGACATCAACAACGATGGTTGGTCCGATTTAATTACGGGCAATTATTTGGATGCCAATCGGCTCTTTCTCAATAATGGCAATGGCACATTTGACGATGCGACCGTTGCCTTCAACTTTGGCAATGAAGGTCCTTGTCGAAGCCTCCATGTGGCTGATTACGATGGAGATGGCTGGCTAGATGTCTATGTGGTCAACATGAACAGCCACAATGCAATGTACCGGAATTTGGGGGGTCAGGGGTTTCAAAATGTAACGTTTCCTACGGGTACAGTGGATACAGGCATCGGAATGGGTTGCGTGTTTTTCGATTCCGACAACGATGGCGATCAAGACCTCTACGTCACACATGACGGCAATCAAGTCAACAAGTTTTTTGAAAACAACGGCAACGGTACGTTTTCTGAAAGTGCAGCCGCAGTGGGTTTGGATTACCAAGGAAATTGCATGGGTGTGGATGTGGCAGACATCAACCACGATGGATGGCTCGACCTCTACATCACCGATTTGTACCCCAGCGAATTGTTTCTCAATGACGGCGATGGCACCTACACCCCCATCGCAGATTCAGCTGGAGTCGATGATTCTGGAATGACGTGGGGATGTGTCTGGTTTGATTATAATTTAGATACGGAATGGGACTTGTACCTCGTCAATGATTACGCATTCGCCCCCACTGCGAACAAGTTGTACCGGGGCATCGGCGACTTAACGTTTGCTTTGGTCAGCGAGGGCGACGCCATTCTGGAACACAATCATTCCGATTACGGATTGGCAACGGGTGATTTTGATCGCGACGGCGATTTGGACTTGGCGATTGCAACAACGGGATCTCCGACACAACCGGGGTTTCAGATTCTGGAGAATCAAAATGAATCGGGCCACTTCATCGGGTTTGAATTGGAAGGAACAGCCTCCAATCGTTCGGCCATTGGAGCGCGCGTCGAGGTTCATTTTGACGGAAAAACACGCATGGACGAGATCAATTGTGGGCAAGGTTACTCCGGGGCAAGCTCGTTCATTGTCCACTTCGGACTCGGAGAGTCGACCGAGGTTGACTCCATGAACATCCGCTGGCCCAGCGGCTTAATTAGCGCGCATGGCCCATTCTCTGCAGACAGCGTTTACCAGATTCTTGAACCTGGATCGCAACCCTGGTTTCAAATGGGATGCACAGAACCGTTCGCATGCAACTACAACATTGCCGCTCAAACGGATGACAACTCATGCTTTTATCCAGAGGCAGGGCTAGATTGCAGCGGAATGCCCCTCGAGGATTGGCCGACTCTGGCGACGCACAGTGTCGCACGGCTTTGGAACGAAGCCTTACTGGTTGGCATTCGAAACGACCGGGCCCGGCCCACGGTCCATGCTCGAAATTTGTGGCATCAGTCCGCTCTTTCCTATGATGCTTGGGCCGCTTGGGCCACCCCGAGTTCCATTGCCCCCCAACCCTGGCTGCTCGGAAACACCGTCGGAGACTTTGCCTGCAATTGGGATTCCCTGGTGCAAGTAGAAAATAACCCAGAACGAAAAGCGGCGCGGGAGCGATCCATCAGTTATGGCAGCTACCGCTTGATGCTCCACCGCTTCGAAAATGCGCCGCGCCGCGATCGCATCATGACGCATCTCCATTCGCAGATGGAGCAACTCGGGTTTGACACCGCCTTCCATTCTACAGAATACACTACGGGCAACCTGGAGCACGACGCGGGAGCTCTGGGAAATTACTTGGCGGAACAATACATCTCCTTTGGCCTCCAAGACGGCGCTTTTGAAGAAATCGATTACCAAAACACGTATTACAACCCCGTCAATTGGAACCTTGTCATGGACGAACCCGGAAATCCGAATATGTTCTTCCCAAACCGCTGGCAACCGCTGCAATTGGCAGCGTTCATTGACCAATCCGGCAACGAAGGCACCAACGCATCGCCCGATTTTTTGAGTGCCGAATGGGGAAACGTCCAGCCATTCGCAATGGATGCAAGCGACACAACCGTTTACAGCCGGTTTGGGAGCGATTATACGGTCTACCACGAAGCACCTTTACCGCCTCTCATCGACCCAACAGAAGACACGGACCTTGAAAGCGACTACAAGTGGGGACATTCTCTAGTGAGCCTTTGGTCCAGTCATTTGGACCCCACAGATTCAACCGTTTGGGATATCAGCCCCGGCGCGTTTGGGCTGAATGGGTTCATCCCAGCGTCTTTGGAACAGGCTCGCAGCTATTACCAATCCGAAAGTGGCCTGATCCAACATCCCGGATCTACAGTGGGCCATTCGCTCAACCCGGCCACCGGCGAACCCTACCTCGCTCAGGAGGTCTTGCGCGGGGACTTCACCCGGGTTTTGGCGGAATTCTGGGCCGATGGTCCGGATTCTGAAACACCTCCGGGACATTGGTTTACCTTATTGAATTACATCAATGACCGTCCAGAAATTGAGCGTCGGTGGCGGGGGAATGGTGAGCCACTCGCCCCTCTGGACTGGGATGTATTGGGGTATTTCGCGATGGGTGGCGCCATGCACGATGCAGCGATTTCCGCATGGAGCAACAAGGGTTGGTACGATTACGTACGTCCGGTATCGGCCATACGGTGGATGGCCGATCGCGGCCAATCTTCCGACCCCGAGCAACCCAATTACCATGGCGCCGGTCTGCCGCTCATTCCGGGTAAAATCGAATTGATCACCGCTGCTGACCCGGTGGAATTGCGCGGAATTGAAAACGAATACGTGCATGAATTGAAAGTCCTCGCTTGGCGTGGGCCCGACTACATCGCAGTTCCCGCCCTGAACCAAGCGGGTGTTGGTTGGATACGAGCGAGCAATTGGTGGCCGTATCAACGCCCCACGTTTGTAACCCCGCCATTTGCGGGATACGTGAGCGGACATTCGACATTTAGCCGAGCCGCAGCGGAAGTACTCTGCCTCTTGACCGGAGACGAATACTTCCCAGGCGGGTTGGGATCATTCCCGATTGAGGCCCACGATTTTTTGGTGTTTGAAGATGGCCCCTCTGCCGAATTTGAACTGCAATGGGCGACCTACCGGGATGCTGCGGATCAAAGTGCATTGTCGCGCATCTGGGGAGGCATTCATCCTCCACAAGATGACTTTCCCGGTCGAGCAATCGGACAAGTGGTGGGGGTAGATGCTTTCTTACTGGCTGAAGCATACGCCTTTCCACTGCTGATTGACCCCACAAATTGTGCTGGTGATTTCAATGCCGATGGAGTTCGCAACCTCTATGACTTGTTGCTGCTCTTGGTTCATTTCGGTGAATTCACCGACGGCGGAAGCAATGGGGCTCCTGCCCTACTGGACCTCGATGGAGATGGAGCAGTCAGCACGCCAGACCTGCTCGGCTTGCTGACCGTTTGGGGGGTTCCCTGTTGAAACCGCAGACGCTCAGTTTGCGTGCACCACCAACTCATCCAAGAATAACCACGAGTCCGACGAGGCTGCATCATGCCAAAGCGGACAAGGTCCGGGATTTAGCGCCTCGAATCGGATGTATTTTGCCCTTGAATTGACCGGAACAGCCAAGCGAATAACGCCTTGGATTTCATTCTGAACGAACGAATCCGCTCCATTCCACTCGGTCTGGATGGACCAATCGCCCTTCCAATTCTCACCATCTAGGGACCATTGAAACCGCACCGAATCCGGCACAAAAATCCACGCGTCCTGGTACAGGTAAAACTGCATGCTCAGCGAATCAACTTGCAGCTCCTCATTCAGGGACAATCTCACACCCATATCCTCCCCATGCGTTGCCTGCCAGCAACCATCGCGAAAATCCATGGATCCCAATCGACCATCGGCCAATCCTTGCTGGCCTCCGCCCGGATAGTATGCATTCAATGCATGGTCCAATTCTACGGGCTGAAATACCCCCACATGCCCGGCCAGTGGAAAACGCCATGGTTTTCCAACCGCTGCATCGTTCCGACGCAGCTCGACGACCAACGCTCCCTCTCCTGTGACCTCAAAAGGCGCATCAAACGCCTGTGAAATCCGGCTTTGGATTCCCTCGGTTTCCCAAGACACATCCCCTTCAATGCCAGAAATTGCTCGGTCCAACTCCACCGTGATCCGTCCGGTTTGCGCTGCAGCTTCGCATGATAAATCAATGGGAACCGCCTCCCACCCGTAATCGACATTCCAAGCATCCAATCGGCTGTAATGCAATTCCATTCGCTCCTGAAAACCGTTCCAATCCCGTTGCGATTTTGAACTCCAAAGAACCTCGCTCATGGCCACAATGCGCGGAAAAACTTTGGAGTCCACCAATTCCTGAGGCGCCCGTTCTGACCACATGTTGCATTCACCGCCTAGAATTCGCCCGGAGCCTTCAAGGCCTTCGGGCTCCGGTTCAAAGCCATACACACGCTCCAAATCAATGGATTCTACCGGATAATCGAAGTAACAGTGCGAGGTAGGCGACATGATCGCATCCCGCCCCATCGCAACTGCATCGCGACCTCCTTGCATGCCACGCCATGACTGAACGGTTGCACCATCGGGCAAACCTCCCTCCAAAATCTCATCCCATCCAATCAACTTGCGTCCGTGGTCGGCCAGAAAGGAACCAATTTGAGTGATGAACCACGATTGCAATTCGTGCGCATCGTGCAACCCTTCTTCTTGGATGCGTCGCTGGCATTTCGGACACGATTCCCAGCGCACTTTCGGCGCTTCATCGCCGCCAATGTGGATGTATTCCGACGGAAACAGATCCATCACTTCCAATAGGACGGTTTCCAAAAATCGAAACGTTGTGTCTTCACCCGCGCAATAAATATCCTTGAATACTCCCCAATCATGAGGAACCTCCAACGAATCTCCGGTGCAACTAAGCCAGGGGTAGGCCGCAATGGCGGCCCGGCTATGCCCGGGCAGTTCGACTTCAGGAATGACCGTGATGTTACGGTCTGCGGCGTACGCGACGATTTCACGGATTTGGGCTTTGGTATAAAATCCACCATGCCGCGAGCCGTCGTCTTCCGCTCGCCACGCACCCGTGGAGGTCAATTCCGGATACGCACCCACTTCAATGCGCCAGCCTTGATCTTCTGTTAAGTGCCAATGCAAGACATTCATCTTGTGCAAAGCCAGCAGGTCAATGGTACGCATGACAAAATCTGGATCCATGAAATGCCTGCAGCAATCCAACAGCAGTCCGCGGTGTTCGAACCTCGGCGCATCCGATATGGAAACATGTGGCAAGGCCCAAGTTCCCTCGTTATCCGAATCTGGGGGCAACATCCAACGCAACGTGGTCAATGCATGAAATGCCCCTGCCTCCTCGCTCGCCTCAATGGACACTCCATCGTCATCGATGCGAAGCGAATACCCTTCGACGGCATATCCCACGGCACGTTCCATGCGAATAGACAATCCCTTGGGATTCGACTTTCCCGGCAACCAAGCTTTCCAAACGATTTGGCGTTTGTCCCATTCGGTATCTATCGTCCAATGCCAATCGCCATTCCAATGGATCTGTGCTTTGCTATCTTCTGACCAATTGGCGGCAGTTGGCGCAGGAATGATGGCGCGTGTCACCGGTTGGACCTCCGGCTGAATGCAACTTGACATGACAACCGTCAACAAAATCAAATGGCCGATCAGCCTTGAATATCCCATACTCAAATGTAGTGCACCTAGCAGTTCAACTGAACCACGCCGCGACTTCTTCCGCATTCACCGGAAAATCGCGCCCGTCAAAATACGCCGTGCTTCGATTGACCTCTCGCCGGCAAGACGCGTGAAATGAATGCGCACCGGCGCGCTGCCAATCAACCAATTGATTCGGGCGAACCCCACTCCCGACCGTGACATCAAAGCCTAAAAGCAGCGCATGTTTGATGTTTTCTTTTCCTTGAATGGCCGTTTCAGCCCCCCCACTGCTCAGCAACCGGTGAATTCCAATGCGCTGAAGCGCCTCCACATCCGACCTCCAATCCGTGCTGGCGTCGAGTGCCCGATGCACCACCAATCGGTGGCCTCCAAATCGCATCGCCCATGCTTCCAATTGTTCGATGTCGAGTCGAGAATGCCGATCCAGCCCCCCGACGACCGCGCGGATGGCTCCCGCTTCGAATGAAGCCGCGATCTGATCCGTCATCCAAGCCTTTTCAGCTTCGTTGAAATGAAAATGTCCGGCTCGGGGTCGAATCAAAACATGGACCGGAACACCCGCCCCGACCGAGCTTCGAATGTCCGTTTCGGGAGGAGTCAAGCCCCCGCACGGCCAGTGGGCGCAAAGTTCTACGCGGTGTGCACCCGCGTCCCAAGCCGTTTGCACGTCTGCGGGAGTACTTGCGCATACTTCGAGTTCAAAAGGAGACAGAATTCTCAACCCCCGCTGCACACCTGCCACATCGGCGAGACGGGTCAAATCCAACACCGCATCCTTGGCCTCAATCCATTCAATGGAAATGCCCGCATCCACCATGTGCTGCACGGCTGTCGGCAGCTCCAACTCTCCGCGTGTAGGGTGCGGCCGCAGCTCAGAAAGAACGGGCAAAAGCACACCGGCATTCAACCGAAATAAATTCATGGAGACATGGACCGTCCCGGCATTTTTTTGCATTCGATCCACCGCGTCTGGATGGGGCTTTTCGACAATGGACTGAAGGCGATTGCCGATGGCTTCCAAAATGGCGAAATCTTTGGTTTTCGCAGTTGGCAAACCCAAATGATCCCGGTCGTATGCCAAAACGGCCTGTCCGTTCGGTTCACTCCTCAATCTGGCCAGCGACTGTCGCGTGGGGACATTGTCCCCATTGCAAAGCACGAACGCATGATCCGCTGCGATGGGGTCTTGCTGGAGCGCACACTGCACCGCATGCGCCGTGCCGAGCGGTTGATCCTGCCACGCCCAACCAACCTGCATTTTGAGGCCCGTCGGCGTTTCATTCCAGTCCGTTACAAAGGGCCGGGTGATGGCATCATCCGGATGCAACACCAAGGTGGCCTCAGTGAACCCTGCTCGAAGCGCTTGTTCCAGAATGAATTGCAGCAAGGGTTCACCGTCGGATCCAACCCGAATCATCGGTTTTGGCCGATTCAATGCATCATGTTCCAATGCCTTTGGGGAGAGACTCAAATCCTGGAATACTTCGGCAGCACTGCGCTTCATGCGCGACGCTCTTCCCGCTGCCAAAATCAAAATTCGATCGCATCTCATGACGTGAAGGTATCAATTTATCGAGTCTTCCAAGCGCACGCCTTCTGCTCCTAATGCAATCGGAATGGGCTCTCCGTGTGCATTGGCTATTGCAGCCATTACGCCGTCCAAATGCTCGGGATGGCACAGCACAAAACCGGTACCTCCCCCGCCTGAACCGTTGATTTTACCGCCCAGCGCACCTGCCGAATGGGCACTGGCTAAAATACCATCGATGCGAGGGGTGGACACCGCAATGCCCTTACTTAACCATTGATGATGCGCGACCAGAAGCCTCCCTATTCGCTCCAAAACTGGATTTTTTTGCGCCAACGCCGATGTGCCCTCTGCAGAAATGCGCCGATTTTCCAACGTGGTCATCATCAATCGTTGGTCCTCCGCATCCCAATGACTCGGAAAAAAAGGCGGCCGCACATTCCAATTGGATTGTCCGTGATCTTCCCATTCCTGCAGCAGCTCCAATCGACGGTCTTTGGCCCGTGCCAGTACGCCCAAGGTGTCCTTGGCTTGATGAGAATCAAATAAGACCCAACAACCCGAAGGCTCCGTGAGAAGAGTGGTTTGAAAATCGGGATCAAAAGTGATGGACTGGGTGCCTCCTAAAGCGCAAACGGTTTGATCCATCATGCCTCCAGGCTCATCAAACCACTCCACCTCTGCACGCCACGCCGCATGAGCAACCCATTCTTGTCGCCAACTCATTCCCCTGCGCTCAGCGATCAGGGCACACCATGCCACCAATAATGCAGAAGAACTGCTGGCCCCGGCACGCATCGGGATTTGGCTCGCAACACGCGCATTCCAACCCCATTCGGGCAACCAGCCTTCCCGCCTGGCGAGGTGAAGGGCGATCAACCAATAGTCCCGCGGATTCGGTTCTGGGAGGCCATCCAAATCATACGTGAATTGCTGGTCCAAATCTGCCAAGTGCAAATGCACGAGCCTATCCGTTCGTGAAGAACTTTCAATGGTTGCGCGCAGATCAATGGCAGACGCAACCACGGGAAAGCCAAAATAATCCTGGTGTTCGCCAAAGAGACAGATGCGGCCCGGAGCAGAAACCGCACACTTCATGCACGAGAACGATTGATCCATGCAATTGCTCCCACACAAACAGCTGCAACCGCAGCGAGCAAGCCGGCTGTCGTCCGATCGTCATACAGCCAAGAGCCTACAGCAAACAATGCCGCATAAACTCCTGCGCTGCCCAAGAGCATCGATAAAATCCCACGTGGCAGCGCCCAGCCCTGCTCCGCTTCAGCTGCCGAATCAGCTCCCGTACCATAGCGCTTCCACCCGGGTCCACCCGGTCGTACTTTGGCAACGAAATGACGAAGGGTTTTTTCCGATTCCGGGGGCGTAAGCCAAGTCCCAATGACCCAAATCAACGTGGTGATCAAAGAACCCCAAACCAGTTTTTCGTGGGAAGCCCAAGCCATATCAACCAAATGGTCATGTACGAACGTAAAATAGCCCGCGACGATCAATGATCCTGCCATGGCCACAAGCTCTGTCCAAGCATTGATCCGCCACCAAAACCAGCGAAGGATGAACAAGCCTCCTGTGCCCGCACCAATGAGCAGAAGTAGGTTAAAGGCTTGCCCCGCATCGGTGAGCAGCAAGCCCAATCCACTTCCGAGAATGAGGGATAGGATCGTCGTAATGCGGCCGGCAGCGACCTGTTCTTTGTCCGTTGCATCTGGACGAATGAATCGCACCCAAAAATCATTGACCAAATAACTCGCTCCTAGATTCAATTGCGTGGACATGGTGCTCATAAATGCCGCGAGCAAGGAGGCCGCCACCAATCCCAAGAGACCGGGTGGAAGCAAGGATAGCATTGCTGGATAAGCCAAGTCATGGCCCAATTTGTCTGCGGGAATGTCCGGGAATGCAGCCTGCAAATCACTCAATTCAGGGAACACGACGATAGAAGCCAAGGCGATCAAAATCCACGGCCACGGACGAAGCGCATAATGCGCAACATTGAACAAAAGCGTGGCGCCCATGGCATGCGATTCATTCTTGGCGCTGAACATGCGCTGTGCAATGTATCCTCCACCGCCAGGTTCGGCTCCAGGGTAATAGCTCGCCCACCATTGAACAGCAAGCGGAACCAACAAGATGGGAACCCATTGACTGGCATCATGCAGATCGGGGAGCATAGCGGTTTTCGTGGATACTTCGGCATGGGCCAGCAAATTGGACAAGCCGCCAATGGCCTCCAAATCCAAAATGTAAACACAGGCCCAAATGGATCCGATCATCGCCAACACAAATTGCACCATATCGGTCAAAATCACCGCCCGCAATCCTCCTAGAGCACTATAAGAAAGCGTAATAACACCCGTAATGGTCAACGTCAACCAACCGGGCCAGCCCATCAAAATTCCTCCCAATTTGATCGCTGCCAAAGAAACCGTCCCCATCACCAGAACGTTGAAAACCAAGCCCAAGTAGAGCGCCCGGAATCCGCGCAACACGGCCGCCGGTTTTCCACCATAGCGCAATTCGTAAAACTCGATGTCTGTCAAAACGCCGGAGCGATGCCAAAGGCGCGCATATACAAATGCCGTGAGCATGCCGGTGAGCAGAAATGCCCACCACCCCCAGTTGCCGCTCACCCCTTGCTCACGGACCAGTCCCGTGACCAAATTTGGCGTGTCGGTGGAAAAGGTCGTAGCCACCATGCTGATTCCCAACAACCACCAAGGCATATTGCGACCGGCGAGAAAAAAACTTTTGGCGTTTTTGCCTGCATCGCGCGAGGCCCATAAACCAATGACAAGTGCAAGGGCAAAGTATCCCACGACGATTGCCCAATCCAGTGTTGTCAGCTCCATGTTACAAGAATAAGCAGGAACGAGGCAACGCAAGCGATGCTGTTTATAACCCGTGCTCCATTCGGGATTTTTTTGTCAAACCTTGAACCACACAAGCGTAGCTATGATCGAGCAAATCACGCGCTAAGCTCCATTCCACGTCCAGCTCAGCACTCACCGAATTCCAATGTTTTTTATTGAGGTGCCATCCCGGGCGAATGCCTTCAAACTGCTCCCGCAGTTCAATGGCCCGTTCGGGATTGCATTTGAGCGAAACACCATGGAAATCATCCACATTCGCAATGGCAAAAACCTTGCCGGCGACTTTCCAAACCATGGTGTTTTCATCAAATGGGAACGACTCAGTCACAGCCATTTTTGAAAGGCAGTGGTCGCGAATGTGTTCGAATTCAAAAGTTCTCATTGACTTGGGCAATTTCGACATTAAATTGCGGCGAATTCACACGAAACCTTATCACATGCGATTCACTACTCAGCTTTTGGGCGCAGCCCTCTTGATGCCTCTCTTCTCCAATGCGCAATGCACGGATATTTTCATTTCCGAATACATGGAGGGAACAGGGAATAACAAAGGATTGGAATTTTATAACCCAACCAGCGAAGCGATTGACTTATCCGCTTATCAACTCCAACGATGGAGCAATGGCGAGGGCACAGCGACGGATTGGGTGGACTTACTCGGTACCATCGACGCATTCGGAACTTGGGTATTGGTCAATGGACAAACAGAAGATGTTGAGTTGGGTGGTGGCGCAATTTCACCAGCAGTCGATCCTGCCATGCAGGCATTTGCAGATCAATTGGACAATCCATACCCGGCCCCTACTTATATGAACGGCGATGACGCCTTGGTATTGGTCAAAAATGGTGACAACGTGGTGGACATTTTCGGCAAGCCAGGCGAAGATCCTGGGGTGGCATGGACCAACGACGAAGCCAATGGCTACATCGACATCGGAGATGGCGCCACTTGGCTCACTTCCAACCACACGTTGCGCCGCAAATACGAAGTCCAGCAAGGAGTAACCATCCCCCCCATCAGTTTCAACACATTCGCAGAATATGACACCTTGGCCGTGAATACCTGGGACGGTTTGGGCAGCCACAGCTGCGCTTGCAATCCCAGCCAAGTGGAAACAACGACACAAAACATTGCCACTTTGGTGTATCCCAACCCTTCGGTCGATGGCACCATCACCATCGAAGCGGACCAATCCATTGAGCGGGTCTCGATTTTTGGAATCCAAGGTGCACGCATATACGATCAGCGCAACGAAACCGCAGCACTCCGTTGGACTGTCGACAACCTGCACGCGGGTGCCTATTTGGTCCAACTGCATTTCGCAGGAGGACGCACGTTTGCCCACCAAGTGTTGGTTAGATAATTCATGTTGAGGTCAATCTTTGTGCTCACAGCGCTCACTTTTGGCGCGCTGTCTGCTGCTGCCCAAACGGGAACCTTGACCGGCATTGTCTCCGATGCCATCACCGGTGAAGCCCTTATTCAGGCAACCGTTCGCATTGGAAATACAGGTGTCGCAACAGACTTTGATGGCAAATACGCCGTGAGTTTGCCTTATGGCAGTCACGAAATCACCGTGCAGTACATCGGATACGAATCCCAAACACGAACCATTGAGATCAACCGACAACTGGTGCAATCCAACTTCAAGTTGAGCACCATTGTCTTGCAAGAAGCTCAGGTAGTGGCAGATGTTGCGATTGAACGCGAAACACCGGTGGCATTTTCCAACATCAAACCGGTTCAAATCCAAGAGGAATTGGGATCACAACCCATCCCGATGATCCTGAATTCAACGCCCGGTGTTTATGCGACCCAAGCAGGCTCAGACGACAATGGACCTTCCATTTCCATCCGGGGTTTCAAACAGCGAAACGTCTCTGTCCTCGTGGATGGAATTCCCGTGAATGACATGGAAAGCGGTTCCGTATTTTGGAACAATTGGTTTGGCCTTGACTTGGTGACCCAAACCATGCAAGTGCAGCGGGGACTCGGCGCCTCCAAACTCGCTCTCCCAGCCATCGGCGGCACAGTAAACATCGTAACCTCTGGCATTGAATCATCGCGAAAAACTTCTGTCAAGCAGGAATTCGGTAGCTTCGGATTCAGCCGAACTTCAATTGGGCACACCAGCGGTCGATTGGACGGCGGATGGGGCTATACCATGGCGGGCAGCTTCCAGAATCGCCAAGGCTATTTTCAACAAGATTATAACCGTGCATTCTTTTACTATGTGAAGGTGCAAAAAGCCCTTGGCAACCATACGCTTTCCGTGAGTGCCACGGGCTCGCCGTCTCAAAATGCGGCGCGGGGATACCAGCAGCGCATTGCGACACACAATAAGGAGTACGCGCGCTCTTTGTTCGAAGGAACAGATGAAGAATACGCCGAATTGATGGCATACAGCCAAGGCTACGACGGCATTTTCAATGATGGCACCTTGCTGCAGCAGGAGGAATTGGCCGCATACGACTCATTGAATCAGGCTTACGGCTATGGATCTTCTGATGATTTTGAAGAAATCGTTTCTTCCACTGACTTCATCGACACCACGGGAATAGTCAGCTACGGGGACACCTACAATGTGCATTGGGGCGAGGTCAATAACAACGTGCTGTACGAGCGCCAGAACAAGTACCACAAACCCCTCTTCTCGGTTCGTCACAGCTGGCGAGCTACGGAGAAGTTGTACATCTCCAATATGGCGTATGCCAGTTATGGCTTTGGTGGAGGAACACGGCTGGAAAACAGCTTAGGAGGAGGCGACTATACGGCGAATGGCCAGGTTGATTTCCAAAAATTTTACAACTCCAATACCATTGGCGGACTCTTCGGACCGCCCATTGACCCCACTTACAGCGATTCATTGCTCAAATCAGGGCGAATCATGCGAAAGCTATTCAATAACCATTATTGGTACGGGTTTTTGTCTACGTTTCGGCACGAAACTTCGGAACAAGTCACCTTGTCCGGCGGATTGGATTTCCGGACCTACCAAGGAGAGCACTATGCGGAAGTTTATGATTTGCTCGGTGGAGACTATTTCGTCGATACGCGCAATGCAAATGCCGAATCGAACATGCGCATGGTGGGTGACAAAATTGGCTACCACAACGATGCCTTTGTGCGCTGGGGTGGAGCTTTTGCGCTGCTCGAGTACAAAGGATACCTCTGGAATGCCTTCTTCAACGTGAGCGGTGTCACCCAAGGCTACAAAAGCGTCGATTATTTCGCTGCAGCCAATGAAGATGGCACCGACAAGACCAGCGGATGGAAATGGCTGCCGGGATTCACCCTCAAAACAGGAGGCAATTACAACCTTTCCGAATACGCGAACACCTTCGTGAACCTGGGACACCTCAATCGAACCCCGGTTTTCCGAAACGTGGTGGACTTCGAAAACAAATTCGTGGAAAATGTCGAAAATGAACGCATCAACTCCGCGGAATGGGGATACAGTTTTAGCAAGTATCCATTTAGCGTAAACGTCAATGCATACTATACGGATTGGCAAAACCGACCGCTCCAATCCTTGCTTCGATTCGAAACCGTTGAGGGCGACATCGTTCGCGCCAATGTAAATTCCATGAGTGCCTTGCACAAAGGCCTCGAGACAGATGTCGCATGGCAGCTAAACCCTCGACTCACCATTGAAGGCTATGCCAGTTTGGGCGATTGGCGCTGGACCAGCTCTGAAGATAGCCTCGTGCTATTGGACGACGACTCAAATCTCCCCTACATCGACGTAGAGGGCAATGTTGCAGTCGTTCAATACAACGCCGAAGGGGTGTCCGTGGGAGATTCACCCCAAAGCCAATACAGCGTATCGCTGAAATACACGTACAAGCAACTTTATTTGAAACCGCGTTTTACCGTTTTCAGCCGGCACTTTGCGGACTTTGATCCCTTCAGCTTGAACGGCGAAAACGAAGGGCGGCAGTCTTGGCAGATTCCCACCTACGGATTGCTTGATCTTCACGCGGGTTACCGATTGGATCTCAATGGGACCAACATGGATTTCCGCTTGAGCATTTTCAACCTGCTCAACACCGTTTACCTCAGCAACGCACAAAACAACGATGCATACGGTGAATGGTACTTCACAGACGCCGACCGCAAATACGCCTTCAGTGAAAACAACTTCGACGCTGGCTCCGCTAGTGTCTACATGGGGTATGGATTCCGAACCAATTTATCTGTTCGCATCCGCTTCTAACCCAACCATCTCGATTGACATGAAAACATCACTCCTCTCCATCTCCTTGATTTTTGTCGCTTCCACTTTGTGGAGCCAAACCGACATCTTGGACGCTCGCACCAACTATGGCGTAGGGCAAACTGTCACCGTCACGGGCATTGTGACCTCCGACGGCAACTTGGGAATTGTCCGCTACTTGCAGGATGAAACTGCCGGCATCGCCCTCTATCCCGGCGGAGACTGGTCCCAAAATGGCTTTGCTGACCCACAACCGGGCGACGAATTGACCATGACCGCTGAATTGAGCGAGTACAATGGTTTGCTTGAAGTGGGTCCCGATGGCATCTCGCAAGTCGAAGTCATCTCAACAGGCAACCCTCTTCCCGAACCGCAGGTCATCACACCGGGTGAGATGGGCGAAAATCTGGAAGGCGAAATCGCCTACATCCAAGGAGCAGTGTTCACCAATGGAGGAACAGTCATCACGGGCAACAGCACGTTTAGCTTCAACGCAAGTGGTGAAGATGGAATCATTTACGTGAGGAATGACAACGAATTGGTGGGTCAGGTTTTGCCCGCAGGCGAAGTGGACCTCTACGGCATCATTTCTCAATTTACGTTCGATGGATTTGGAGGCTACCAACTCCTACCCCGCGGAAGTGAAGACCTGGTCCCCACCTCTGCAATCAACCTGAGCACACAGGTCGACCAGACCAACATCACAACGAGCAGCTTTGATTTGAACTGGTCCACGGATGTTTTGGGTGATTCCCATGTGGAATACGGACTGACCCCAAACCTTGGGATGGAAATTGTAGTGGACGAGCAGGTGCTCAATCACACCATCGCTTTGGAGTCCCTTGAAGCGGGAACCATCTATTACGCTCGTGTTTTGTCCATTGCAGGTGAAGACTCCACAGCCTCAACGATCCGTCCCTATGCCACCGTCTCTGAGTCACCCGGATACATGCGCGCTTATTTCACACGGGAAGTCGACAACAGCGTGGCGACCATAGAAGAGGCGCAAACCTTAGGGACCAATACCAATGACACCATTGCGGCGTACATCGGAACGGCTCAAAACACGTTGGAAATCGCAGCATACAATTTGAACAATTCCGCGATTGAAGCGGCCATTAACTTGGCGATCTCCAATGGCGTTGAAGTGCGCTACATCGCAGAAGGGCAGAACGCAAACTTGGGCCTGAGTGCCATCGACGACAGCATGCCTGTCCACTTCCGCACCGACGGCGAAGGAAGCGGAATGCACAATAAATTCATTGTTGGCGATGCCGATAACACCGAACGCGCATTTGTATTGACCGGTTCCACCAATTTCACCACGGGCAACCTCAATACAGACCCGAACAACGTGATCATTTTGGGCGATCAAAGTTTGGCGCGAGCGTACCGACTCGAATTTGAGGAAATGTGGGGATCCAATGGCATGGAGCCGGACCCGTCCAATTCGAAATTTGGTCCTTCCAAGACCATCAATACACCCAAGAAATTCATCATTGGAGGAAGCCCCGTCGAATTGTACTTCTCTCCCACCGATGGAACCACTTCCGCCATTCTCGACGCAATCGAATCTACGGATTACGACTTCTCATTCGCTACCCTCGCCTTCACGCGGAATGATCTCGGGGCTGCGGTGATCGAAGCGGGTTCAAGCTTGTTCGTGAATCCACGTGGAGCCATGGAAGATGCGGGGGCTACCGGTTCTGAATTTGAGACCTTGGTGGATGCAGGCATCGAAGTCTATTCGCACGTTGGCATCTCCGGACAGTTGCACCACAAATATTGCATTGTTGACCAAAGTGAACCCCTATCTGACCCTACAGTGGTCACCGGCTCACACAACTGGTCAACCACCGCGGAAACGACCAACGATGAAAACACATTGGTCATTCACGATGAGCGGCTTGCCAACCTCTACTTCCAAGAATTTACCGGACTATTGAATGCAATGGGCGTAGGCATCACGGAATTGGCAACAGCCGAAACCTTGTGCCACATTTTTCCGAATCCGGCAGACTCACGCATTGCCATCCAAGTCAAGGACATCCGATCCATCGGACAAGAATTGGTACTGCGGGATGCCAGCGGTCGCATCGTCTTGCGGGAATCCATTACTTCTATGACGCAAGACATTCTCATTGGTCATCTGACTTCCGGTGTGTACCTCGCGCAATTCGGATCAAGCATGCCCACGCGTTTGGTCGTTCGCTAATGCTTGGCTGCGTTCAACGCAGCAATGAAAATGACCCCGTGATCACCCGCACTGGATCTTCGCTCGGAGCATACGATTGTTCACCTTCAACGGTATTGATGATCAGATCATCATTGCCTTGGAGGATGCGCAATTCGTAATAATAAGTGCCTTCTGAGGCCTCATCGTCATTTGGCGCCCAACCGGCTGAAGCACCAAAGTTCTGGGAAGAATATAACAATTCACCCCATCGATTGAAGATGCGAATGGCGCTGCCGGGATAGGCATCCAATCCCTCCACAAAAAACGCCTCGTTCAGTGCGTCACCATTTCCTGGCGTGATCACATTGGGAAGGGTCAGACTGCACTCTTCCGTTAGCACGACGAATGAGCCTTCAGCGAAATAACAAGCAGGCACTGTCGAAATGATCACGCTGTACGTGCCATCGCCCATTGTTTCCATTCCCGCGCTTTCGGCGACAATGGGGGCGCCGGCCATATCATATGACCACAAGTAGGCATAGGTTGTATTTGACGGTTGCGTCACGACCGAATTCACCGACAGGGAAGCATTGTCATCAGGACAGAGGATGACCTCTTGGGCGTCCCAACCCAATGGCGGTTCCAGCACGGTCAAATCCAAAACGGCAAATCCTTCACCGATGTTCCCGCATGGATCTTCAATGCCATTGGCGTCATCCGTCAAACGCAACTGGTAGACCCCGCTGGTGACGATGGTTCCATCCAACTGGAGCTCAAACACAGACGCCAAATTACCCGTGAGATCCAAAGCCGTCGCGCTGCTAAAGGTGTACAATTCCCCCGCTGGACCTTCCAACTCGAAATCCCCTGGCTCCACGGTGGAAAGCAACACCGATTCGTCAAGCGTGACCGTATAAAGCTGCAATCCGCAATCGGTCGCGCAAGAATCCGGAGCGGGTGGAACTTCATCGTACAAGCTCGCCGTAGACTGGCCAAAATCGATGGTATAGCCTTCGAGGCTGTTGGTCCAATTCATCACGACTAACGCGTAGGTTTCGCCTGCTTGAACGGGCAAGTCAGCGTTGAAAGCCGGTCCGTTGAGATTGCCCGGCCCATTGCTATTTCCAGTACCTCCGTTTGCACTCGAGATGCCTGTGGGACCATTCGGCTCGGGAGGTGCCAGGCCAAAGGAATTGCAACCGACCTCGGGAGACAGAATTGGGGTCCCAATTCCTTCGCATCCTCCGGTGGTAATGTCAAACAACCCCCAGTCATAGTCATCCATCGGATTCAATGGATCGATGATGAAGCTTAATAATCCATTCTCTTGAACCGTAAACGTGTACCACAAGCTACTTTGCTCCAAGCTCGCATTGCAGGCACCCGTGTACTCATAAATATCGCCCGTGTTCAATGTAGCCTCCGTTTCTGTGTACAGATCACCGCAGAGAAAAACAGCTCCCGAACAATCACTGATGGTCTGTGCCGGTATCCTTTGGATTCCAACAAAAACCAGAAAAATCAGCACAGCCAGAAAGCTACAGGAGTGATGGTAATGTGGGCATTTCAGTTTGTCGCAACTCATTGATGCTCAATATAGAAAATAAATCAACACCCTAAAAAGGGTTGCTCAACCACTCGCTCGAGGTCATCAAAGTATCATTGAACGTATTCAGGAAATCGACCAGCGCTGACCGCTCCTCTGCTGAAAGGCTCAACTGGTATGGCTCTTGTCCGGGAACCCCAAATCCATTGACGCTCAAGCGTTCGTCGAGATAAGGATGATGCTGAATGCCATCCGCATAAAAGTCGACCACGTCATGCAGCGTGGCAAACCGACCATCATGCATGTAAGGAGCTGTTAATCCGATGTTTCGTAAGGAAACCGTTTTGAATCGGCCATCGTCATAAGGATCGTCACTTATCGAACCTATGCCCCCGTCTCCAGCTGCGGCATAATCCATCTCGAGGCCATTTACAAAGGGTTGTGTCGAGAACAAATTCAACCCGCTGTGGCATTGATTGCATCGGGTTTCTCCATTGAAAAACAAGTCCTTCCCCATGCGTTCAGATTCCGAAAAATTTGCAAATCCATTCGAGCGACCGGCATCATACCGCGATGAATAGGACCGCATGCACATGAGGAATTGAGCCAGCGCAGAAGCCACACGATCCGAATTGATCTCTTCCGACCCGAATGCCGCTTCAAATAACGGAGCATAATACGGTTGCTCCAGGAGTCGCTCAGGCATTTCTTCGATGCTCAGCGCCATTTCATCCGGATGAGCAATGGGTTCTAGAACCTGTTGCGCCAATCCAACGGTGCGCATGTCCCAGAAAAACCGTCGTTGGTAACGAAAATTGAAAAGCCCCATGGCATTTCGCACGGTAGGCACACCCGAGACGCCTACGGATTTTGCTTCACTATCCGAAAAGGCATTGGCCTGGACGTGACAAGACGAACAACTCACCGTGCCATCTGCGGACATGGAAGGATCATAAAATAACACGCGACCGAGCGTTGCTCCCGCATCGGTGACCTCGATTTCTGAGCCGATATTCCCAAATAACTGCAACGCAGGATCGGTCAACCATTCCTCCGGAAAAGCCTGTGTGCTGTATGAGAATGGCGTCGCTGGAAGCTCGGGGTCCAACGCTTGTTGCACCGCTTCCTCCTGCTGCATGGGTGAATTCTGCTTTTCACAACTGGTCAAACTAAATGCAATCAGGAGTGCAATCGCAGAAAAACGCATGGCAATGCACGAAGTCAAGTTGTGGATTGGTGCATTTGTAGGGTCCATTTTCAAAGAAGGTACGGATTAACGCAATGAATCCAATATTGAACTTGATTTTGGATTAATTTTGACTATGGGACTAATCAAGCGTCTTTTCCTTCTCATAGCACTCATTCCACCCAACGCATTGAATTGGAATGTGTTGAGCGCACAACTCGTAGTTTCTGAAGCTTCTGCAACCGATGGGTGGACACTTGAGGATGGGACAACCCACGATTGGATTGAATTGCGAAACGATGGGGAAACATCTGTGAGTTTACAGGGGCATCGCATCAACGATTCGTTTGATTTCGAAGAGGCATGGGAATTGCCTGCGTTGGAATTGCAAGCGGGTGAGCGACTACTCATCGTAGCTTCTGGCGAAGACAGGTCGTATGTTCCTGAAAACTGGCAGTGCCCTGCATTGGATTCGGACGAATGGCACTACCTGCTCCCGACGTCCAATCTCCCCACCAATTGGCGGTTGCCGAGTTTCGATGACAGCGCTTGGGATACCGGACCTGGAGGTTTTGGTTTTGGCGATGGAGACGATGCCACGGTGGTTGACGCCGATGTGATTTTCCTGCGGCGTACCTTTTCAATCGACGATCCACTCGACTGGGGTTATTTATCCACCGCAGTTGACTATGACGATGGATACATCGCCTACATCAATGGCGTTGAAATAGCGCGTTCCGCGAGTATGTCAGGAGTAATGGGCAATTTCAACGACTTCGCCACTACGTGGGTCGAAGCCAGTATTTACCAAGGTAACGCGCCTGAACAATCCTTAACCGATGCAGCAGAGTTCAACTCGTGGTTGGTGGAAGGTGATAACGTGTTTGCCGTCCAAGTGCACAACAGTGGAGCTGAATCAAGTGACCTCTCGATTCGACCTTTTTTGGGGTTGACGCGCAAAGATGGCCTTGACACCTCTTGGCCCAGCCCGCCCTCCTGGTGGGCAGAGTATGATGCTCAGCTGCACACCTCCTTTCAGCTAAGCCCTGGTGAATCAGTGGTTTGGTATGATGCTGATGGTGAAGTAATGGATGCCTTACCCTTGCATCCTGACCTTGTCTATGGACTGTCCATAGGGCGACCGGAAGGCAGCCTCTCCGAATGGTGCATTTTCGAAAACCCATCTCCCGGCGAGGCCAACAATGGCGTTTGCTTCGACGGGTTCGAAGCGGAAGTCTCCGCCACCTACCCTTCTGGCTGGTATGACTCACCGCTCGCTGTGCACATTGACAATCCGAGTGCGGAGCAAACGGTGCGCTACACCACGAATGGGGATTACCCGACCAATACAGACCCGATTTTCCCAGAAGGAGGGTTGGCATTTGATGCAACCACCGTTCTAAGTGTCCGGGCGTGGGATTCGCAGGGCAATTCCATCCCAAGCGAAGTCAGTGACTATACTTATATCATTGACGAATTCACGCCCGAAGTGCCGACCTTTTCCATCATCACCGATGAAGATCACTTGTGGGATTGGAACACGGGCATCTATGTGGATGGTCCAAATGCAGGTCCGGAATACCCTTACTTCGGCGCGAACTTTTGGGAGCCTTGGTCACGGTTTGCCCGGCTGGAGTACTTCGACGCCAACGGCACCTCCCAACTCAAGGAGAACCTGGATCTGGAAATCCACGGGGGCTGGTCAAGGGCTGAACCGCAGCGATCGTTTCGCCTCGATTTTCGAGGGGAGTACACGGGTGATTTTGATTACCCCATTTTTGATGACACACCGGAAATCACCTCCTACAATAATCTGAATTTGCGTAATGGCGGTCAGCATAGCTGGGCAACCAAATTGCAGGATGCGATGTATTCGCGCATGGCACGACGGACACACAACCTAGCGAGCAATTGGCGCCCTGCCATCCTTTACCTCAACGGAGAATTCTGGGGCCTCTATGGCGTGCGACAAAAAACAGACGAGCATTTCATCGCCAATGAATTGTTGGTCGAAAAAGACGATGTGGACCTCCTTTCACCGACCGCTGTTCTCGCTGGATCCGACCAAGACTTTCTCGAAGGAACGTCGGCACTCTTGGCCGCATCGCCTTACAGTACGAGTTTCTTCACGGCATTTGAAGCGCATTTTGACGTCAAAAATTACATCGACTACTTTGTCTTTGAAACGTACGCCCAAAACACCGACTGGTTGGGGTTGGCTTGGGGCCTCAATAACGTCAAAACTTTCCGTGCAGCACCCGGTCAGCCTTGGCGGTATTTGCTGTACGATACGGATGCCGGGTTTGGCTTCTTCGGTGCCAACGTCAACGACAACTTCATCGATTGGGCAAGGAATCCCAATTTCCCCAATGTCCACAGTAACATGTTCGACAAAATTTTGTTGAACAATGCCTTCCGATTGCGGTTCATCAACCGATACGCGGACCTCATTAACACGATGTTCCAGCCGTTGAATTTCAACACCGAAGTCTCGGAAACCGTGGCCATGATGAGCGGGACCATGGCCCGCCACATCGACCGATGGAATTCTCCCGCGACTTATTCCAGCTGGATCAACGCAATCAGCAATTTGACATCCCACAATGCAAGCCGAGTCAACACCGCTCGGACGCATTTGAAAAACAGCTTTGGATTGCCCGCAGATTACAACTGCACGTTGGATGTTTTCCCTCCACCTGCAGGCGCGGTTCGGGTCAACACGATCACCCCGGGACCGCTTCCCTGGCAGGGGGTTTATTTCGAGGAATGTCCAATCGAATTGGAAGCAATTGCAACGGAAGGTTGGATGTTTGACAGCTGGGATAACAATCAGCACATCCTAGCCGGCGACATGAATGCCGATTCCCGAATCACCTCTGTTCCCCTCTTCACCAACGATTTGTTCCGGGCTCGCTTTGTGCCGTGTCCGGAAGATGCCATAGCGACGATTGTCAGCAACGATGGTTTGTTGTCTGTGTCACTCGACAACATTCCTTATGCCGATTCCATTGCTTGGTTCTTGGAAGATGGGTTTGTTGGAGCTGGGAACGAATGGGCTCCGAACATTGACGGGAGTTTTACCGCTGAAGTTTTCTTCGATGGATGCTCCGCTATTTCGCCTTCTTTCGAAGCAGCAGCCGTTCATATTGAATGGCTTCAACCGGATGAGGCCTTCAAGCTTTGGCCGAATCCAGCGAACGAATCCTTCACTTTCCAGATGCCGACACCAAGGCCTTTTGAGGTGTTTAATGCCATGGGACAATCCGTCTGGAAGAGCCTACCTTCCTCCGGAATGTCCGCTGAGAAAACCAACGTCCAAGTTCCTACAAATGAATGGCCCGAAGGCACCTATTTGGTACGCTCCGGGCCAAATGCATTCAAACTTGTGGTCCAGCGCTAAGATCGCTAGCATGCCCACCAAGGGATGATCATGAATTGATTTCCTTGCGACGGCGTTGTTCTTCCGAGAAGGCGTCCAAGCCTTCAGCTGTTCCTTCAGCACCTCGCTTCGTTGGAACACGGCGCATTTCATCAAAAAGCGCATCCACTTGGTCGTAGTTCTCCAACCAAATATTGGCGTTGATCAAATTGATGTAGAGCAGTCCAGCCATTTTCGCATCAATGCGCGTCTTCTTGTTGTCAAAGTCCGCCTCTTCCAATGCGGTTGACCAGACCTCAACACACTCGGTAATCCCAGCCATAGATGACTCGGGATCCGAGAGGTACTTCTCCATGGCCATCTCCATATCCAAGGCGGCATTGTTCAAATCCGTGTAGTTTACCTTTTTCATGGTTTTCGCATGGTAAATCGTCATGGGTCGCTTTTTGGTAGAAAAGCATAGGCGATCGTTGAGGAGTGCATTTGCCGCTGCACTCGCCCCTTCAACTGCAGTCATGCTCATTCGATCATTGATTGCTGTTTGGTTCCAGGACTTATTCAATGCAGACTTGGAAGCATACTTGTTACTGGTGTAGGTAGAATAAAGAGTTGGATCGCCCAAAACTTCATCTACAACCACCGAACCATCGGGAAGACTCACGGACATTCCGACCAATTGACGGTACTTCATGGTGCGATAGTACTTGTAGGATACACTTCCGTCTTTGGCCTTGATCTCTTGTTGCTGATCCTCGTACGGCATTGCTTCAAATTGCTGAATTTCAAGGTTGACGCTAGCTCCTCCATCTGCACGAGTCAAACCTTCTAAGTTTATTTTGGCCCCGACGATGTTCGGTTCAAATATTTTCTCTGTGCGCATTGGCTTGACAGGGGTTACCAATTGAGGCTTCTTTTCATCCAACAATGCACGCTCTAGAAGCTTCGCACCTGTGCCTTTGGAATTGTACGTTTCCATTTCCTTGTCAAAGTTTTCCTGGGCCATCTTGGTGTCGATTTCCCATTGGGCCAATTCTTCCTCGTAAATGTCTTTGTAAACTTGGTTGACCGACACTTGATAGGTGGTAACGCCAGCAGGCAATGGCTCGCTTGGACGGCTAATGTATTCCACCTGCATGGTTTCCCTTTGAACATTTTGCGATTGCGCACCAAAGGCGATTGCGCATGCTAGCAATAAAAATATTTGTTTCATGGTTTTTTCTTATTGGCGCAAGTTATCTAC
>JADHRK010000006.1 GCA_016777435.1 Flavobacteriales bacterium
ATTCTTCGCCATGGCAGTGGTGGAATTTCGATGCCGTTTCAGCAGTGGATGCAGCTATGGGGACAAACATCGCAGCTACACAACTCACTTTGAACCCAACGATGGGTCCTGATGAAGCGCTTTTCTGGATTGATCAGATACAAGATTATCTGGCTCCTCGAATGGCAGTAGCGTTGGGCGCTGTTGATTTAGGCCCAGGTTGCAACGATGATTCAGCTTGCAACTACAATGCGTTGGCGACTTCAGATGATGGAAGTTGCACATATGCGGAAGACGGATTTGATTGCGAGGGAAATTCCCTCGTAGTTGCGGGATGTATGAATGTAATTGCATGCAACTACAATGGTGCGGCAAACGAGGATGATGGCTCCTGTGATTTCAATGAGACAGAAACGATCTCACTAGGTGAGGATGTTACTTGGTTGGTTGGTTTAACCTTAACTGGAACCGAGAATGAAGCGTTTGCAGCTGATTGTGAGGCCAATGGAAGTGTCAATCCCAATGTTGCCTTGTCCGGAAACTTCCCGGGTTCTGGTGATGGTGCTGTTATGAATTTCATGAATATTACCGACTTGACTGGTGGGCTTCTAGCAGCTTTGGAGCCATTGGCCGCAGCAGCGAGCATATCGTTTTGTGGCGATGTTGTGCGATTTGTTAATCCTGCAACGGGAGGCATTGCGATTCTAACAGAAACAGATGGAGTCTGGATGACTGCAGTACCAATACTGGGTGCCAGTTTCTTATGGTTAGCTCCAACGACTTCATTCAACATGGGTTGTGGAGATCCGATGGCATGTGGATTCACCGACTTCTGTGATCTGAGCGTTGCTTGTGATTACACCGACACCGATGGCGATACCGTTTTGGATTGCCAAGAGGTTGTAGGCTGCCAAGACGACGCAGCGGATAACTACAACGAAAATGCAACAGATGAAGGAGATTGCAATTACAACGGTTGTACGGATACAGCCGCTCAGAACTACGAGGAGGGGGCCAATGTCGACGACGGAAGTTGTGCCTACTTGGTTTCTTTCCGTGTGAACATGTCCAACGAGGTGGTTGCGGATGCAGGAGTGCATCTGGCAGGAAGCTTCCAAGGATGGGATCCGGCTTCAATTTCTGTTCCTTTGGTCGGATATGGCGTTCACGAAGTAGTGCTTCAATTGCAAATCGGTTCGTTTGAGTATAAATTCATCAACGGCGATGCATGGGGTGCTGACGAGAGTGTGGGCGATTGTGGCAACGGAGGGAACCGCGTCATTGAGGTCACGGGTGATATGCTGACTTCTGGTGCTTGTTTCAATAGTTGCGATCAATGCGCAGGTTGTGCAGATCCAGCTTATGCGGAATACAATCCGTTCAATGTTACAGCGGACGGTTATTGCTTGAATGCAATCGCTGCCGGTTGTACCTATGAAGACGCAGAGAACTATGACGCCGCAGCGAATATGGACGACGGATCATGTGAGTTCTCTTCTGCCGGAGATTGCCCAGGTGATTTGAACAATGATGGCTCCATTGGAACGCCTGATTTGCTCCAGTTCCTCGCTGTATTTGGAACGAGTTGCGAATAAGAACGAATTTGAAAAAAGTCGAAAAAGGGATGCACGAAGGTGTGTCCCTTTTTTTGGCCTGATAATTGAATCTTAAGAAAGGGAAATGTGAATTTGTCTCAATTTGAACGTTTCACGTTTTCATTTCCTTGAATCTGACTATCTTTATAACGAAATAAGAAACTAGCTATGAAACAATTTTTGACTGCTTGCTTAATGATCGCTGGAGCCTTCACGGTAGCTATTGCACAAGGACCGTCCATCTCATTGGACAAGGATGTTCATGATTACGGAACCATTTCACAAGGTGCCGATGGCGGTTGTGAATTCACGGTTACCAATGACGGAACGGAGCCTTTGATCATCTCACGTTGCAAAGGTTCTTGCGGATGCACGGTGCCAAAATGTGAGAAGACACCCATTATGCCGGGTGCAACATCAGCCATCAGCGTGCGCTATGACACGAAACGCATCGGCCCAATCAACAAGAGCGTTACCATCACTTCGAATGCTTCCAATGAGCCTACGAAGGTGATCCGCATCAAAGGGAAGGTCGAAGCATCTGACATCAACAATGCGGGAGGAGCACCGGTAAAGCCGGCTTCAACCGGAGCACCCCTGAACAAGGAGTAATCTCCCAAATCGAATTAGGCGAAGTCGCCATTTGAGAAGTCGTCCCTCTTCGTTGAGGAACGACTTCTTTTTTATGCCATTTTTGCATAGCACGAAACTTTGAAAGAACCGCCATGGAATTGCCTGCTCAGTATAACCCCAATGCTTCGGAGACGAAGTGGTACGAATTCTGGCTAGAGAATGGATTCTTTGAATCCAAGCCGGATGAACGTGAGCCCTACACGGTCGTGATTCCGCCACCCAATGTGACCGGTGTCCTCCACATGGGCCATATGCTGAACAATACGATCCAAGACGTCCTGGTGCGACGAGCTCGGATGTTGGGTAAGAATGCGTGTTGGGTGCCTGGAACCGATCATGCGTCCATCGCCACAGAAGCCAAAGTAGTCCGTCGTTTGCGTGAAAAGGGCATCAAAAAATCCGATTTAAGCCGAGATGAATTTTTAGGCCACGCATGGGATTGGACCCATGAGCATGGAGGCATCATCCTGGAGCAGCTCAAGAAATTGGGGGCGAGTTGCGATTGGTCGCGGACCCGTTTCACCATGGATGAAAAATACTATGATGGCGTCGTAGATACCTTCATCGATTTGTTCAACAAAGGCTTGATTTATCGTGGTGAGCGGATGGTGCACTGGGACCCAGCAGCGCAAACGGCTTTGAGCGACGAGGAGGTCATCCATACCGAAGAAAATGGAAAGCTCTACTACGTGCGTTATGAGGTGGTGGGGACTGACGAAGTTTACCTCACGGTTGCCACAACCCGACCCGAGACCATCGTGGGGGACACAGCGATTTGCATTCACCCTGAGGATGAACGGTTCTTACACTTGCATGGAAAGCGTGCCCGGGTGCCCATGACCGATCGCGATGTGCCCATTATTTTGGACGATTATGTCGATCGGGAATTTGGAACCGGTTGCCTCAAAGTGACGCCTGCTCACGACGTCAATGATTACGACTTGGGCCAAAAGCACGATTTGGAAAGCATCAATATTTTCAATCCAGATGGAACCCTCAACGACGCCGGTGGTGCTTTGAATGGCATGGACCGATTCGATGCGCGGAAGGAGGTGGCGAAGGTTTTGGAGGCCTCTAAGCACCTCGTTAAGACGGAAGATTACACCAACAGCGTCGGTCGATCGGAGCGGACGAATGCGGTCATTGAACCTCGATTGTCATTGCAGTGGTTCTTGAAGATGAAAGGGCTTGCACAACCGGCGTTGGATCACGTGATGGATGGCACAATTGCCTTCCATCCGCCGAAGTTCAAGAACAGCTACCGCCATTGGATGGAGAATGTCAAGGACTGGTGCGTGAGTCGGCAGTTGTGGTGGGGGCATCGCATTCCCGCTTGGTTTTATGGCGATGGTGAATCCGATTTTGTGGTGGCAAAGACAGCGGAAGAAGCCATAGATGCAGCCCGCATCAAGTCAGGAAATGCCGAAATGCCGATGGATGCATTGCATCAAGATGAGGATGTGATGGACACGTGGTTTAGCAGTTGGCTTTGGCCGATTCAGGTGTTTGATGGGTTGAAGAGCGAAGAAGAAGTCAGTTATTATTACCCCACAGCGGATCTTGTTACCGCGCCAGAAATTATGTTTTTCTGGGTGGCACGAATGATCATTGCCGGTTATGAATACCGGGGTGAGGCACCATTCAAAAATGTATATTACACGGGGATTGTAAGGGACGAGCAGGGGCGGAAAATGTCGAAAAGCTTGGGCAACAGCCCGGATCCGATTGAACTCATGGAGCAATACGGTGCTGATGGCGTCCGCGTGGGCATGTTGCTCACTTCGCCTGCCGGAAATGACCTTCCCTTTGATGAAAAACTATGTGAGCAAGGCCGAAATTTCGCCAATAAGATTTGGAATGCTTTCCGACTGACCCAAGGCTGGGAAATAGACGAATCACGGCAGCAACCAGCCTCCTCTTCCGTTGCTGTGGAGTGGATGGAAAGCAGAATACAAGAGGTAATGGAAGATCTGGAAGGGCAATTCGCTGAATTCCGATTGAGCGAGGCTTTGATGACGACTTACCGCCTGGTTTGGGATGATTTTTGCAGCTGGTACCTGGAATTGATCAAGCCGCCATATGGCGAACCCATAGATCGCAAGACCATGAACACCACGGTCACTATTTTTGAAGACTTGTTGAAGTTATTGCATCCCTTTATGCCATTTCTTACCGAAGAAATATGGCATTGGATTCGGGAGCGTTCGAACCCCAACGAAGCCATTTGCCTCGCTTCTTGGCCTGAACAGAAAGCCAAGAATGCAAATTTGCTTCAGGAATTCATTCCTTTCCAGCAGGCGGTCTCAGAGATTCGCACGATTCGCAAAAACAATCAGATTCCTCAGCGCGAAGCGTTAGCGCTGAACATCCAAGAAGGAGCAGATTATCCGCTTGCGTTGGAATCAGCTTTGATCAAGCTGACGAACCTCAGTGCCGTCCAACGGGTCGATTCCAAGGTGCCCAATGCATTTGGCTTTGTTGTAGGGACCACTTCATTTTTCGTACCCTTCGGGGCAGCGGTGGATGTCGATGCTGAAAAAGCGAAAATCCAAAAGGAATTGGATCATTTGAGCGGCTTCCTCAAGAGTGTTCGCGGAAAGTTGTCCAACGAGCGCTTTGTTCAGAATGCGCCCGACAATGTCGTGGCGCTGGAACGAAAGAAAGAGTCGGATGCCCTGGCAAAACTTGAAGTGTTGCAGACGAAGTTGGTAGAATTGGGCTGACGTCGAACACCAGTGCGGTAGAGTTGTTTCATTTCCATGTGGAATCCATTCAAGTCTGACCCGCGCAAACGACTTCAAAAAAAACACGCGGAACTCCTTGCTGAAGCCCATCGTCTAAGTACCATTGACCGCACCCGTTCGGATGCATTGGTAGCGGAGGCGGCTTCGGTAGAAGATGAGCTCATAAACCTCGAAAAAGGAGAACAATGAGCGCCTTCAAAACCATTGCCGTCGTGGGCGATTCGAAAGGGATTGGCGAAGCACTTCGGGAACAACTCCTCGACGCTGGACACCGGGTTATCGGGGTCTCCCGTACGGGAGTCCAACGTCCAGCCGATGCCGTTGGAGAATACCAGAGTTTGGTTTTTGATGCAGTCGCCCATCCCTGTGATTTGAGTGGCTTTGCAGATCAACTTGATGGAATCGCCTATTGCCCGGGAACCATTCGCTTGAAACCCATGAAAGGGATGAAAAAAGAGCATGCGCTGGAAGATTGGAATGTCAACGCTTGGGGAGCCGCTCAAACGCTGCAGACCAACTTTTCCCTGCTTCAAAAGTCAAAGCAAGCATCGGTGGTGTTGTTCAGTACTGTGGCGGTTCAAACAGGAATGCCCTACCACACGAGCATAGCCATGGCCAAGGGAGCTGTGGAGGGATTGACCCGTTCGTTGGCGGCAGAATGGTCACCTCAAATCCGTGTCAATGCCATCGCTCCATCCTTGACTGACACGCCGCTTGCCAGTGCAATGTTGAGCAGCGAGGCAAAACAGGAGGCGTCAGCAGCTCGGCATCCATTGAACCGCGTTGGATCCGCAGAGGAGATTGCTTCACTGGCTGCATGGCTCCTTGGGGACGGTGCGGCCTTCACTACCGGCCAAGTGTTTCAAGCAGACGGCGGGATGAATGGCATTCGCAAATAACGGGACACACGGATGAAGACCCTCAACGATTTGGACCTGGAGTTGATGCCGCAGCGCAAGCGTGGACGATTGGTCAATAGCCTGAGTGGCTTCAAGAGTGCCAATCTCATTGGCACAGCCAATGGGGCAGGCAATCACAACCTGAGCATCGTCAGCTCTGCCGTTCATTTGGGCTCAGATCCCGCCTTGATTGGTGTGGTTTTTCGCCCCCCATCAGAACCCGAGCATGGCAGTCATACGTATTGGAATATCCGAGAAACCGGTGTGTTCACCATGAATCACGTGGCCCAAGACTTTTACAAGCGCGCGCACCAGGCGAGCGCTCGGTATCCCGAATCTTCCAGCGAGTTTGATGAACTTGGCTTCACGCCCGTCTATCGCTGTGGATTTGAAGCACCCGCGGTGGAAGAAGCTCCTGTGAGGTTGGGCTTGGAACGCGTGGACGAATGGAAAATTCCACAAAATGAATGCCGTTTTGTTGTGGGCCAGATTCGTTGGGTGGAATTTCCTGAGACGGCGTGGGCAAAAGACGGCTATTTGGACTTAGAAGGCCTCGGAATCATCGCATTGAGTTCTTTGGATGGCTATCACATCACCAAAAAGTTGAGTCGTCTCGCCTATGCGAAACCGGATCAAACCACCCCGGAATGCGAGCCTGATTTTATGAAGGGATGGGAAGATGCTTGAAAATGAAATTTCAGCCAGAATTTCAACGAAATTAGCCACATGAAAAGCAGCACCCTCCATGCAAATCTGGAGACGTCAACGCCGCAGGGCGGTGATGACGCAGATCGCACGTTGTTGCACCATGAGGTGGTTGCTGAGAATCCGAATGCACCTTGGTTGGTTTTCATCCATGGAGCAGGGGGCAGTATCCGCACGTGGAAGTTTCAGATTGAAGCCTTCGCCCCTCACTTTCGTCTTTTGCTGATTGATTTGCGGGACCACGGCTACAGCAAAGAAATCATGCCGGAATTTCCCGCATACGATTTCGACATTGTGGCCAAAGACATTCTCGCGGTCATCGATCATTTGAACATCGAGAAGGCCCATTTCATGAGTTTGAGCATTGGCAGTGTCATTTTGCAAAAAATTGACATTGAAAGACCGCAGCTGGTCGATCGGATGATCATGGCGGGAGCCATTTTCGATGGCAGCCGTTTGATGCACTGGTTCGTTCATTCGGGCAAGCTCTTGTCCCATGTTATGCCCTACCGCGCACTGTATTGGCTTTTTAGTTTCATTGTTTTGCCCCGACGAAATCACCGCCTGAGCCGCTATATTTTCCGGCGCCAAAGCAGGCGTTTGTCCACGCGGGAGTACATGAAATGGATTCAGTTGTACAAGCCATTTTTCAACTTGGCCCAAGAATACATCCATCGACCGGTCATGAAGAAGGGATTATTGGTGATGGGAAGCCAAGACCACATATTCTTGCGTGCGGCGAAAAGGTTTGCACGGATTCAGAAGAACATGCGACTGACGGTCATTGAAAATTGTGGCCACGTATGCAGCATTGAGGCGCCGGAATTATTCAATGACTTGGTGTTGAAGTTTCTGGCAGACCAAGAAGTTCCTGGAGCGGTTACGGCCACACCTGTTCCGATGAAGTGGTCGGAGTTGAAAGCTCTGCAAAAAGGATAATTGGGACACGGATTTGAACCTTGGCGCTTGCCCAAGGTTTAATTCTCATGCGACGCGAACTCTTCCCACCAGACCGCACATGCGCGGTGTGCGAAAAGCCTTTTTCATGGCGAAAGAAGTGGGAATCCTGTTGGGATGAAGTTCGCTATTGCTCGAAACGCTGCCGAAGCCAACGTTCATCCAAAATCCCATTGGAACATGCATGAAGATTGGAACGATTCAATTTCGGAGCTCAGAGATTTGAGTCCGGCGAAGGAAGTTCGGCTCATTTTGGGCGATCAGCTTAATTCCCAGCATTCGTGGTTTGTGGAGCCTGTTCCGCAAGAAGCGGTTTACGTGCTCATGGAAATGCGCCAAGAAACGGATTATGCGCCGCATCACATTCAGAAGGTGGTTGCTTTTTTCGGGGCGATGCGTTTGTTCGCACAGCAGCGAGCAACCTCAGGTTTTCGGGTGTTTTATCTCACCTTGGACGATGAGCGGAATCGTCAATCATTGACGGAGAACCTCGATTGGATTCGAGCGGAGGTGAATGCCAGCAAGGTGAGTTGGCAAATGCCCGATGAATACCGGTTGGATCAGCAACTGACGAAATGGAGTGCGCACAGTCGAACGGGAGGTTTGGAGATAGAGGTGTTCGATTCAGAGCATTTTTTCACAAAGCGCTCAGAGCTGGCGTCGTTTTTCAAAGGCAAGAAAACCTATCGCCTCGAGAACTTCTACCGCGCAATGCGGAAGAAGCACGACGTATTGATGACCCCGACCGGTGAGCCCGAGGGCGGCAGCTGGAATTACGATGCGTCCAATCGGCAAAAGCTCCCCAAAGATCACATGCCGCCATTGCCGTTGACATTGGACCGGAACGTGGAGGGATTGGTGCACATGATCGAAGCCGCAGGTGTAAAGACGACCGGTCGCTTGGATTCGAAACGATTCGGTTGGCCAATTACGCGCACAGATGGCCTTGAGGTCCTGGCCTACTTCATTGAAACGTTATTGCCGCATTTTGGCGATTTTCAAGACGCACTCACCACCAACAGTTGGAGTGTCTATCATTCCCGACTGAGCTTTGCAATGAATGTCAAATTGCTCACTCCTTCCGAAGTCGTAAACGCGGTAGAGCAGGCATTTCACGATGAACCCGATCGAATTGATGTTTCGCAAGCGGAGGGGTTCATACGGCAAATTTTGGGCTGGAGGGAATACATGCGTGGCGTGTATTGGGCGCACATGCCGAACTACGAAACGTTAAACTTCTTCGAGCACAAGCGGAAATTACCAGACTGGTTTTGGACCGGGAAAACGAACATGGCCTGTGTCTCCCATGCCATTGAACAAACCATGGAGCATGCCTATGCGCATCACATCCAGCGCTTGATGGTGACGGGAAACTTTGCACTTTTGGCGGGCATTCATCCGGATGAGTTGGATGCTTGGTACCTCGGGGTGTACATCGATGCGTTGCAATGGGTGGAAATCACGAATACCCGGGGAATGAGCCAATTTGCCGATGGTGGAATCGTGGGTTCTAAGCCGTATGTGAGCAGCGCGCAGTACTTGAAGAAGATGGGGCATTACTGCAAGGGCTGTCATTATGATCCGAATGAAAAGGTGGGAGAGAAGGCCTGTCCTTTTAACGCTTTGTATTGGGACTTTTACGACCGCCACCGGGACAAGTTGGAGCGCAATCCACGGATCGGAATGGCATATAGGACATGGGACCGCATGGATCCGGAAAAACAACGAGCGCTCCTCGATACAGCAGCGATGAACTTGAACCGAATAGAAGAACTATGATGCGTGCCCTTTATTGGTTTCGAGAAGATTTGCGTTTGTTGGATAACCCAGCACTCACTGCCATGGCTCAACAAGCGGATGAGGCGGTGTTTGTTTTTGTCATTCCCAGCGGCCACAAATGGAGCCAAGGAGAGGAGCGAATGGGTGATCACCGACGCAGGTTCATGTTCGAAAGCCTGGCGGATTTGGACCGCGAATTGCGAGGAATTGGCCAGCAATTGCATGTTCTTCATGGCAATCCGGCCGATTGTGTCCTGCAGACGGCGAAGCAATGGAATTGTGAAGCGGTGTTCTCCCAACGGTGCCACACAGACGAGGAAAATCAGTCTGCCGCGGCCATTTCCGCAATGATTCCGCACCATGCGGTGGAAGGAGCTACCCTTGTGCACCCCGAAGATTTGCCTTTTGCCGTTGAAGATTTGCCCGAGATATTCTCGCGGTTTCGCAACAAGGTAGAGAAGCGTGGCCTTGAGATTCGCCCGGAATTCCCGATTCCGCAGTTGCCCCCGCCCCCCCAAGGAATGGAATCCACTCCCTTCGACCCCGATCCGCTGCAGCGATTGGCAGGTTTGCCTGAAGACACGATGTGCTTTGAGGGTGGCGCGAAAACCGGCTGGAAGCGCTTGCAACATTATTTCTGGGGAACCCATTCGTTGAGTTCCTACAAGCAGACGAGAAACGGCATGCTCGGATGGGATTACTCCAGCAAATTCAGTCCTTGGTTGGCGTGGGGATGCATGAGCCCCCGCTCCATTTACCATGCCATTCGCCGCTATGAGGAAGAGGAAGGTTCCAATGATAGCACCTATTGGTTGATTTTTGAGTTGCTGTGGCGGGACTACTTTCGATTCGTTGCCATGCAGCATGGGAACCGCATTTGGCACGCTACGGGATTAAAGGAATCAGCGCGCAACCCTGTTTCGCATCACCCGTTGCAGTGGAAAGCTTGGTGCACCGGAACAACACGCAGCCCTTTTGTCAACGCCAACATGCATGAGTTGCGGCTCACAGGATTCATGTCCAACCGGGGACGTCAAAATGTGGCATCGTATGCGATTCACGACCTTGGGTTGGATTGGCGGGCATGTGCGGAATGGTTTGAGCATTGGCTCATTGACTTCGACCCGTGCAGCAATACAGGCAATTGGTTGTATGTCGCGGGCATCGGAAACGATCCGAGGCCGCAGCGCAAGTTTGATGTGGATTGGCAGGCCGAACGGTATGATGCTGACGGAGCCTATCAAAGCCATTGGAATCGATTGGGGGGAATCTTCCCACTGGACCCTGACACTGTGCCATGATGCATTGGAATGTTACTTACAATGATCCGAACCGTTGGAAGGAGGTTCACGCGATTGGAGGACCGAAGTGGCCCTGGATGGATACGATCCGCCAAACGCTGAAGGGGAGGCCATTGGGCTCCCCCAAACTCGATTTGGTTGGGCTTGAAGGCTTGGACGATTTGCAATCCATGCGCGATGCCTTGACCCACCGCACTCCCGTCAACTTTCAACGGACCCAGGGCGGAGTCATCGCTTTCACCAAAGTGCGATTGGAGGTTTATGCCATCCCGATCCGGCGCCAAGAACTCGAGCAGCTTCGAGCAGGACCATCCGAGACTTCTGCCACTTTGGCCGCGCTCACCCTTGAATTCAAGCGCGAAGGGCATTCCGTTCGAATTCGCATGGAAGGAACGAAATCAATGGTGAACCGAATGGAGTTGTGGTTCAGGAAAGGCAGTCAAGAGATGACGAGCGATTGATCACTCCTTGGTCCAGTTGGCGGGGCATCCTTGACCGCTTTCCTGGACGTGGCAAAGCGCATCGGCCATCCGCAATGCCTCATCCACACTCCGTCCGAGGGGAAAGAAATTCAATAGGTGGTGTTGAACCATGCCATTTTTGTCGATCAGAAAGGATCCACGCAATGCAGTCATTTCTGAGTTGCTGGTGAGAAGGCCATCTTCCGAATAGTCATAATCTCCGCTAATGACATCGTAGTTGGTGGAGATGGTTTTGTTGGCATCGCTGACAATCGGGAACTGAACACCCATGATCCCCCCGTCTTCACGTGGAATGCGCGCCGCAGCCGCATGGGAATCAGCAGTATCTGTGGAGCAGGCCACGACGGCTGTGTTTCGTGCTTCAAATTCGATCAGTCGATCTTGAAAGGCCACCAATTCGCTTTGGCACAAGGAGGTAAAATTTTTGGGATAGAAAATGAGCAGCACGTTTTGCTTTCCCTTATAAGCTTCGAGGGAGAAGTTCCGTACAATTTTTCCGTTGACGTAAGCATTGGATGAGAAGTGCGGGGCATTTTTACCTACAAGCATGGTCTGATTCGTTTGAATTAAAGATGCAAAGTTAAGCCGTTCGTAGCGCAGCGATACCTTATCAAAGTATATTTGAGCGTGACTAAAAATCCTGTTCATTCGGATCGATTGATCAATCGAGAGTTGAGTTGGCTGGCCTTCAACCACCGCGTCCTGCAGGAAGCGGTTCGTAGCGATAACCCCTTGATTGAGCGGGTTCGCTTTCTGGGGATTTTTTCCAACAATATGGATGAATTCTTCCGCGTACGAGTTGCCAATTTGCAACGCGCGTTATTAGTGGATGAATCGAGTACGACCACTTTAGGATTTGGCGTACAACCCACACTGGAAGCGGTTACCAATCGAGTAGTGGAACTGCAGGGTGAGTTCAATCAGGCATACGAACGGGTGGAACAGGCCCTGGAAGAAGAGGGGATTAGAATCCTCAATGAAGAGCAATTCTCTGAGGAACAAGAGGACTTTGTGGCCAACTACTTCAAGCAGCAAATTCGACCGCATTTGGTTCCAATCATGATCACCGAAGGCCGTCCGTTTCCAGATTTGAAAGATGGTGTTCTGTACTTCATGGTGGGACTGGAGACCCATGACGGATCCAAAGTGACCAAAGAATATGCCCTCGTCCAAATTCCACCGCACCGTCCACGCTTTGTGATTTTGCCTTCGCCTCAAGGCAATCGTTCCGTGGCTTTTGTGGACGATGTGATTCGGAAAGAGTTGCATAAAATCTTTCAGCTTTTTCAGCCTGATCGGCTGTATGCGCATGCGATCAAGGTTACACGGGATGCAGAGATTGACATGGACGATGACCTATCCATGTCCTTGATGGATAAAATGGCGGATGGCGTCAGCCAACGGAAGAATGGGGATTTTGTACGAATGATCTATGACCGAGAGATGCCGGCGGCCATGCTCTACTTGGTCATGAATAAATTGGACTTAGGGGAAAGTGAAAACATCATTTCAGGTACCCGGTATCACAACCGAAAAGATTTGATGAAATTTCCCGATTTTGGTAGAAGTGACCTCGTCTTTCCGAAACGAAAAGCCCTTAAGCACAGGTACTTTCAGGGCAAAAGCAGCATGTTGAATCAAGTGTTGAAACGCGATGTTTTGCTGCATTTTCCCTACCACAATTTTGGACAAGTCGTAGACGCCTTGCGAGAGGCAGCCATTGACCCTACTGTCGAGCGGATTTGCATCAACCTGTACCGGGTGGCGCACAATTCCAAGATCATCAATGCACTTGTCAATGCCGCCTACAATGGAAAAGAGGTCCAGGTGGTGATTGAATTGGCTGCGCGTTTTGACGAGAGGCACAACATCAAAATTTCCAATGTGCTCCAGGAGGCGGGGATACAGGTGGAATTTGGGGTGACGGGATTGAAAGTGCATTCCAAGATGTTTCTCATCGATCGAAAAGTGGAGGGGAAACGGCAGCGCATCGCCTATATCGGTACGGGGAATTTTCACGAGGATATGGCACGGGTATTCAGTGACTTTGGACTTTTCACGGCCAACGCCGAGCTCACCGAGGAGGTGGCCACGCTCTTTAGCTTTTTCTCCAACAATTACGAGCGTCCAGATTTCGAGAAACTCGTGGTCAGCCCTTACCAAACACGCTCGACGTTCTTGGAATTGCTGGGCCGAGAAACCGAACATGCACAACAGGGACGAACCGCCCGTGTGATTTTGAAGCTCAACAACCTGGTCGATGCAGAAATGATTGAGGCGTTGTATGCTGCAAGCCAGTCAGGAGTCAGAATTGATTTGATTGTCCGCGGCATCTGTTCATTAATTCCAGGTGTCAAAGGAATGAGTGAAAATATCCAGGTGCGCAGCTTGTTGGGGCGTTACTTGGAGCATGCTCGGGTCCTGTATTTTGAGAACAATGGTTCGCCAAAGTATTTTTTGAGTTCAGCCGATTGGATGAAGCGGAATCTGGATCACCGTGTGGAGGTGAGTGTTCCGATTGAAGACATCCATTTGCAATCGGTTTTAGCACAGTACCTGGACCATCAGCTCAAGGACAATTTGCATGCGCGCAAGGTGGACGTGCACTTCTCCAATGCCTTCATCGCACCTAAGAAGGGTAGTAAGAGGGTGGATGCGTCCGAATTGACGCATCAGGTCTATGCACAGACTGAATAATGAAACCAATTAAGCATTAATTTTAAGGGCTATGCGTTTTGCTGCCATCGACATCGGTTCCAATGCAGTTCGTCTGCTCATCAAAGACATTGATGATTCCAAAGCTGCGAATTATCAGCAGGAACGTATTGCCTATTACCGTGTTCCATTGCGATTGGGAGGAGAAGTCTTTGAACGAGGCAAACTATCCAAGGCCAATACCAAGAGTTTGGTGAAGGTCATGATGGCATTCCGTCATCTCATTGATGTGCAAGAAGTTGAGGCTTTTAGGGCAGTCGCGACGAGTGCGCTGCGCAGTGCGAAGAACCGTGACGACATCATTGCGGCTGTTTTTCGCAAATCGGACATTAAAATTGAATGCCTCAGTGGGGAAGAAGAGGCGGGTTTGATTTTTCAAAACTTCAACAACGCGAGCCGCAAATTCAACCGTGATTTGCTTTGCATTGACGTAGGAGGCGGCAGCACGGAACTTTCAGTTGTCCGTGCGAATGAGCGCATTGCCTTGAAAAGTTTTAAGCTCGGTACCGTGCGCATGCTCAAAGGCACAACACCCGAAGGCGAATGGGACCGAATCAAAGCATTCATGAATGAGTACCGAGGAGACAAGCCTTGGTTGGCCATTGGAACGGGAGGCAACATCAATCGCTACCACAAACTTGCCCGGCTCGAAAAAGACTCCAACCTGTCTGTTTCAGCCATCGAATCCATTATGAAAGAGCTATCGGCTGTTCCTTTGGCTGAACGCTCGGCATTGTTCGGCTTGAAGCGAAACAGGGCCGATGTCATCGTCCCAGCAGGTGAGATTTACCTGAAAATCCTCCAGTTCGCAGAGGCGGATTTCATATGGGTGCCCAAGGTCGGTCTCGCAGATGGAGTGATTGTGAGCATGTTGCGTGACCGCTGAACCGATTGAATCGGGTTACTTCAAATTCTCGTTCAAAAATTTGTCGACCTCAAAGTAGCGCTTGGGCTTCAAAACAATCTTGCCCTCCTGGTCCAAAAGAAAGTAGGTTGGGGTTGCCGTGACCTTGTAATCTGCCACAACAGGGCTATTCCACGCTTGCAATTGGCTGACGTTGGGCCAGGTCATACCGTTATCGCTGATGGCTTTTTCCCAGGTGGCTCGGACTTGATCCAGGCTGATTCCGACCACTTCAAATCCTTTGTATCCGTGCTTGGCGTACATCGGGCCAATGTTGGGCATTTCTTGCTCGCATTTGTGGCACCAAGATGCCCAAAACATGAGCAACGTGTACTGATTCTCCTTCACGGTTTCATAGAGGTCCAATGATCCTCCATCCCACTTGTTGATTTCAAAATTCGGAGGGGTCTTACCCACCTGGAGGTTGATGATGCCTTGTGCGCGAAGCCGAATGGCATCACTCAAATCAGCTCCACAGTCTTCGTCAAAGATGTAATTGTCGAGGATGTACTGACAGATGGTTTCTTTTCCAGTGTTGTAGAATCCATCGAGCATCGAATACAGAACACTTTCCAAGGCAAAAGGGTTGGGCTCGAAGTGTGCCTTGACCAAATCGATGCAGGCGAGGAAGCCGCTGTCAGTGCCTCCGCTGAATGAGCGCATCATTTTCTGAATGCGGTCGCTCAATGCCATGGATCGCACAGCGCTGTTGTCCAAAGGGTCGATGTCTTCAAAAAACCGTCCTTGGAGGGTGGGGTATTTGGGATTTCTCCAACCCAGCCATTTTGCAAAATAGGTACCGGGATTGGCGTCCATCATGGCATGTTGCTCGAGGGCAAACGCTTCTTCTTTGTCTTTGATTTGGGCTTCGATACGGCTGCGAAATGCGCCTGCATCCTTGATCCCCTGACGGAGTTTGCGGACGGCTTGGTCGTGTTGGACCTGCTTGGTCTGGAATGCGAACCATGCCGTATTCTCAGCGGACCCTTCAGCGCTTTTTGTAGCGCTCAACCGGCTCGATTTGAATTCGAGGTAGAGGTCGGGCTCATCGGGGTTGATGATGATGTCCGTAGCGTTGGTTTCGCCGTTGTAACTGATTTTGAAAAAACCGCGGCCCAATTCCAACGCGCCGAAGTCAAAGGAGCGGTTGACCAGTTTGGTGCGAGCCACTTCCGAGCTGTTTCTTCCTTCACTCTCATAAAGAATTACATCCCCTGATGTGCTGGAAGTCATGGTTCCGTGCACGCGAACGGGTCCTACTTTGTCGCCTCTGTTTTGATCGTTGGTTCCATCTTTGTAGAGGGCGGAGATTTCAGCGGTTTGCGGAGCCGCGTCTGCACGTCCTGTTTCGGTTGAATTCGCTGAAGCCGGATCAGCGTTGGAGTCGGCAGGCGTATCGGTGCTGCAAGCTACCATCGTCCAAGCCGTAATCAGGAGAGTACTGAGGGTCGTCATTTTCATAAGGACTTCTGTTTGTTACAAATTTAACAACCGAAGGGCTTCAAAACGAGGGTGAATTGAATTGTTGGCTTATCTTCACTTTCTGTCACGGATTGAATAAGAATGGATAAAGGAACAGCGCACGCTTTGCTCGGGCTTTCAGAGCCGATCGAAATCGAAAATGTTATGGAACGACTGGATGCAGAAGCCTTTGCGGTCCGAGATCATTTCATGCGGCAGCCAGTGGTGCCTGCTTTGTTTCGATCCCGTGTCAATCGCCTCGTCCAACTGAGTGATGTCTCTCGGGTGTTGAATGTGGAACCGTTGGGCGCACCTGTTGAATTGCCGCCGCTACTGCCTTCGGGCCCTAACTTTGTTTTGCTGGTTCGCAATCACGTCGAAAACATCCGACGTTTACGGACGGCCATGGCAGCTACACTTGATCCAGATGTGTTGGTTCGATTCGGAAATGCGCTTTGCAATCTTCAAGTGCGCTACATGGAAGAATTTCTCGCCCTGTCCCTTGACTCAGCCTTGGAAGATGTGGCGTTAGAGCCAATCCCTGCTCGCGACGAGACGGACTGGCAAACGCTGTTGGCTTCCATTGAAGGAACGACTGCAGAAGCGCGCTTGGTCATTGTCAAAGAGCGCAAGCGAATGGCACAAATCTTGGAACGCGAAACGTCCTGATTCACTCCCTTCCCAGCGCTACGATGGGATCCAGTTTGGCGGCCTGACGAGCGGGGTAGTAACCACTTGCAATGCTGGTGAGCAGGCTCAAAATGACGCCAGAGATCATCCAGCCCCAGGGCAGCACAAAAGGGGTTTCCATGAAAAAAGCAATGGCATTTCCGGTTGCCAAACCGAGTGCAATGCCAACCGCTCCGCCTAGCTGTCCGATGATGATTACCTCGATGAGGAATTGGGTGCGAATGGCATTCGGTGTTGCACCCAACGCCTTTCGTGTGCCAATCTCCCGAGTGCGTTCCGAAACACTGACGAGCATGATGTTCATGAGACCAATGCCCGCCCCAAAAAGTGTGATGATGCCAATGATGGTCGCTGCCATTGTAATCCCGCTTGTCGCTTCCTGAAGGGTGTCCACGAGGCTATTGCTCATGGCCACGCGAAAGGATAAATCTTCGCCCGGTCGGTCCTGTCGGACCACCCGCATGACCCCCATGGCTTCTTCGGCAAGGCTTGCAATTTGCTCGGGATTATCCACCTTGCACGCGATTCGGTAACTTCTGTTCTCGTCCGAGAATTGCTGCCGAATGCACGGGATCGGGACATAACATTGATTGTCTTGTGACATGCCGAATGACTGTCCGCGCGACTTCAATACACCAATGACCTGGTAACGCTGCGACCCGATCGAGAAATCAGCGCCAATGGGTTCCTCCCACGGATCAAACAATTCACTGGCCAAATCCGATCCGATCATTGCTAGCCGTTGAGAAGACCGAGCTTCCTTTGGGGTTAGATTCCTGCCTTTGTCCAAATCGTAACCACTTACTTCTAAGTAATGCTCTTCGATTCCAAGGATTTGAATGTTGGGGTTGGTCTGTTCTTGTCCTCGTTTCAACGTGGCCTGGCTCGTCCCGTAAACCGAATAACTCGCGGTGATCTCATCAGAAACTTCCGCTGCAAAACGTTGTGCTTCTTCGTAGGTGATGGGCTCACCCGCTTTCACTCTTTGTCCGCGGTTGACGCCGGTTTCAGTGCGCTGGCGGAAGGTAAAAACATCGGTGCCCAAGGACGAGAATTGTTGTGTGACGTTGGCCTCCAGGGAAGAAGTTGCTGTCGTCATGCTGATCAACGCCATGATGCCGAGACCAATGATCGCAATCGTGAGCGAAGTGCGCAGAAAATTACTTCGTATCGACCGCACTGCGATCCGCATCATTTCAATGAGCAGCTCCGTTTTCATGTTATGCGAATGTACTGCTTACATTTGCAGCCTAAAGAAAAGAGAAGATGACTTTTGATTTGGCAATGATCCGCTCGGTTTATGAGCGATTCCCCAAAAATGTAGAAGCGGCTCGCCGCATGACAGGCAAGAACCTGACATTGGCTGAGAAGATTTTGTACACGCACCTTTGGGAGGGAGATGCCCAGCAGGCGTATAAGCGAGGTGTGGATTATGTTGATTTTGCTCCAGACCGTGTCGCGATGCAAGATGCAACGGCCCAAATGGCGTTGCTTCAATTCATGCAGGCAGGCAAGGCCAAAGCGGCTGTTCCATCTACCGTGCATTGCGATCACTTGATCCAAGCCAAGGTGCAAGCGGATTCAGACCTTCAAGAAGCCATCAACAAGAACAACGAAGTCTACAACTTCTTGGAGTCGGTTTCGAACAAATTCGGCATTGGTTTTTGGAAGCCAGGGGGAGGGATCATCCACCAGGTGGTTTTGGAAAACTATGCTTTCCCAGGAGGAATGATGATCGGAACCGATTCACACACGGTCAATGCCGGTGGTTTGGGCATGGTCGCTGTCGGGGTTGGTGGAGCAGATGCGGTTGATGTCATGGCGGGCATGCCATGGGAACTGAAGTTTCCCAAATTGATCGGAATCAAACTCACCGGAAAACTTTCGGGTTGGGCTTCCGCCAAGGACGTTATTTTGAAGGTTGCAGGCGTGCTCACCGTGAAAGGTGGCACAGGATGCATCGTCGAGTATTTTGGCGAAGGAGCTGAATCGTTGAGCTGCACGGGCAAAGGCACCATCTGCAACATGGGAGCGGAAATTGGAGCGACCACATCGACCTTTGGTTACGACGATAGCATGGAACGCTACTTGCGCGCTACAGGTCGCGCTGATGTCGCGGAAATGGCCAACGGCATCCGAGAGCACCTCACGGGAGACGCTGAGGTTTACTCGAATCCAGAGGCTTATTTTGACCAAGTCATCGAAATCAACTTGAGTGAATTGGAGCCGCATTTGAATGGTCCTTTCACGCCAGACCTCGCCACTCCAATCAGTGAGATGAAGGAGGCTGCAGCCAAAAACGACTGGCCCACTTCACTGGAGTATGGACTAATCGGTTCTTGCACCAACTCGAGCTATGAAGACATCAGCCGTTCCGCGAGCATTGCCACACAAGCCGTTGAAAAAGGAATAGAAGCGAAAGCTCATTTGACCATTACCCCAGGTTCGGAATTGGTGCGTTACACCATCGACCGGGATGGATTTATTTCCACGTTTGAGAAAATGGGAGGAAGCGTATTTGCCAATGCGTGCGGTCCGTGCATTGGCCAATGGGCACGCGCAGGTGCTGAGAAGAAAGAAAAGAACTCCATTGTTCACTCATTCAACCGCAACTTCTCCAAGCGAGCGGATGGCAACCCCAACACCCACGCGTTTGTGGGATCACCCGAATTGGTCACAGCACTCGCCATTGCCGGGGATTTGACATTCAATCCGTTGACGGATCCACTGACGCTTCCTGATGGAACAAAAGTGATGCTCGAAGAGCCAAAAGGGGATGAGCTTCCTTCGTTAGGATTTGACGTTGAGGATGCCGGTTACGTGGCTCCGGCCGCGGATGGCAGTGGCGTCGAGGTCAAGGTGAATGGAGCGTCTGAACGCTTGCAATTGTTGGAGCCCTTCCAGCCTTGGAATGGGCAGAACCTCATGGGGGCTCGACTCTTGATAAAGGCCGCGGGAAAGTGCACAACGGACCACATTTCCATGGCCGGTCCTTGGCTGCGTTATCGCGGGCACTTGGATAACATTTCCAACAACACTTTGACGGGAGCTGAGAATGCATTCAATGGCAAACCCAATTCGGTTAAAAATCAACTCACTGGTGAGTACGGAGAAGTGCCAGCAGTGCAGCGCGCATACAAAGCGGCGGGCATTCCTACCGTCGTCGTTGGCGATTCCAACTACGGAGAAGGCAGTTCGCGCGAGCATGCAGCGATGCAGCCGCGTTTCCTAGGGGTTGCAGCGGTGATCGTGAAGTCGTTTGCACGCATCCACGAGACCAATCTGAAGAAGCAAGGGATGTTGGGATTGACATTCGCGAACGAAGCGGATTTCGATCTGATCCAAGAAGACGATACATTCAACTTCGTGGACTTGGCGACTTTTGCGCCGGGCAAGCCCTTGACCATCGAAATTGCTCATGCGGATGGTTCGACCGAGACAATCAAGGTAAACCACACGTACAATGCACAGCAAATTGACTGGTTCCGAGCGGGTTCCGCGCTGAATTTGATCAAGCAGCAACAGTAATTTTTTTCGGGTGAATTCTTCCAGGGAGCCACAGGATGCGGCTTGCGTCTCGATTAAATTGGCGGGAGAAACGTTGGAATTGCATCCTGAGCGGTGCATGTGGTGGGCGAAAGAAAAAACCTTGTTGGTTTCGGATGTTCACTTGGGAAAATCAGCTCATTTTCGCAAAAATGGGATTGCGATCCCGAAGGATGTAAACGCTTCAAGCCTGAATCGATTGGAGAACGTGATTTGCAAGTATCAACCGCTCCGGTTGTTGGTGCTCGGCGATCTATTTCACAGTGCACTCAATGAGGAGTGGAATGACTTTAGGGAGTGGCTCAACCGTATTTTTTCGGCCCACGAATTGGAGGAGTTTCGTTTGGTGGAGGGCAATCACGACGTATTGCCGAACGCAGCTTTTCAAGGGTTCAAGGTGCAGCGAAGCGCCCGATGGAGCCTAGGTCCCTTTGATTTTGTTCATGACCCAATGGATTTTCAACTTGCGCAAGCCCCAGGACGCATCGGTATTGCCGGTCATTTGCATCCAGCCATTCACCTTGCAGGGAAAGCCAAGCAGCAGCTGCGGCTTCCGGGTTGGTGGTTTCGCAGCAAACATCAAACCTTGGTCATGCCCAATTTTGGGACCTTTACCGGGTCTTCCGTGGTGAACGTGAAGGCTGGGGATCAGTTTTGGATTTGCACCGGGCAATCGGTTATGCCCGCAGGGTGAAGCGAATCACTCGATGTTTCCGGTGAAGGATCCCGTGAAGGCTACTGGGAGTCCAACGAGGGTGCTGTCAACCCACTCACGGAGCGTCAAATTGAATGTCACTTCTTCCGCACCGCCAGAATAGGCCGGGTCAATGACAATGGAGCCGTCCGTGGCTTTGTAATCTCTCACAGGGAACAAATCATCGCCTTGATTGATGACTTGCACCAAATGATTCACTTCCTCCTGCTGAACATAGAATACGACGTCATCGAGGACGTCAAATGAAAACTGGAAGGTGATGTCGTGGGCAGGTACATGAGCATCCACTTCATCTGCCGTCCGCAGATCGGCTACAATATGATAGCTTCGTGAAAGTGGTTCAAGGCTATCAGGGACGACAGCTTCCGCCATTTTCAAGGCGTATTCTGAGCCATTGAAAGCGATGCTTCCGCATTCACAGTTGTACACAGGATTGATGAAATCAGGGCTTTTGTAACATCCGGATGCCAAGCTCCAAGTAAGGGCAAGGGCCGCAATCGCAACTAGCTTCAGGGGGGGAGAATTGAAAATCATGGTCATCGGTACAAGGATTGCAGGCCGAAATATACACACTGAGTCATTGGTTTCTGAGCAATGGATAGAGCAAATAAGCCTGGCGCTGGGCATGGAATGAAAGAAGTTCATCCATCCATTGCGCGCTGAAGTCCGTCGGCCAGAGGTTTTCATGCAATGCTTGCCCCAAGGATTCGTTGCCGGTCAGCTTGGCTAAGAAGGAAGGCGACGTGATGAAGTCATCGGTGGTAGAATTCCATTGTTGGCTGCATTCCCACGCGAGCTGCCAGTCAAACCCACTTGCGGCTTGGGTCCATTCTCTGCCCAATTCACGAAGGTCACGCCCGCTGCACCGGATATTCTCATGCTTGGGATGGGGCGCTGCTCCAGGTGTGGCCACTGGGGAAAATGCGAAATCTCCAGCGTTTTCTCCCGGCACGCCCATGCATTGAAAAGGCAAATCGGTTCCTCTCCCTATGCTGGCAACAGTGGGCTCCAATGGACACAAGCTGGGATACAGTGCAATGGATTCGGCGTTGGGTAAATTAGGACTTGGCGCAATGGTTGGATACCACCGGTCGCTGTGCGCATATCCTTGGCAGGGGATAATGATGAGCGGGCACTGCATCCCATCGGGAAGCCATCCTTCCCCATTGATCATCTGTGCCATTTCACCCAGTGTCATTCCGTGCAAAACAGGAACCGGAAGCATACCAACGAACGATTTCCATTTGGGGTCGAGCATGGGCCCTGCCATCTGGTGTCCGTGGGGATTGGGTCGGTCGAGAACCACCACTACCTTGTCATTCTCAGCGGCTGCCTCCATGACTAAAAAAAGACTGCTCAGATAGGTGTAAAAGCGAGCACCTACATCTTGAATGTCAAATAAAACCATGCGTACATCGGCGAGTGATGCGGCAGATGGTTTTTTGCTTTTGCCGTGCAAACTAAGGATGGGCAACCCCGTGCGAGCATCGGTGCCATCTTCAAAGTTGGCGCCGTTGTGCAGGTCTCCCCGAAAACCATGCTCAGGAGCAAATACCTTCTTCACGTTTATGCCAAGTGCCAAGAGCGTATCAATGAGGTGGGTGGCGCTTCCTGTATGTCCTTCTCCAATGACCGACGTGGCGTTGGCTACCACTGCGATGGGGGCCCGGCTGCACGATTCATAAATGGCTTGTATGTTTTCGTTTCCAAGACGAACACGAAGCGGAGGGACGCTTCGTTCTTGGCAGTGCAGGGTGCCGTGCTCGATATCCATCGCCAAACCGGCAGGGGGTTGCGAGGTGGATTCCTGTCCAAATAGGGAGAACTGAAAAATCACAACGGCAAATAGGGTGAATGATATTCTCATTGGATTCTTCATGCGTCTAAAGTAGCGACGTAATTTGGCACCTGTGAAAAGCCAACAGCATTTATGATTTATCGGACTTCCTTATCCCGGCTGATTGCTCGGCGACTCGCAGGAAGTCATGGGCGAGCTACTTGGTCCAAACCTGTCGTTCAGATAGCGACAGCAGGGGTGGCCATCGGCATCGCCTTGATTGTGATAGCCACATCCATTGTCCATGGATTCCAGAGTGAAGTCAAAGAATTGGTGGTGGGTTTTGGTTCTGATATCCAAGTTCTTAACGGCGATTGGAAAGATCAAAAAATCAAACGCTCCGAAACCGTTGAGGAAACCCTGCGGTCGATTCCAGAAGTTCGAAGTGTTCATCCGTTTTTCACATCGCCGGGAATTGTCGAATCCAAATCCGGGTTGAAGGGGGTAGTCCTGAAGGGAATGAGCGGAGAAAGTTCTGGGAGGATGCTGGAAAAGTTCTTGGTGCAAGGCACCGTTCCTTCGGTTGGTGGCCAAGACACGGCCATTTTATCAATGGAGCTTGCAAATCGGCTGGAATTAAAGCTTTATGACCGGCTCACCCTGTACCTCATTGGTGGGCCGAGTGGCATACGACCGCGCACGATGGTGTTGGGTGGTATTTACCGAACAGGTTTGATCGAATACGATGAAGAATTCATGTTCGTCCCAGCGAAGTCCATCCAATCCACTTCGGGATGGGGGATGGAATTGCACCTGCTCGTGGACGATGGAGCGGTTGAAGCCCGGGCATTCGGAGGAAGCCGCAGTCCAAAGGTCACTTGGAGCGTCATTCAGCCCAGCGGAAAATCATCGCCTCTTGGGTGGAGCAGTTCCGGAAAGCACCCCTTGGATGAGGTGATTGCCAATGAGATCATGGTCGTGGCAGATTCTCGCGATTTGGAATTCAATGCGCTGCCGGACACTGCATGGCTGCGCAAATTGGACGGTGTATGGCGTGCCGATCACACAGAACCCGCTTGGGGAAAAGCGGCCAGCGGATATGAAGTGTACCTTGAAAATGATGCAGATTTATGGACGACGGAAGCCAAGGTGTACGCAGCGCTCCCTCTCGGTTGGGTGACCCAAACGGTGACCCAACAAGCCCCTGAAATGTTCACATGGTTGGGCATGCTGGATTTGAATGTAGAAATCATCATCGGGCTGATGGTTTTGATTTCCATCATCAACATGACTTCCGCTTTATTGATTTTGATCTTGGAGCGAAGGCCTATGGTGGGCATGCTGAAAGCCTTGGGCATGTCCGATGGGCAGGTGTTGCGCATCTTCATCTGGCAGGCAGCGCGGATTTTGGGTAAGGGCTTTTGGATTGGAAACGCGCTGGGGCTGCTGGTGGTTTATGTCCAATCCACGACGGGTTGGATTGGATTGGACCCTGAAGCGTATTACCTGAGTGAGGTTCCGATTCAATTGGATGCGGCTTTTTTGGTGCTGGTGGAAGTTTTGGTTTTCGGTCTCTGCGTTGCAATGATGTTTTTTCCAGCCCTTGCTTCGACGCGAATTCGGCCTGCGGAAGCCCTGCGCATCAATCGTTGATATTGAGCGTTCGAACCAATTTGAAATGATTCGGTTTTTTTGCCATTTCTAACCGCGTTTCGGTCGTTACCTTTGCTCCCTATGCAACGAGCTAAAAACGTTCATCAGAACATCTTGACGACCATTGGCAACACGCCCATGATCAAGATGCAGAACATGACCCAAGATTTTCCTTGTCCAGTATATGCCAAGGTCGAATACTTCAATCCTGGTCACAGTGTCAAAGATCGCATGGCCCTTCGAATGATTGAAGATGCAGAGCGAGATGGACTATTGAACCCAGGAGGCACCGTGATTGAGTGCACCAGTGGGAATACAGGAATGGGGCTTGCTTTGGCGTGTTCGGTCAAAGGATACAAGCTGATTTGCACCATGAGCGACAAGCAATCCAAGGAGAAGATTGACATCTTGCGCGCAATGGGGGCAGAAGTTCACGTATGCCCGACCAACGTTGAAGCTGATCATCCGGACAGTTACTACAGCGTTGCAAAGCGCTTTAATGAAGCCGATCCAAACAGTTTTTGGTGCAACCAATACGACAACAAGTCCAACCAAGAAGCGCATTATGTCTCCACGGGTCCGGAAGTCTGGGAACAGACGGAAGGCAAGGTGACGCACTTTGTAGTGGGCGTCGGAACAGGCGGAACCATCAGCGGTACCGGTCGTTTTTTGAAAGAACAAAACCCGGACGTTCAAATTTGGGGCATTGACTCATACGGCAGTGTTCTGAAAAAATACCACGAAACCGGGGTGTTTGATGAGTCTGAAATTTATCCCTACATCACAGAGGGAGTGGGGGAGGACATTCTACCGGCCAATGTCAATTTTGATGTCATCGATCATTTCGAAAAAGTAACGGACAAAGATGGCGCATTGACCGCGCGTGAAATGGCACGAAAAGAAGGGCTTTTTCTTGGGTACAGCTGTGGCAGTACGTTCCAGGGACTGCGTCAATTGAAAGACCGGCTCAAGCCCACCGATGTGGTCGTGTGCCTCTTTCACGATCACGGTTCACGGTACGTTGGGAAAGTCTACAACGACGAATGGATGAAAAGCCACGGGTGGCTTTGATTCCGCTGAACCCGAGTGGCTCGCGATTTATTTCTTGAAATTCAGAACGGTCGAGCGAATGATGGCAATGCAATCATCGAGTTCTCGTTCCGTGATGACCAAAGGAGGAGCAAAACGAATGATGTTCCCGTGGGTCGGCTTTGCGAGCAGACCATTGTCCTTGAGCGCGACACACAAATCCCACGCAGTTGAACTGTCGGGGGTGTCATTGATGATGACCGCATTGAGCAACCCCTTGCCCCGCACATTCACAATCAAAGAGCTTTCACTGGCCAAGTCGCTCATGGCGCTCCGAAATCGCTTGCCAAGTGTTCGGGCATTTTGGGCCAACTGCTCTTCCACGACCACCTGCAATGCTGCGATGCCCACTTCAGCGGCAACCGGATTGCCTCCGAAGGTGGAGCCATGTTGCCCCGGGTGAATGACACCCATGATGGGCTCATCGGCCAAGACGGCGGATACCGGGTACGCACCTCCTGACAATGCTTTTCCTAAGATGAGAACATCGGCTTTGGAGTAAGTCGATTGCCGCTCACAATGCCCAGTGCACGTGCAGTTTCCGCAAGTAGCGAGAAGCGAACCTGTTCGTGCAATTCCCGTTT
>JADHRK010000112.1 GCA_016777435.1 Flavobacteriales bacterium
GCCGAAGCATCCAAGCTTCTCGCCCTCATCAACTCACCATGTAAGTGCAAAACATGAGTAGAACCTGCTCTTTCATGCAAGTCATCGACATTTTGGGTAATCACGTGAACGGAACAATGCGACTCCCAGCGTGCAATGGTACGATGCCCAGCATTCGGCTCGCATGCCATGAGGTGCTTTCGGCGCTCGTTATAGAACCGTCGAACGCGATCCGGGTCGGCCGCCCAAGCCTCTGGCGTTGCAACGTCTTGCACGCGCTGCCCTTCCCACAAACCACCTTCGCCACGAAACGTCGGAATCCCGCTCTCTGCGCTCATGCCCGCACCCGACAAAACCACCAATTTCTCTGGACGCTCCATGCCCGAATATAGCCATAACCACCACGCATGCTCAGCGGATGACAACAAACACTCGAAGGGAAAGCCTATCTTTGCAAACCATGGACCAAAGGCATTTCATCATCTACGATTTGGAGGCTACTTGCTGGCGAAGCCGCGCGCCCAAACAAGTGGAAATCATTGAGATTGGCGCAGTAAAAGTAGATGAGAATTTAGACGTTATTTCTGAATTCTGCTTGTTCATTCGTCCCTTGTTGCATCCCGAAATCTCCAAATTCTGCACCCAGTTGACCAGCATCACCCAGCGAGACATTGAGGGTGCACCGCACTTCGATGAAGCGATTGAAGCCTTCGAGGATTGGATGAACCCCAGCGAAGTGAGAACAGTACTGATGAGTTGGGGTGAGTTCGATAAACGCCAACTCCTCATCGACAGCCAATTGCATGAAATAGAGCTGCCTTGGCTGCGCTACCATGCATGTTTGCAACACCACTACAGCAAATGGAAAGAAAGCAAGAACCAAATTGGCTTGAAAAACGCCATGGAGCTGGAGGGGTTGAGTTACAGTGGCACGCAGCACCGCGCCATTGAAGATGCCCGTAACATGGCGCGGCTCTTTCAAGTCATTGCAAAGCCCATGGACCTGTTGAATTTAAATGGCTAAGGCATGAACGAAATGGAAGACATCATGAATTCCTCCTCGGCGCCTGCATCATCTGCATGGTCGCGCTTTGCTGCGCTCACCCGACATGCCTTCAAAATGGAATTTCGGCAAAAAAACGGATTGGCCGGATTGATTTTGTTTTCGATCGCCGCGGTCTATACGTGCTACCAAGTCACTGGATCCCGGGCGGATGCGGAAGCTTGGAATGCATTGGCTTGGGTCGTTTTGTTGTTTTCAGCCTTCAATGCCGTCGCCAAGTCGTGGCCGGAAGATGCCCCGGAAATGCGGGCCTATTTGGTTCATGTGGTCAGGCCGCAAGAATGGGTTTTGGCACGCATCACGTTTTTCAGCTTGCTTCTTTGCGGAATGAGCAGCATCGTTTTCATGGCATTCATTTTGTTTTTAGGCACTGAACACCTCAACGGAATGCAAGCGGTCTATTTTTTCATGGGCATGCTGGTCACTTCCGTTGCTCTGGCCTCGCTACTCGCCATGATTCAAGCGTTGGCCGTGCGGGCGAATGGAGGTTTTGGATTGATTGCGGTTCTTGGGTTGCCACTGATCATTCCGGTCATCTTGATTGCAACGCGCTATGGCATGGATATCCTTCACGGAATATCCTTTGCGGACACCGCGCACAACTTGCTTTTTTTGGGAACATTAAGTGGTGGTTTTGGGGCATTGGGCTTCATCCTGTTCCCCTATCTTTGGAGTGATTAAAAGCAGATGGCTCACAACATTTGGAAAATTGGTGGTTTTATCCTGATTGCCTGTGTCTTGGTTCTTGTATTCGCGGTCCCCATGGGCCCGGGATTGTTGGAGCTCCGAGGTACTGGCGATACCGCCATGTCCAATGACTTGGATCGAAAAATGCCCGAGTACCTTCTGACAGGATTCGGGACACATTGGAGCGAGAATCCGCAAGATTTGCAGGTGCTGGTTCGGTCGAAAGCCAACTTGGCTCGGTTGGAGGTGATTGACGTCTTGGATGACACCCACGCTCGCATTGGTTTAACCCTTCCCTATTCCGTGCCCTCAAAATCTTGGGATGTGCTGACCAACCATTCTGTGGACGGCACGTTGCTGCTGGAAAATGGCTTGTTTTTGTCGGATCGATTTATCGATGAGTCCATCATCCTTTCTGACATCGATATTGAAGAATTCGAAGCTGATTTACCGTTTCACTTCCCCTACCAACCCCGAATTTTAGAATCCATCCGGAATTTGATGCTACATGTGCCCATGTGGTTTACCATGTTTGTCCTGATGGGAATCGCTTTTGTCGCCTCCATCAAACAACTGGCTTCTGCTCGAGCGACCGCAGAGGACGAAAAAGCGGAGTCGGCTGTCAGGGTCGGTTTGCTGTTTGGGATTCTAGGGCTGGTCACGGGCAGCGTTTGGGCGCGTTTTACATGGGGCGCTTGGTGGGTTGATGACCCGCAACTTAATGGAGCTTTGGTCACTGTTTTGGTCTATTCTGGATACATGGTTTTACGCAACAGCCTCGAAAGTGCTGCCCTCCGGGCTCGTTTGAGTGCTGTATACAATTTATTCGCATTTGTCATTCTCATCATCCTGCTGATGGTGTTGCCTAGGTTCACGGAAAGCCTGCACCCCGGCAAGGGAGGAAACCCTGGTTTCAACTCGTATGATCTGGACAGCGCACTGCGCGCTGCATTCTATCCCGCCGTCATCGGCTGGATTCTCATTGGCCTCTGGATGCACCGAATCAACATGCGCATCACCCGCTTGAACAAAAAATTAAAATGAACGCATTGAATCTTATTCTGGTCCAGAGCCACCCCCTCGAAGGATGGTTTTTCGGCAGTGGAAAAGCGCTGGTCGTGCTGGCGGTGGCCTTGATCCTTCTGGTTGGATTTGGCCTTTGGATGTGGCGGGCTGAGGCGCGCCTCAAGCAATTGGAAGCAAAGTTGGATTCAAAAAATTCAGCGCCGTCATGAAGAGGACCCACATCATGAGCTTGTTGTTTGTCGCAATATTGGTTGGAACCTTCATCGCTACTTTCACCAGTACAAGCCGCTCGGTTGGGTTTGCAGAAGCTTCCAAAGAGCCGGGAGAAGAATGCAAGGTATCCGGAACGCTTGTTCGCGAGGAGCCGGTCATTTACGATCCTATTGTTGATCCCGGGCAAACGGTCTTCTGGATGGAAGATCGGGACGGAAAAACGTGCCGAATCATTTTGGAAAAAGCCAAGCCGACGGGTCTCGAAAACAGTGAATCCATCGACTTGTATGGATCCATGATTGACGGAGCGTTTCATGCAACTGAAATGCTGATGAAATGCCCTTCGAAATACAACGAAAGCAATCATGTCCTCGTGGATGATGCAGGCGATTCAAGCTCATAATGGACATGGATTACATCGGAGAATGGACCTTGCTAGCCTGGGCAGGTAGGTTTTTGGTCGCTCTGGCATTTGCCTCTGCACTAGCAGCACTCATATCATTCTTGAAGGGATGGAACGATTGGGGCAAGCGCTCTTTTCAAATCCACGCCATTTCCACTTTCGCCGTGATCGCGCTCGTCTTTGTCCTGTTTGGATTCCACCGCTATGAATTCCAATACATTTGGAAGCACTTGAATAACGCGATGCCGATGCGCTTCATCTTGAGCGCATTTTGGGGCGGACAAGAAGGTGGGTTTCTGTTGTGGATGTTTTGGCACAACGTATTGGGGCTGATTCTCCTTCGCAAAGAGACGAAATGGACTGGCCCTGCCATGGCAACATTAAGCGCCATCCAGGTCTTCTTGACATCCATGATATTGGGCATTTATATCGGCGAATTCCAATTGGGACTTGATCCATTTTTGCTGCTTCGGGATGCGCCCCAATACGCGGGTTTGCCTTGGACAGCGCGTGCTGATTACCTCACAGCGTTTCCTTTGTTCGAAGATGGTCAAGGGCTGAATCCTCTGCTCCAGAATTACTGGATGACCATCCACCCTCCTACTCTTTTTCTCGGATTCGCGGCTACTTCCGTCCCGTTCGCCTATGCCATCGCAGGGCTTGCAGATCGGGAAGACCGCTCGTGGATGCGTCCTGCATTGCGTTGGTCCTTTTTCACCATCGGAATCCTCGGTACAGGCATATTAATGGGCGGTGCCTGGGCTTATGAAGCACTCAGCTTTGGTGGATTTTGGGCCTGGGATCCGGTCGAAAATTCCTCACTCGTTCCGTGGTTAACCACCGTAGCAGGTGGTCATTTGTTGTTGATCAATCGAAATCGCCAGAAACCACTTGCCCTTTTTAGCACCTATTACTTCATTCTCATTTCGTTCTTGCTGGTGCTTTACAGCACTTTCCTGACGAAATCAGGCATTCTTGGAGACACCTCTGTACACAGCTTTGTCGACAGCGGCATCTTGCCCCAACTCCTGGTCTATCTCTTGTCGTTCTTAGCCCTGGGGCACCTGATGCTCTTGCGTCCCGGAGTGTGGAGGAACCGCGCCCTTATCGCCATTGGCATTCTAGTGATAATCTGCCTAAAAGGATATGTCATTGAAGCATTGACGGGATTCTTACTGGTCCTTGTTGCCGCTGCAGTCAAAGCCTATCGCAAGGACATTGAACGCACCGAAGAAGAAGACTCCATTTGGAGCCGTGATTTCTGGATGTTTGTAGGAGCACTGCTCCTGCTCGTCAGCGCTGCGCACATCACGTGGCAAACGAGCCTCCCCGTTTTCAACGCATTTCTAGAACCTTGGAGCGGTGCATTGTCCCGCCTAGGCAACAGCCTAGACAGCGATTTTCTTCGGGACCTCAGCGCGCACAATCTCGCTCCTGGCACAGACTTGGATCGCACATACCATTTGGTGCAAGTTCCATTGGCTGTGCTCATCATGCTGGGTGTCGGATTCGCACAATGGCTGAAGTACAAGCACACGAATATCCAGGTGGTGATGCGCAAGTTGTTCATCCCCTTGCTGGTTGCGGTCTTACTGACAGCGGGTCTACTCTGGCAATTTGCCTTTGAATGGTGGGAAGTTCCCCGCGTTGCACTGCTGTTCGCTGCCCTCTTTGCAACGGCGTCAAACGCAGATTACATCCTGCAATTGGGCAAAGGAAAATGGAAGCAAATTGGCTCGCCGCTTGCACATGTGGGATTTGGACTGGTCATTTTTGGTGCCGTGCTGAGTACGAGCCAAAAGAACATCATTTCTCAGAACCAAATTGGTGACATCAGCACCTTGAATGAATCGCTCAACAACCGAGAGGATTTGCTCATCATGGAGGGGGATACGCTCAAAATGGGCGAATACTTCGTCAGTTACCGGGATCGCTACACCGAAGGAATCCACGTCAAGTTCCGAATGGATTACTTCGATCAACAGCCTCGGGTTTACGCTCCCGGAGAAGTCGTGTTTTTTGATGGCATGGTATTCGAAGCCCTCGAAGCCCATGAAGCCTCGGAATTGTTCACCGATGACATGGAGGATCATTGGATGTTCATTCCTTTTCCAAACGAACGCCAAGCAAAAACCGCGAAGCTTTGGGAGTCTGGAGTACCGGGAACGAAGCAATTCACGTTGGAACCTCGGATTCAGCTGAATGAACAAATGGGCAATGCGCCCGAACCGGACACGCGGCACTGGTTACACCGCGACCTTTACACCCACATCAAATGGGGACGCGTCACTCCACCTGAAACCGATGAAGAAGGTTGGATGGGCGGAAGGTCTCACACCATGCAAGTTGGCGACAGCATGCTCATCGGCCATTCACTTCTCACCGTGGATAGCCTGCGCGCCATTGCTGATGATGAAAAGCCTGATAGAGGGTTGCTCCTCAAAGACTTGGCCATTGCAGCTTGCGTGCAACTCAAAAACCAAACAGATCTATCCAACTTTGAACCGCTGTATATCGTTCGCGACAGCTTGGTCATTCCCGACATGTACGAGGCGGAAGACTTCGGCATCAAAATGCGCATTGAGTCGTTTGATCCGAATGAAGAAACACTGGAAATGACCATTTGGGAGCACCTATCCGTGCGGAGAGACTTCGTGGTCATGCAGGCTGTTTTATTTCCATTGATCAATGTTCTATGGTTGGGCTGTATTTTGATGGCCATCGGATCTG
>JADHRK010000113.1 GCA_016777435.1 Flavobacteriales bacterium
GTCTGTGAAATGCACGGAGCAAGCTCCGTCTCCTTCGAAAAAGGCTGTTTCCACGGAGTCAAGAAGCCGAGAAGTGAAATCATCGTCTCCTTGCTTCACCGTTAGACGATCAATTACGAGCGACCACGGTTCCTGAACGGATTTCTGGGCGGGTTCGCTCGCATCTGATTGAACCTCGGCAATGAGGTGGGCAATCCCATTTGAGTCGAGAATTCGACTGAATCCTTGTTGCTGCAGAATGTCCAATTGTTGTCTGCGCGTTCGGTCTAGTTTTTGAGGGATAGGCGCGGACACCATGAACCTCGTTCCTTTCGATTCTTGTTCGAGCTGCTCCAGGACATCCTCCGGACGATCTTTTCGCACCGCCTCCCCACTGATCGGAGAAATGGTAGTGCCCACCCGTGCGTACAGCAGGCGCAGGTGGTCGTGTATCTCAGTCCGAGTTGCGACGGTGGAACGCGGTCCTCCTGAAGAGGTGCGCTGTTCGATGGCGATGGCAGGGGAGATGCCATCGATGCTGTCAACATCGGGCTTGTCCAGTCGTCCAAGAAATTGGCGGGCATAGCTGCTCAAGCTCTCGACGTACCGCCGCTGGCCTTCAGCATAGAGCGTGTCGAATGCAAGCGAGCTCTTTCCGGAACCGGATAACCCGGTGATTACGGTCAGTTTTCGTTTGGGAATCGTCACGTCGACGCCTTTCAAATTGTGCTCGCGTGCTCCTTTGATGTGGATATCCATTCGCTTTTGTTAACACCCTAAAACGCCCTTGGGTTTCCTTGAACGAAAATTAATTCGTATATTCGATAGAGACAATCAAAAAACACACGCGATCGATACATTTTACGCTTCAAAGTAAGGCCCCGGCTCATCCGGGTTTTCATTTCACCCTTAACTGCGTAAAATCATGCGTGCGTCACTCTCTGACCAACAGTTGATCTCCCTCTACCTCTCTGGGGATGAGGCAGCGTTCGAATTCCTTTTGAACCGCCATCAACAACAAGTTTATTCGAAAATTTTCTTCATCGTTCGGGACTCCGATCTGGCAAACGATTTGTTCCAAGATACCTTTATCAAGGTTGTGAACACATTGAAAAGTGGCAAGTACAACGAAGAAGGCAAGTTCCTGCCCTGGGTGCTGCGGATTGCGCACAACATTTCGATCGATCATTTTCGCCGTGGAAAAAAGATGCGCATGATGCGTGCCACGGACGAATTTGATGTGTTTGACACCTTGCCGTCGGATCAAATGCACGCCGAAGATCAAATGATTCAAGATCAGATTCATCAGGATGTCAGAGAATTACTCGATTGCCTCCCAGAGGAACAACGTGAAGTGGTGCACATGCGCATCGAACGTGAGCTGAGCTTTCAAGAGATTGCCGATGAAACAGGTGTTTCCATCAATACGGCCCTGGGTCGGATGCGCTACGCATTGATCAATATGCGCCGCGCGATGGAGGAGCGAGGTGTGCAATTGACGCTGAATTGAACAGGCAATGGAGGGGCCAATCGAAATGAAATTGTGATCTGTGCAATAGTCACTAAAGTGCTGCGTTAAGGAGGTGTTCAAACCCTAATGCAAACGCCCATGGCACATTGTACACTTGAAGATTTGACATCCGATTGGTTTGATGAAAGCGCACAAGCTGCGGACATCATGCCCAAACCGCAATCCATTCGTAACATCTTGGCCTATTCGGCGGGATTACGAGCGGTTCAATCCAAAAAGCTTGGTGCATTTTGCACCCACATCAATTGAAGCGACATCGTTTGTCAAATAAAGAGGCCACCTTCGGGTGGCTTTTTTGTTGCGGTTTCGTTCCAAACTTTGAAAGATCGTTTCCCTGTGTTGCGATCTTGAAGGGCGTGTTGCACGATGGCATCGCTGGTTGCTGACCCAGGTTTCATGGGGATAATTTCGTCAAGCTGATCAAATCGTTCAATCGCCTCTTCGGTATAGCACCAGCCATAAACAACGCCATTCTCGACCAAAACCACAGCAGATTCTTGGTGGTTGCGGCCTTTTTCGATGAGGGCCATGCGCTCGGATTGACGCGCCGATCGCATGATGGCTGTAACACCTTCATTGTGACGCGCGATGGCTTGCGGTGAATCGTCGCGGAGCAGATTGCGACCGTCAGTCCCCAGGCCTAACATTTCTGGGTCGACTTGGTGCTCGCGTGCACAGGCATGCAGCCAGGTTCGCGCATCGTCGTCTCGATAGAACCAACGCACTGCCTGCTTGACGTGGCGCTGACGTTTCAGATGGAATCGATTGAATCCTTTTTGGTCGGTATAGGGAATAATGGCTGTGCGCATGGCCACCGATTTTTGAGCTCGGTTGTGAATCGGCCAATGCTTCCTGATCAATTCGTCCTCAAGCAGCCGTGCTAACAATACCGAGCCCGTCTCCTCCGCCTCGATGCGGTGAATATCCCTTAAAAAGGCTTGCCGCCGCGAAGAGGCCATGTCGCCGTTAAAATGCGTTCGCACACGGTGACGGACATTGTGGGACATGCCGATGTAAAGGGGGACTCCTTTTCGGTCAAGGAAGCGGTAAACACCAGCTGTCAAAGGCAGATTCTCAAAATCAGAAGCGGGAACGTGTTGGGGCAACCAGGATTCACGTTCACCGCGCTTGAGCATGCTCTGCACGACAGCTTCGGCTCGTTCCGTTTGCATCATTTGATGAAACAATGCAACAGTCGCCGCACAATCTCCCATCGCTCGATGCCGCGCATTGTTGGCAATCCCCAAGTCAGTGCATATCCTTCCCAAGCTGTAACTCCCGTGCCCCGGGAGCAACTTCCTTGCCATGCGTACAGTGCACAGTTTGGGGCGTTTCCAGATTCGTCCCATCGTTTCAAAATGGCCGCGAATAAAGGCGTAGTCAAATCCAACGTTGTGCGCAACAAAAATGGCATCTCCCAGCCAATCTTCCAGTTCGTCGGCAATGGCTTCGAAGGTGGGCGCCGCTGCAACCATGGTGTCGTCGATTCCTGTCAACTTGGTAATGTGCTCAGGAATGGGGAGCCCGGGGTCAACGAGGGTTTCCCAACGATCCAGTTCACTGAAACCGTCGGTAATAATCACTGCTATTTCGGTGATGCCGTGGCCTCGGGCATGGGAGCCTGTGGTTTCGATGTCGACAATGGCAAAGCGTTCCATGATGTGCAAATATCCCTGAATCTCCGAGCAATTTGCGAACCAGGTCCACAAAGGATTTACGTTGCGCATCGATTGCGGTAAATTTGGGGCATGAAAGGGAAGCAAGGAATGCATTTCTTGAACCTGTGTTTGGCAGTTTTGCTCACCGCTTGTGAAGGTGCTGCGCCCGCATTGGATGCCTCAAAGGTCAGTTCCAACGGAGAAGCCAAAGAAGCAACGGTGGATTCGCTTGCGATCAAGGCCAAGCAGGCGATACTCGCCTATCCAGCACTTACCGATGCAAATTGCGAAGAATTCCTTTTGAAATGGGCCGCCGAGCATGCCGAGCATCGTTATGAACTTACGACCTCCAAAGGAGACATGTTGATCGAAACGTTCGATGATGTGCCGTTACACAGTGCTAATTTTCACTACAAAGTTTCCCGGAAATACTATGCGCCGAGTGAATTCGTGCGGATCGTCCCTGACTTCGTGGTACAAGGAGGTAACTCAGAAGACACCCGAGCCCAGGAATTGCGCTGGTTGATTGGCAAGCATACCTTGCCCGCAGAGTTCCATTCCAATCGCTTGCATTTTCGCGGGGCCCTGGCCATGGGCCGCACGTATACTGGGAATCCAGAAAAACGATCTGCCTCCTATGATTTTTACTTGGTGGTCGGTAGAAAGGTGACGCGGGCGGAGCTTGCGCGATTGGAACGTGAAAAAGGGTTCACGTATACCGAAGCGCAAAAGGCACGGTATGTCCGTGAGGGTGGGACCCCGCACCTTGACTTCGAGCACACCGTTTTCGGTCAATTGACCGATGGGTTTGATGCCCTGAAGGCCTTGAGTCTTGAACCCACAGATGCGAGTGATTGGCCGTTGCGCCGGCAAGAGTTCAGATTGAAAGTACAGGGCGATTGAGCTTCTGAAGCGGATGATTTTGTAAATTAGAACCATGTTCAACTCAAAAAATCTGAAAGAGCAGCAATGGAATGAGCGATCAATGATTTGGGTCACAGGAGCTTTGTGCCTTTGGATGTGTGTGGCCGGAAATTCGGGAATGGCCCAGGATTGGGATGATTGGGAAGACTATGATACGGGGGAATACATTTCGGGCCGTAAAGGCGTGGAGTTTGCACTGAATTTTGGCGTGTACCAAGCCAATCATCAAGCAGCAAATGCCTTTTACAACGGTTATGCAGGTGAGTTTTACGACCTGGGGGATAACACGGCAAATTTGATGACAATCGAAGATCGATTGGGAGTGGATAGCCCGAACAGCATTGTTTGGAGTCAAATCATGAACAGCATTGGATTAGAAGCAGGGGAATTCATGTACATTGAGTATCCGGCATACACGGGAATGCGCTATACGCCGGGCACACTCATGGGGCTGCAAACAATGCTCTTTTTCAATCCGGAATCTGCGTTTGTTTTGCATGTGGATGCCATCAATGGATTGAAGTCGGAAGGTGGCTGGAACATTGTCTCTTCCGATGTGGACACTGGGATGGGTTCTGAGAACCGCCGCACCTATGGAATATTCAGTGAAGAAGACCGTTTTCAACTTTCATTGGCCTACCGCACAGCGGCCTATATTACAGATGAGGTGAGTTGGGTTATAGAGCTTGGGGGCAATATGTTAGCCACACAAATGAAGAGCAATTATGTGCGCATTGTCAATCAGAATTATCAGTTGCTCACTGCGCCCATCGGAAATGGTCAATTTGCCAATCCAACGTCGAGTTTGACAGCAACGGGATTCGGAGGATTTGCCGCGTTGGGCATGGAGTTGTTTTTTGAAGAAGGAGGCAATCTGATGGTCACTGCCCGCGTCAGTCGTGACCGCGTCGTCATGGGATCGTATGAGGCAAACCTTTGGCAAGGTGCCTTGTATCTCACGTGGGTCATTCCTCCCCAGCTTGGTGATTTTGTTCGAGCGCGTTTCTAACGATCGACCCTTCGCATTAGTCTTGATTTGTGCTTCTCGGCGCAGCGGTACAATGGATTTGGCTCAGGCTGTCCATTCATCAATTCTTCTATGGCTGCAATGGCATTCGATGCCTCACCACTGGAAGTGATTCTAATTTGGATGATTTGCAAGGCGGCATAATGCACGCCAATGGGAATGTTGGTGAGATGCAGCAAGTCCAAGGCAAGTTGCATGAGCTCTGAACGAATCGATTCTGATTCCAAATCCAGCCACATCGGATTGGCTAAAACCTTGAGAATCTCTCGCAAAACGGATGTGTCATCGGTGGCCTCGAGTGCACGGGCAAGCGATGCGCGGTGGCTGAGCAAACCACGCTGATCTTCTTGAAAAGAGCGATGCAGCACCCATGCAGCCTTTTGAATCTGAATTTTTTCAAATGCCTCTGGATTTTCCAGAATGAACAACAAGGCCTGCATGTTGCGAGTTTCCTTCAAAACAAAAGCACCGAGTTTGGATGACGTCTCGCTCCGCATGCCACGAACGAGCCTGGGCAGCAATTGATCCGCAATGATTTCAAGGGTGCGGGGATTCGCTTCGGGGAATGAATCAGAATTGAGGATGGGGGACTGTGGCATGTTCGTGGACAGCATGTAAATTGCATCCAAACCAATTTAACATGAAATCGATATACGCTTGGAGCTTGGCCTCCGTTTTCTTTGCATTCTTGCTCGGAAATCCAATGAATGTGAATGCGCAGGCGCCAGAAGTAACCATTGATTTGACTGCAACAGATGTTCTCAGCCAAGGCCAAACAGGTACATGCTGGAGTTTCAGTACCACCAGCTTTTTGGAGTCAGAAGCGCATCGGATTACCGGCGAGTTGCATGATTTTAGTGAAATGGCCGCGGTTCGGGTGATTTATCCCGAAAAGGTCGAGCGCTATGTCCGTTACCAAGGCAAACATCAATTTGGTCCGGGAGGGTTGTCCCATGATGTTACCCACGCGGCAGCCGTG
>JADHRK010000007.1 GCA_016777435.1 Flavobacteriales bacterium
TCGGGAAGTGATCAAGTCGCAGGAAAGCATTCAACGGGTCATGCCCTTGATTTTTGCCTTGATGCTGTTCATCATCATTCTCGCTTTTCGATCGCCTTTGCAAGGTTTGGCAGTGTTTGGTCTGATCCCCTTTGGTTTCATCGGCGTGAGCTTGGGGCACTGGATTCTGGGCGCACAGATCAGTCTTTTTTCCATCCTGGGCATGATTGCGTTGATTGGAATTTTGGTCAACGACGCGCTCGTTTTTGTCGCGGCCTTCAATGTGAATTTGAAGAATGGGATGCACGTCAAAAAGGCCATTTGGGAGGCAGGGATGAGCCGATTCAGGCCCATTGTATTGACTTCAATTACGACGGTTGCGGGCTTGGCACCTTTGATGCTCAACAAGAGTTTTCAGGCACAATTTCTAATTCCCATGGCCATCGCAGTGGCGTTTGGTCTTCTGTTTGTGACTGTCATCATTTTAGTCTTGCTTCCGATTTACTTGCAGTGGATCAATCCGTTGCATCGCGGTTGGGTGTGGATCAAGCGTGGCGATTGGCCGTCTATGGAGGCTGGAGAACCTGCGAATAGGGAAGAACAATCTTTCGAAGAATGAGAGCAAACATGTCTAAACGATCGGTCACATTTTTGCGGCGGTTGCAACGAACCTTCATCGTGTTTTTGATGAGCGTTACAGCAGTTCAAGCTCAGCAGATTTTGAGCTTGGAGGATGCTGTAGCCCATTCGCTGCAAAACAATTTGGGGATCCGACTCGCTCAACAACAAGCAGAAGTCGCTGCCATTGGCAATGCATGGGGAGCGGCTGGTGCACTGCCGACATTGGGTGTTTCAGCGACAGGTGCGAGTGCAATCAGTGATCAATCAAAAAATCCTACGTCTTTCCTCCAAGAAAGAATTGAAAGTGAATCGGTGAATGTGGCGGGTCAACTGAATTGGGTGCTTTTTGACGGTATGGGCATGTTTGCCAATAAGCGGGCATTGGAGCGCATCGAGGAACAAGCAGAAGGCCAGGTGAATCTGGTGATTGAACAAACAATTGCAGCGACCATCATGGCTTACAATTCGGTCTTGGTGCAAAAGGCGGTGCGGGATGTGCTCGCTTCATCCATGGAAATATCCCGCGATCGCTTAAAATGGATTGATGCACGACGGGCCTCAGGAGCATCAACGATGTTTGATCGGCTGCAATTTGAGAATGCATTGTTGTCGGATAGTTTGGCCTGGATGCAACAAGGCATCAACGTACGTCAGGCGGTGCTTTCACTGAATCGCCTCATGGGTGATGCGACCTCCAGTTCCTGGACATTTTCATCGCCATTGATGGCCCCAGATAACATTGCGAATATTGATCACATCAAGGAAGGGGCACTGTCAAATACAACAGTTATTCAAAATGCCTTGATTTCACAGGAGATTGCCCAAACAGGGGTTCAGCAAGCGCAAGCCCGTATGAGTCCGACTCTTTTGTTGAGTGCGAATCAGAACGATCAAGCCAGCCGATTCAGTGCGGGTGATTTATCGGCGGACGGCCGCACGGTCAACATAGCTACAAACATTTCCCTCAATTTTAATCTATTCAATGGAGGCGCCACGCGCAGGGCGATCCAGCAAGCGAAAATCCAAGTCGCTATGGCTGAGAATCAAGCGTTGGACGAGTACCGGGAAGTGGAGAGGTTGCTTGCCGATGCTTGGTCCCGTTGGACCACTTCATCTGCCGCGTATGCCGTGAGTGAGCAACTCACTGAAAATTGTGTTCGCGCTCTTGAGATTGCTTCAGAACGATTGGCAACAGGAGCCATCAACTCATTGGATTTTCGCGAATTTCAAATCCAACGAATGAATGCTGAGCAACAGCAGATTCAGGCCTTGAATGCCTGGCAAATGGCCGATGTGGAATTGCTGCGCTTGAGTGGAGCATGGAGCCAAAGCCCAACGTTGGAGTAATTCAGATATCCTAAACGGAATGAAAAAAAGCCCCAAAATCCTCATCATCACCTACTACTGGCCGCCTGCCGGTGGTATCGCGGTGAAAAGATGGCTTTCTCTTTCCAATCAGTTTGCCGGCTTGAATGCTGAGGTTCATGTCTTGACTTTAGAGAAGGAATCCGCGGAATACCACTCCATTGACGCGGGGTTATTGGATTCAGTCGACTCGAGAATTTCCGTCCATAGAATTCGTGCTTGGAATCCCTTTCAACTCACGAAGAAGCTCTTCAAAAAGCATATACCGCCTCAGGGGTTTTCGCTGAATACCGAAGGGCAAAAAGGCGTCAATTTACTCACGAGACTCAGAAGCAACCTTTTCATTCCTGACCCAAGGAAAACGTGGAATAATCAAGCAGTTAAGAAGGCTTTGGAAATCGTCGATTCATACGGTATTGATACGATGATCACAACGAGTCCCCCACACTCAGTGCAGTTGATTGGCAAGCGTGTGGCGCACAAGAGCAACGTGAAGTGGGTCGCAGATTTCAGGGATCCGTGGACGGACATATTTTATTACGAGCAGCTGGGTCATTCTTTGGTCTCTCGAAATATCGATCGCCGTCTCGAGCGATGTGTCTTGGATAAGGCGAATGCGGTCACAACGGTGAGTTGGGGGTTTCAATCGCTTTTGCATGGAAAAGTCTCGCATCGGAATCTCGAGGACTTTCATGTGATTCCCAATGGTATTGACGGTAATATTTCGTCTCCAAAAGCGCCAGATTTAGAGCAAGCTTTCCGGGTAGTTTACACGGGCATGCTCACGGATATTTATGAGATTGAACCGTTCTTGGAATCGGCAGCTTCGCACAATGCGTCCCCTGGTGTTCGTTTGATTCAATTTGACTTCTATGGGTCTGTTCCTCCTCATTACCAACAGCGTCTTGAGCGAACGTTTTCTTTCTTACGCTTTCACGGGAATCGGTCAATGGAGGAAATACCGGGCATCCAGCAAGCTGCGGATGGTTTGTTTTTGGCTGGGCCAAAGCAGTATAATTCAGGCCATATTCCTGGAAAACTGTTTGAATACCTCAGCGCATCACGGAGCATCTTCTACTTAGGTGAAGAAGAATCAGATGTGCATCGGATCCTTCATGAGACTGATGCGGGCAGGCTATTCAACAGGAAGGATGTGGAGTCATTTCCTGCCATATTGAGGGAAGAAGTCAAAAGAATGGGCTTCAATCTTGACGAAGAAGATCGCGAGCAGAAGCTGTCAAGCTATTTCAGATCCAATCAGGCGAAGGACTATCTGAGAATCGTCCAGGGACTGCATTCAAAATGAGTTGAAATCACTCGTATTGATTGAACACCTCGTGCCCGCCGTCTTTGAGTAGTTTGTTTCGCTGAAACAATCTGACGTCGCTTTTGACCATTTCGCTGCACAGTTGCTCGAGCGTTGAAGTAGGCTCCCATCCCAGGACGCGCTTCGCCTTGGAGGCATCGCCGACCAAACATTTCACCTCCGCAGGCCGGAAATAGCGGGGATCGACACTGACCAATACCTCGCCGGTTTCTTTGCAGATTCCTTTTTCATCCACTCCTGAACCTTGCCAATCCAGTTCGCGTCCTACCTCGGCAAAAGACATGTTTACAAATTCACGGATGGTGACCGTTCGTCCCGTGGCCAAAACATAATCGTCGGGTTCATCCTGCTGGAGCATGCGCCACATGCCTTCTACATAATCTTTCGCATGTCCCCAATCGCGCTGAGCGTCGAGGTTGCCCAAATACATTTGGTCCAAGAGGCCAAGGTGGATTTGTGCCACGGCACGGGTAATCTTTCGGGTAACAAACGTCTCTCCGCGCAATGGGCTCTCATGATTGAAAAGGATGCCATTGGAGGCGTGCATTCCGTAGGACTCTCTGTAATTTTTTACAATCCAAAAACCGTAGAGTTTCGCCACGCCATAGGGGCTTCGTGGGTAGAATGGAGTGGTTTCGCTTTGGGGGGTTTCCTGTACTAACCCGTACAATTCTGAGGTGGAGGCCTGGTAGAAGCGGCATGCCTTTTCCATCCCTAGGATGCGGATCGCTTCGAGGATACGCAAAGTACCCATTCCGTCTGCGTTGGCGGTGTATTCTGGCGTGTCAAAGCTGACTTTGACATGGCTCATGGCTGCCAAGTTGTAGATTTCGTCTGGCTTGACTTCTTGGATGATTCGAATGAGATTGGTGGAGTCCGTGAGGTCACCGTAATGCAACTTGAGGCGCAAGTTTTTTTCGTGCGGGTCCTGGTACAAGTGATCAATGCGGTCCGTGTTCAGCAGCGATGATCGTCGCTTGACCCCGTGCACCTCGTAACCTTTATCCAAAAGTAGCTCGGTCAAGTACGCTCCATCCTGTCCTGTAATCCCGGTAACCAATGCCTTTTTCATGTTCCTATTATTCAAATCTAAAAATACGACCTTTGGTTGAATCCATGAAGATTAGCCCACTTCCTGATTCTTGACCAATGCATGATACGGTCCTTTTTGGGCGAGGAGGTCCTCATGTTGCCCCAATTCTACGATGGAACCGTTGGAAAGTACAGCAATTTTGTCCGCACTTTTGATGGTGCTCAGTCGGTGAGCGATGATTAGGCTGCTTCGGCCTTTCATCAAGGTGTCCAAAGCCATTTGTACTTCTTTTTCGCTTGAAGCATCCAGGGCGCTGGTTGCTTCATCCAAAATCAATAAATCGGGATCGCGCAAGATGGCACGGGCGATCGCAATCCTCTGGCGCTGCCCCCCGGACAATTGCACCCCTCGTTCTCCCACCAAGGTGTCCAATCCTTCCGGGAAGGACTGGATGAAATCGTAGGCGTTCGCTTTGCGGGCGGCTTCCTCAATTTCGGTGTCCGTTGCGTCAAATCGACCGTAGGCAATGTTGGTCCGTATATCGCCGCCGAATAAAATGACTTCTTGGGGGACAAACGCCATGCGTTTGCGCAGGCTGGAAAGCGGGAATGCTTTGAGCGGTTTGCCATCAATGCTCACTTCCCCGGTTACCGGATCATGGAAACGCAACAAAAGAGAAGCGATGGTGGACTTTCCCGCTCCCGACGCACCGACCAATGCCACCCGTTCGCCGGGAGCGATGCGCAAATTGATGTCATTGAGCACCGTTACGTCTTCTCGGTTGGGGTAATGGAAGTGTACCTTATCGAAGACAACATCTCCCTTGAGCGTCACATCGGGCTGTGCATTTGATTCAGTCGTCTCCACTACCTCACGCGGTTCGTCCATCATTTCCATCAAGGATTCGATGGCGCCCAAACCGCGTTGCAACGCCGAGAATTGAGCCGCAATTCCGCCAATGGAGCCTGCCACAAGTCCCGTCATTAACAAAAAAGTAAAGAAGTGTTCGCTGGCCAATCCGCCGGTCGTCATTAGCTCAGCGCCTTTGAAGATGACCAGGGTGATGGCGCCGAAGATGAAAAGAATGATGAACGAACCGAAGGCTCCCCGCCAAATCGCTCCTTTCATGGCCAATGAGCGGATGTCTCCGATGCTCCGGACGTATCGGACCAACTCCCAAGCCTCGTTTGCAAAACTCTTTACACTGATGATGCCGGTCAGGGTTTCCTGCACAATGGTGTTGGAATCAGCGACTTGATCTTGGGTGCGTTTGGATAATTTCCGAATGAACCGGCCGAACAAGATTGCAGCGATGATCATGACCGGCAGCGTTGCCAGCATCAATAAGGTCAACGTCACCGAAAAATAGAGCAGCGCCAAAATCCCACCAATGATGATGATGAGTTGCCGGAGCAATTCGGAAAGTGTCGTGGTAAAAATGTCTTGTATCGAGGTGATGTCAGCGGATACGCGGCTATTCAAATCCCCTACACGTCGTGTGTCAAAGAATCCCATTGGCATGCTGACAATGGCTTCAAATGCATCTTTGCGCATCGCCAACATCATATCCTCTGTCATTTTGGCAAAGAGCACGACCCGGGTAAAGCTCAATAAGGCCTGCACCCCAAGCACCACCAAGATCAACCAGCCGATTTCGGTCAAATCGTTCAGGTCAAATGGCAAGAACGCCAAGGATGCGTCGGGCGCCGAATCGGTGGGTCCATCGCTCATGCTTGAAGCGGTGCCGACTCCACCCAATTGCCCCCAAAGCCGCGTAATCATTAAGGTGAGTACGCCACTGATACTGATGATGATGACACCCAATGCGTATCCCCAAGCGTGCGGTTTCAAGTATGTGCCCATGCGCAGGACTGTCCTCCAATTTTTCCATCGGAATGAACGCTTTTCGGTGAGTTCTTTGCGCATTATTGGCTGGTTGCTGACGGTTGGGGTAATGAGATCCTGACGGAATAGGTGCGAAATTAAGCCCTCTTTGTGCCAATAGAACGGAAAAATTCGTGCATCTTTCACGTCAGGGGTTTGGACGCACGAAATCTGTGACTATCTTTGCACTCCCTATTTTGGGTCATGGATCAGAAACGATTCTTGAAATAACGAAGAGAAATGAAAAGGACCTTTCAACCCTCAGTACGCAAGCGCCGCAACAAGCATGGTTTCCGCAAGCGCATGTCTTCCGCTAATGGACGTAACGTCTTGAGCTCACGTCGCCAGAAAGGACGAAAGAAGCTGACGGTGAGTTCTGAGCGTCGCCACAAAGGCATCGAACGATAAGTAGTAGATAAGTACATTCAGCCACCTGTTGGCTACTATGATATTGAGAAAAGGAGCATGATTGCTCCTTTTTTTTGTGCTTCAAATTGGAGGTAACCCACGTGAGGATCAGCATGGAAGAGAATCAGGACGGTCTACTCTGCACTCGGCTCCAATTCATCCAGGGGTCCCGCCACGGCATACAAAGACGCAGTGTCATCAATTCCTTCATCCAAGGGGTTCACTTTCCAGATTTGCCATCGCGTTCTTTTTCCTTTCACGGTGCCGGTGACTTCCATTGCCATTTGGACGGGATTGCCCGCTGCTGCAATCTCCTCTTTCGGGAATTGAAACGCATCAACCTTCAAATCTTTTCTGAAATCAACGCCATGGCCGATGGTCTTGAACATGCTCTCTTTGATGCCCCATGCGCAGCAGAGAGTTGGCGTAGTATTGAAATTGGTTTGTTCTTGATCGCTTAAAAATCGACTGGCTATGGCTGACAATTGTGCCCGGGGTCGCTCAATGTCGCAGCCTACGGGATGATCACCCAAGCAGATCATTACCCAACAGCTGTTGTTTTGGGTGTGGTGTGAAATACTGATGCATTTTTCGTTTGACAAAAGCGTTGGCTTTCCGTGCTCGTCATGAACGATGGACGCAGTTGATGCATTATCGGAAAATGCCTGCATCGCTCCATCGACTGCGCAGTGTTCCAATTTTCGATGGTTGGAGAGTGCCGTGAGGACTCGTTTGGGAAAACGCGTTTGGCGCATTGCCCAATTCGCCAATTCGGCATCGGTGGCCGAAACCCGTGCGATAATCGTTTGAGGAACCGATGATTGGATTAAAATTTGGATTTCAGGCATTGGAAGCGCGTTGAAGGACGTGAACAAGGGTTAAATCACTCGTGATTTGTGAATTAATGAGTATTTTTGCACTCGAAATCAGAGCATTATGAGCACTACAATGACCAAAGAGTATTTGCCTTACAAAGTAAAGGACATGAGCTTAGCTGAATGGGGAAGGAAAGAAATTCGTCTGGCCGAAGCAGAGATGCCCGGCTTGATGACGTTGCGACACAAATATGGTTCAGAAAAACCGTTGGCGGGTTCGCGCATTGCCGGTTGCCTCCACATGACCATCCAAACTGCGGTATTGATTGAAACGCTGGTCGAGTTGGGAGCGGATGTAACCTGGTCTTCGTGCAACATTTTCTCTACGCAAGACCATGCTGCGGCCGCCATCGCTGCTGCGGGGATTCCCGTCTACGCCTGGAAGGGAATGACAGAAGAAGAATTCGAGTGGTGCATTCAACAAACCCTCTTTTTTGGAGCGGATCGCCAGCCATTGAATTTGATTTTGGACGATGGAGGGGATTTGACCAATATGGTCTTGGATAATTACCCAGAATTGGCAGAGGGCATTAGAGGATTGTCGGAGGAAACAACGACAGGCGTGTTGCGGTTGTATGATCGCATGAAGAATGGCACGTTGCCTATGCCTGCCATCAACGTGAATGATTCGGTAACAAAATCCAAATTCGACAACAAGTACGGTTGCCGTGAATCAGCCGTCGATGCGATTCGCCGAGCGACGGATGTAATGATGGCCGGAAAAGTGGCTGTTGTTGCAGGATACGGGGATGTGGGAAAGGGTACGGCCGATTCACTGCGCAATGCAGGGTGCCGAGTGATGGTTACCGAAATCGATCCAATTTGTGCGTTGCAAGCCGCAATGGACGGATACGAAGTGAAGCGCATGACAGATGCCGTGAAAGAATGCGACATCATTGTAACGGCAACAGGCAACAAGGACATCATTGCGGGGGAGCATTTCGAGGCGATGAATGACAAAGCCATCGTTTGCAACATTGGTCACTTTGACAATGAAATCGATATGGCTTGGCTCAACGAGAACCACGGACATACAAAGGACACCATTAAGCCTCAGGTTGATTTGTACAATGTGAACGGCAACGACATCATTGTCTTGGCTGAGGGGCGATTGGTCAATTTGGGTTGTGCGACGGGTCACCCAAGCTTCGTCATGTCCAACTCCTTCACCAACCAGGTCTTGGCGCAATTGGAGTTGTGGAACAACAACGATGCCTACAGCAACGAGGTGATCACACTGCCCAAGCACTTGGACGAGGAGGTGGCACGGTTGCACTTGGACAAGATCAACGTGCAACTGGAGAAACTCACCACCGAGCAAGCCGATTACATCGGAGTTCCTGTAGAGGGGCCATTTAAATCCGATTTGTACCGATATTGATCCTCGCAATGCGTTGGATCCAAAAAATCAGTGAATTCGTCCGGTCTCAACCGGACGTTTTCCGTTTTCTGGTTTTTGGTTTTGGCGGATACATCGCTTGGCACCTGACGTATGAGGAATACCTGAAGCCAGCTACCCTGCTCGATGAATACGTGACCCAACACCTAATCATCAGCACGGAATGGGTCATGGAATCGCTGGGCTACTTGGTCAATACTTACTTCCAGGCCACTGATGGCCTGTTCCGAACCCGGGTGGGAATCGCCGGCGCATCAGGCGTAATCGTGGGGCCCTCGTGCGATGGCGTTGTTCTTTTTGCTTTGTTTGCGATTTTTGTTGCATCCTTTCCCGGGCGTTGGCTCCGAAAAGTGTGGTTCATCCCGCTGGGAATTGTTGTGATTCATGCGGCCAATGCCTTTCGAATCATTTGCTTGCTCTGGATTCAATTGTATTTCGGAGAAGATGCCATGACGTTCAATCACGATTACACCTTCACGGTGTTTGTGTACAGTATCATCTTCTTGTTGTGGTACCTCTACGCGGCGAAAGGAGGGGAAGGAAAACGGTTGACGCGTTCCATGGCCGACAACGCACCAGCGCCGTGAAGCGCGTGTCAAAGCCCATGCTTCCACGCAAGCGGCCTTTTTGGTTGCTGGTTCTCGCGGTGATGTTGGTTTTTGGCTTCTACCAGGAAAAGGCGAAAATTCAATTGAACCATTACACCCAGGTCATGGAGGCAAACCCCGAATTGGAAGCGATGCCTTCTGAAATGAGGGCGCAGTGGTGGCAGAACCATCCGCAACCGCGGCGCATCCATTACTACATCATGCAGGGAACGTGGTCCGGGTTTCACGGCATGAGCCGGACGCAACTGGGGAGATTGAAGTGGGCGATGAGTCTTGTTATTTTGGTGGTCTTTTTCGCCTTGGATGGGCTGTTTCTCAAGACCACGGGGCATTTGGAACGGTGGCCTTGGTTGGTTGTTATGTACGCCCTCGCAGGAGGAATTATGATCGTTTTCATTGCGCTGGTACCGGGCAAGTCGGGCTACAGCGTGGCGCACGAGTTTTTGGCATTCTTACAGTCCCCGCTTCCGTCCTTATTCATTGTATTGGTTCCTTCCCTCATTGAGCGCATGCGGGTGGAGAATGAGTAGAGGAGAAGAAAGTTGCCTAGGTAAAAGCTAGAGGTTGTATACCCGCAGAATAGGGGGGTCCCACTGGGTGCCGTAACGATGGAGCGGGTAGGTGGCAGAACCCGAGACTACCGAACCATCGATGATCAGCCATTCGGAATCTCCACACGGATCGGTCAAAATCAGGCCATCCGCGGATACTTCTACTTGGCAATTGGAGGGGATGTCAGCGGTAGCGTGCCGGTCCAATGCGACGAATTGATCCAATGTGTACCGATAGAGCACGATTCCTTGAGATCCTCCATTGACGAGAATGTGGCCACTGGGAACGGACAGGTCGATGTACGCGGGCAAGTTCACGTTGATGGAGAAGTCCACAGGAACATAAGGTATATTCTGCTGCTGTTCATTGCACCGCGATTGCAAGCAGATGACCGGCACGAGGAAACAAAGTAAGAAGCGGTTCAATGAGGACTTCATGAGACGCTCGATGTTCTGAGTCCCAATGGGTCACGCGGCGTTCCCGCTTGGAATTCTTTGAGGTAACGCGGCTCGAAATATGCCACGTTTTCAAATGAGCGGGCACGGTATGCCTCCAACGCCAGTTGGTGCATGTGTTTCGCTTGTGGAAAATCTGTCGTGAAGGTGCAATTGGGCATGCGGGTTTCGAGCAGGCGCTCAGCTTTTGCAGCGGCATCTCCGATGACACAAACAGAATCGAGCCGGTCAAGATTTTTGATCACGGGAAAAAGGTCCACTGCTGATGCGGTTGGCTCAAGGATCAGCGCTCGGGTGGCGTCAGCTGCAATGAGTCGGTCTGCTTCAGGTACGAAGCTAGAGGTGTAAACTTCGTCCCTGCGTGCGTCCATCACGGCGATGATTGCGGTCCATTTTTGTTCGGTTGCGGCGGCACATGCTTGCACGTGGAGGCTGTCGAATGCCATCAGCGGCAGGTTGTGGGCATGCGCGATTCCCTTCGCGGTTGAAACGCCGATTCGCAATCCGGTATAGCTACCCGGCCCTGCGGAAACGGCAATGCCTTGAAGTTCAGCGGGTGTGACCTCATGGGTGCGGAGCACTTCGTCGATCAATGGAAGCAATTCTTTGCCGTGGACGTGCTGCGCTTCACTGATTTGCCTGGCCCCGAGGAGTTGTTCACCCCGAAAAAGAGCAACGGAGCACGATAGCGTGGAGGTTTCGAGGGCAAGGATCAGTGGCTGAGCGATCATTCGTCGTCGTTTTCCGAATCTTCTTGGGCCTCCACTGCATCGCCATTGGACAGCGTGCGCGAAACGGCCTGGTAAGGGCCTATGACAACTTCATCCGACTCTTGGAGTCCGGACTTGATTTCGATGTATCGGTTGTCTTGGATGCCCGTTTCCACCACTTTCCATTCGGCGATTCCGTCGACAAGTATGAACACACCCAATTCTGTTTCTTCTTCATCGTTCTCTTTCTCCCGCGTAGAAACGGATTGGATCGGAATCGAAATAACGTTTTCGGCTCGGCGTGTCAGGATGTCCACTTTGGCGCTCATGCCGGGACGAAAGGGCGAGATGTTGACCGAGTCATCGTTCTCCAGCATTGCGGAATAACTTTCCGGTTGCAATCGAACCTTCACCGAAAAATTCGTCACTTGATCCATGGCAAATCCATTGAGTCCAGCATTTAATGCAGTGTTCCCAATTTCAGTCACCGTGCCGCTGAACGTTTCCTCGAGGTAAGCATCTACTTCAATCTCAGCCGCATCCTTCATGCTCACGCGCACAATGTCGCTTTCATTGACCTCCACATCCACCTCCATGACGGATAAATCCGAAACCTTCATCACGACTTCTCCTGCAGTGAAGCCATTGCCTTGGACGCTCTCTCCCACTTCCTTGACCAATGCCGTCACTGTTCCCGATTGGGGGGCAACAAGGGTGGTTCGGGAGAGGTTGTCTTGCGCCTCTTGGACGGAAGCTTCTGCACTGGAGATGGCGAATTCTGCGCTGCGAATGGATTCGGTAGCAGAAGTAAGCGTTGCCTCTGCCGTGCGAAAATTGGCTTGTGCCGCATCAAAATCGGCCTGTGACAAAACACGCTCATTGAACAGCTTTTGCGTTCGTTCCCAGCCTTTTTCCGAGGCAAAGAATTGGGCGTCGGCTTGGGCCCGCTGGGCGCGCGCTGAGGCCAAATTGGACCGAGCGCTATTCGCTGCTGCCTTAGCGCGATTCAATGCAGCTTCGTAAAGGTCTGGGTTGATTTGAACAAGAAGATCGCCTTGGGTCACCTGGTCGCCCTCTTTCACGGGCAAGGCGATGATCTGACCGCTGACTTCTGCAGTGATGTTGACCTCGACTTCGGGTTGGATTTTCCCTGATGCAGAGACGCGTTCAACAATGGTGCGCACGTTTGCTTGCTCAATTTGGACCGTGGTCGCCTCGGTTCTGCCACCAAACCATTTTGCAGCGACGAGCAAGGCTACGATCAGGACCGAGACAATGATCCAAAAAGTTTTATTTAGCTTCATAGCGTTGGGTTATCGAAACGTCAGAGGTTTGCCCATGTAAAAGTCGAGGATTCGGCTTTTGAAAGCGAGGTCGTATTTCGAGCGGAGCGAACTGACGCGCGCATTGTCCAATCGGGTTCGAGCATCGGCATAATCAATCGCAGTTGCTGCTCCAGCTTCGTAGCGCTGTTCGGTATTCTTGAACGCTCGTTCCGAAGCGACCAAGGCTGATTCTTGTGCGACGGTGTTTTGCGACGCTGCGCGGGCATCAGCCCAAGCAGATTCAATGTTTGCAGTTAACGTTTGCCGCACTTGCTCCAGCTGGTATTGTGCACGGAGCACATTCACTTCCGCTTGCTCGACCGAGGACTTGACTCCGAAATTGTTGAAAATGGGTATGCTCATCGAGAAGAAAACGCTTTGGTTATAATTCCGATTGATTTGATCGCTGAACGGCGTAGTGATGAATTGGTAAACCTCCTGCTGGGCCACAAGGTCGTACGCCGTGCTGTCATCCACGACCAATGAGCCCAGCACAATATCTTCGGTCGTTGGCGATCCGTCCACGGTACGAGAAGCACCGGAATAACCGGTTCCGATGTTGTAGCTGGCAAAAATGCGGGGATACCGTCCACTTCTGGCAAGATTCAATCCAATGCCCGCATCTTCCACTTGGTATTGCGCTTGAACAATTTCCGGAAAGGAGGCCAGGGCGTGACCGACTGCAGATTCTGGGGAGGGAGGGAGGTTGTTGCGCTCCAAATCTTCATCCGACGGTCGGACGACCTTAAAATCGTCAGCCTCCGATGCGGGCAGTTGCAATAGCTGCACCAGATTTAACCTGGCAAGGTTTAGGGCGTTTTGGGTGCCGACAATCGTCGCTTCATCCGATGCTAGCTGGGCTTCGACATCGTATAAATCGAAGGCGGCTGCCGCTCCAGCGTTGACCAAACTCTGCATGCGTTCGACTTGACGCGCGGTTGCCTCGCGGTTCAAGTCCGCGACCCGGACAAACTCTTCTTGAAACAATACATTCAAATAGGCACCGGCAATGGTGAGTACGATATTGTTTTCAGCGATTTCGCGACTGGATAGGGCTGATTTTTGAGCGAGTTTGGCGCGCTGCAGGTTTAGGTGGTTTTGAAACCCATTGAACAGAACCATTCCGGTCGAGAGTCCAAAGCTGTTGGATCGGATGGCAGAAGATTCAACGAATTGATTCGTGAATGGGTCGATGGTTCGACCAAAGTTGTACCCGTGGGACAGATTTCCATTGACATTGGGCAAAAATGCACCAATGGCTGATTGGGTTCCAATCTCAGCGCTCACTTCGCCCAGCTGGCCGAGCTTGATCTGGATGTTGTGTTCGAAAGCATGGTCGAGGCATTGCTGCAACGACCAAGCGTTTTGCGCGGAGATGGCATGCGGAAGGCCAAGGCCTGCAGCCAATAAAAAGAGTGCAAGGAAAGTGGCCGAACTGTCGAAGTAACGTCTGAGCATAGCCAAAAATAAAGCAATGCAGCCTCCATGCGCCATTTTTTCAGTAATTGGTAACCCGAACGGTGATGCGTTGCGATGCTTCCGCCTCTTCAATGGATTGCGGCGCCTCCAGCTTCGCATAGTCATCTTTCAGTGGATCAATGGCCAATCGATTGGGGTTCACCCCGGAACTGACCAAATACTCAAAGACAGCTCGCGCTCGCGCTCGACGCGCCATCTCGGCATCTTCATATGCGCTTTCGTAACCGAGGTTGCTCTGAATTGCGATGGCAATGGTCGGGTTCACCTCCACAAAAGACAGCAGCGCTTCGAGGGTGGGGATGGAAGAAAAGTACAAATCATTGGTGCCCAGATAAAAAACAATGGGTTCCAATTCAACTTCCAAACCAACAGCGAGGGGAGCCAGCCGCAATGTGTCATGCAGCACATCGGGACTTGCATAAATACGGTCGCTGAAGAGCATGTAATCGGGCTCGACACAGATGCGCGTGTAGCGGCGTTGTGATTGCAACTTGAGCATGGCCTCCTTTTGAATGTGAACAGAAACGGGTTTGCGCGGATTCAATCCTTCCACCGTGAGCTCTACATCCAACGAGCGGTTGCTTTCGGCATCTTTGACGGTCCATGTCTGATTCACTGGATCATCTGTCACCGAGCCTGCATCCAGCCATGGACTGCGTTCGACCGTAAATTGGGCGAAGAGGGGTGTCGCCATAGCCATGGCAATGAGGAACGAGAGCAAGCGGCATGCGGCAGCGAGTGCCGAGGGGAAGCGGAAAGCGCTTGAGGGTGATTTTGTTCGCATGTTTAAGAAGTAGAATCGTCTTTCCACTTCCTATAAATTACGAAAAAAAGGGCGGATAACAAAATGTAAGGCACCGCCATGAGGTAGAGAATTCCCTTGTTGAGCCCTGCACCCAGTCCGCCGTCAGCGGCGCTGTCTTCGGCAACCGCTTTGCACATGACGCATTGCGCATCGGCGGGCAAGGCCACGGCAAGCAGAACAAAAGCAAGGAGAAGTGCGCTGGTGCGCTTGCAGAAAATCTTGGCGTTCATCAGGATGGGATGGATGGCATCAGTGCGGGTAATACGGGGAGATCATCCAGTAAACGATGACGCCGGTCGCGGTCACGTACAACCAAATGGGCCATGTGATTTTTGCGATTTTGCGGTGTTTTTCTACTTGCATGCCCAGTCCTCTGACATACGTGAAGAGGACCAAAGGAATGATTCCAGTGGACAAGAGAATATGCGAAACCAAGATGATGAAGTACACCGTTCGAATCCATCCTTCCCCTCCGAATTTGGTGGATTCGGTGGTCAGGTGAAAGGCAACGTAACTGACCAAAAACAACATGCTCAGGGCCAAGGCCGTCGTCGTAAACGCCCGGTGTACCTTGATGTTCTTGTTTTTGATGGCGACGAATGCGCCGATGAGGCAAAGAAAGGCCGTACCATTGAAGTACGCATTGAGCTTGGGAAGAATATAGAGGGACGCTTTTACTTCGTCGGAGAGGTTCTCAACCGGTGGGATCAAAAACAGCAGAGCGACCGCAGCGGGGATGACTACCGCCATCGTCCAAATGAACCGTTTGATGTTGCGTTCGTTTTCCATGGGGTCGTTAAGGATTGGTTTCCGGTTGGATCCAAAGCCGGTAGGCATCTGCCATCAGTTGATCGACTTCTTCGGTACTTGTACCGTCGTAATAGCCTCTGATTCGGTTTTGGGCATCGATTAACGCGAAGGTGTCGCTGTGGAAAATTCCACCGGCTGCCGTATCGCTCTCAATGGCCGTGAGAAAATAGCCGTTTCGGGCCAGGTCATAGATTGCTTCTTTTTCTCCTGTCAGCATTTCCCACACGGCCGGGTTCCTTCCCAGCTTCTGACCATATTCTTGCAGCTTTTGGGGGGAATCATGCTCGGGGTCTACCGAATGACTCAAGAGGAGGATGTCATTTTGCATTCCACGGTCAATCAATTGGGCCTGTAACCGTGCCATTTGGCTCGACATGATTGGACAAATGGTGGGGCAGCGGGTGAAGAAGAAGTCGACGATTCGCAGGCGATTCTGGACGTCACGATGGGAGAATTCGGAGCCGTTGACCGCTGTCAAAGCAAAGGCTGGAACGGTATGCCCTGGAGGCCCTAGAATAGGCAGTGGCGATTCGTCGGTGAGCCGTGCCAGCGCTTTCTTGCGCTCATACGCCGCTTCGTCCATCTCCTTTTGCAGTAGCGCAATGTCTTCCACAGCATCTTTGATCGCATCTTCTGAAGCCGCATGGTAGACCCCGCGCAGGTAGCCGGCTCCATCCACCAACCAGAGCGTTGCAATGTTGTTGGGTTCAGCCTCATCGCGTTGGATCATAAAGGACTCCCGCACAATGCCATCGATCTGCGCTTGGTCGCCTGTCAGAAATTGCCACTTGTCTGAAAAACCATTGTATCGGGTATTGCGATCTACGTATTTTTTCAGCACTTCTGGCTGGTCGTGGGCAGCGTCCAATGTGAAGCATACCGTCATGATATCACTCTCGTCGCGGTACCGAAAGTTTGGCCAGAGCAATTGCTTCGTAAACTGGGCGACGTGTGGCGCATTGGTGGGGAAAAAGGCCGCAATCCAGACTTTGCCGTTCAACTTTTCGGAGTCAAAAGGTTCTCCGTTGTGGTTGATCAAGGAAAACCGTTCGATGCGCTGTGCCTGCTCAGACCATTCGTCCAATGTGCCCTCTGCTGTGTAATACGGAAGGGTGTTGAAATGATGGTCTCCATCAATTCCCAAAATCAGCAAGCCCGTGAGCGGCAGACCGAGCATAATGCTCAGGAGGTAAACGTATTTCCGAATGGTATTGGAGCGACGATGTTTCACAGGAATCAAACCCTTATAACAAGGGCGAAGTTCACATGCTGATGGAAATCAGTGAAACAGGGTGGAGTTGCTCAAGTGGCCAAACCCTTCTGAGATGGCAATGAAGAGCAAGTATCCGATGAAGAGCATGTACGGCGCCAAAACAACTTTTTTGAGGTTGGGTCGTTCATCTCCTAAGTGCATAAACACAAGCACGATGTACGCTGCCTTCACGAGGGTCAAAATCACAAACGTCCACTTGATCATGCTCCAGGTGAAGGTCTCTGCTCGCTTGAAGTAGATGCCCATGAAGACTTCTGCGGTGGTCAGGAAGGTCAAGATGGCGGTTACTTTCCAAACATTTTTACGAATGGCAGCACCCTCCTCCTCGCTGTGGTGCGCATTCAATGCGTAGCTGTCGTTCACTATGAGATCGTCGCGTTCCATGTCTTTAGAATTAGAAGGTTATCCGTGCGCAGCGCAGAATCAGATGAGGTAGAAGAATGTAAAAACGAAGACCCAAACGAGGTCTACGAAGTGCCAGTAGAGACCAATTTTCTCCACCATTTCATAGTGCTTTCGGCGTTCGAATACGCCGCGGTAGGCCATGAAGAAAATGATGATGTTGATGACTACACCGGAGAATACGTGGAAACCGTGAAACCCCGTGATGAAGAAAAAGAAGTTTGCATACGCCTGCTGGACGGCATATTCGTTGTCGTGCATGTTTGCGCCGAACGCAAAGGATTCCGAGCGCGCATTCCACAATTTCATCGCTTCATCGCCGCTTACGTGCGATTCATTTTCGATGTATTTGTTGATCGTGAGCGAGTGGAGTTCGGCTTCATGCGTGTGCTCTCCATTCTGCACAAGCTTGACGCCGTGGTCGCTGTCTTGCAATGTCACCATGGGGTCGCCCTCGAGCCAAGGCTCAGCGAGGTGGCCGAAATGATGGTCCATGTAGACTGCGTCTCCTTTGTTCAAGTTGAATGTTTGGCCATTGTCGGCGCTAACCGTCACGTTTTCAGCGAGCAGGTAAGTACCTCCGCTGCCGTGGATAAAGTGCGACCACTCCCAGGCTTGCGATCCCAAAAAGAAGAATCCCCCAATGATGGTCAAGCCCAACCATTTGACAACCCCGCTCTTATCGTTGCGGTGTCCGGCCTCAACGGCCAACACCATGGTGACCGACGATACGATCAAGATGAAGGTCATCAGAGCCACATAAATGAGCGGGTATTCGCCATCCAAACCGGGCAAGGAACGGAACACTTGCTCTCCAATGGGCCAAGCATCCGTGCTGCTCGCTCGTACAAAACCATAAGCGGTGAGCAATCCTCCAAACGTCAAGGCGTCTGAAACGAGGAAGTACCACATCATCATTTTACCGTAACTCACGCTGAAAGGAGATTGACCTCCTCCCCAGAGTTCCTCTTTCGAAATCGATTTTGTTGCTTCTCCGCCCATGGTTCGAATTTGGCGGCAAATTTATGCAATCAACGGCAAAAAAGCACCTTCCGAGGGCAATCGAAATCAAACGGAGCGATGCCCCAGGCAAGAAATGCCTGATTCCAGCCCTCCCTTAGTGGTAGTAGAAGAGGAAGGCGAACAAGTAAAGCCAAAGTGCTCCCATGAAGTGCCAATAGATGCTGAGGGACTCAAGCCGCACAACGTCTCCACCGTGAATTGCCCCTTGGTAAACTCGTATTCCATTTACAATCAGGTAGATGAAGCCAAATGTCAAGTGCAAAATGTGCACCGCTATCAGGGCCCACAGGTAGCCGCCGCCCGAGTTGGAAGTGCGTGCAACGTCCCGTGTAATGGGGCGAACCATCAAGGCGTCATTGGCTGCATAAAATTCTTCCCGCTCCGAGCTGTACACCAATGGAAGTCCATTTCGGTACACCACGTAATCTTCCCCATAGACGGCAGGACCCTCCATCATGGCCTCAATGCTGTTCCAACGGTACGTCTCAGCACCGGATTCGTGTTCGCTGATTGTCCATCCCATTCCCATTTCTGCCAAACGTTTCCAGCCTTCGGCCTGGCTCACGGTGAAGCCGATGCCCATGGCCAAGGTCAACCCCAATCCGATGATGGCGTTTGTTTTTTGTGCGGATCGCATGGACCGCACCGCCCACCACAATGCAGCAGAGGAAAGCACAAGCAGTGCATTGGATACCCAGAAAGCAGGCGTAGGAGACACATGTACCCAAAATTGTCCCATGTTGGAGACGATATAGGCACTGGTGAACCCTGCAAACAACATGACAATGGCGAAGACGATGAAGTACATCAGCATCTTCTTCGTTCGCTCTCGAATCTTGGGGTCCAGCCCCTCGAAAACGTTCATTTTCGGTGTGGTTTTTTCGGTAGTTGTATCGTTCATGGTTTCATCAAATCTTATCCAAAACGAAGGCAAGTTGCACGATGGGCAGGTAAGCAAAGGAGGCGAACATCAACGTTCGGGCATGTTTCATGTCCAGGGTTTGATGCAACCGGTAGGCCGGGACGGCGAAAAGCAGGCCGCTTAAAATGGCTACTGTCAGTGCGATATTGCCCACCATTGGGTCGCCTGTTGGGAGTGCCCAAGGCAAGAGAGACGCTGGGATGCAAAACAACGTGTAAACAAAAATCTGCCACGCACTTCGCTTGGTCCTTCCGGCTCGGAAGGGAAGCATGAAGTATCCTGCTTTCTGATAATCGTCGTGGGCCAACCAAGCGATGGCCCAAAAATGGGGGAACTGCCACATGAATTGAACAGCAAAAAGGGTTCCAGGTTCAATTCCAAAATCACCCGTTGCGGCAACGTATCCAATCATCGGCGGGAGTGCTCCGGGAATGGCTCCCACAAATACGCTCATGGTTGTTTTGGCCTTGAGCGGTGTGTAAATGAAGGCATAGGACACCAATGCTGCAACGCCGAGCCAACCGCTCAGCGGATTGAGTCCAAAAAGACAACCCAGGCCGATGGCGCCCGCAATGATGCTGTAAGCCAATGCCTCACCGGTCCCCATTCGGCCGGTTGGAAGTGGACGATCTGCGGTTCTGCTCATCAGCCCATCCACCCGTTTTTCAATGATTTGATTCAACCCATTTGATGCACCCGTGAGTAGATAGCCGCCAATGGTGAGCATCAAAAAGCTGCGAATGTCCATGCTTTCTACGGCCATGAACCATCCTAGAATGGCGGAGACCACGACAAAAAATCCGAGGCGGACTTTGAAAAGCGAGGCGATGTCTTTGATGCGTTCGTTCATGTATGAATCGTCTGGTATTGACTTGGGCGTGCAAAATTACATCCCGTCAGCGGATATTGAGTCACCAATTCCGCTCCTCAAGCACCCGACGCAGCCGAATTCCCATCTCCACTCGCCACCAAGTGGAACGCTGAAGGGATCCGTTCAACTTGTTTTGGGTACTCCGGATGAAGAATTCCTGGCCATCCAACTTGGGAATTCGGTACCCCAAATCCGCCCAGGTTTGCACTTGGTTGATGATGTCCGTCTCCCCCGCCTGTCCATCACCTGCAAAGAACCACTCTACTCCATAATTGGAGGGCCGTGTGATGTAAGAGAGCAACGGGTCGGATCCAACGGAAACAGCAGGTTCCTTTCCCAAATCAACGGGCTCGTCGATGGCCTGCCTGCGGACCAACGCACCGAGGTGCAATCGGAATCTTCCCGGACTCCAAACTATGTGGCTTCTTAATTCGGCAAAATTACTCCCGGCAGGATGGGCAAGCGGCTGGCGGTTGTGTGTCCAAGACTGTGCTTGCGAAGCATGTGAGTAGGTGTAGGGCCGAATGGCTGCGGCTTCCACCACTGCATCCCAATGTTCATTGGCACTTCCATAATGAATGGAGCCTAGTGCCCCCCATTTGTTCGCCCACCATTGATCATCGGATCGCAATTCGCTTATGACGAGTTCGTCCAGGAGGATCTGACCGTACAAGCGCCAAGTTCCGGTAGGGGTCGATTTGTTCCACGAAAGCGCTGCCCCGAGCAAGGCGTTATCTGCGGAGCCGAGCGCATACTCAGTCGGTCGGAAGGCGATGAACGGCAGGGCATAGGGGACTTCAAATCGTTGGTCATAGCCGGAGTCATTTGCCAGATAGCTCACCGCGCCATATAACTCACCGCTCCAGCCTCGTCCGAGATCAACTTCCACCAAGTGCGCGGCAAACCAGGCCGGTCGACGAATGGCATAGGTCCCCGGACTGCGGACTTGTGCTCCTATGAAATCAGAGGGGCTTCCAACCGTACGATGCGTCGTACGGCCAATCAGATGTGTGTATTGCACCTTCCCCGCATCTGCGTGCAAGCGCGCATAGGGAAGGGCCGCCGCTTGCCGGTCAATCCATAAAGATCTCCAGCCTTTGCCCCAGTGGTGTTGGCCTTGTCCTACTTCAAGCTGAATCGACGGAGAAACCACAAAATTGAGATGTCCGGTTCCACGGACCAGAGCGATATCACTGGGATTGGGATTCCAGGCCCAGCCGATTCCATCCCATGTCGCCCATTGCCATGCTTCATTCCAATCGCGTTCGCTCACGTTGCTCAATCGCCAATGGTCCAGTGCGCCTTGCCAGGAGAATCGCTTCCAATTTCCAACCAATTCCATGCCTGCCTTCCACCCCAATCCTTCTGCAATGGAGCGAGCGGTTCCATTCCCTATGGCGCGGACATTGGGGCTGAACTGGCCTGACGCGAATGCCCTGATTCCGATCATGGAATCGCCGTGCCAGTTCGTTGTGTCGGGTGGTCGCTGCCAATTGGTTTTGCCCGCCAATGGCCAAATGGAAGGACAGTTATCTTCCAATGGTCCGATTTTCCAACGTTCGCTTTCCAGTTCTTGGGCATGAAGCAAACCAACGGAAAGGGTGAGAAGCACCCAAATATTTAGCCTTTTGGCAGTAGACGGAACGGGTTTGGTATTGAACCGAGCGCGCATTGGGCTAAGTTACGACCCTGAAAATGCGGACTTTCCCGGCGACTGGCGTTTATTTGATCGTGACGTTGTTTCTGACTCTTCCATCAAGGTATCCTGCCGTTGGACATTTTTATGATGAGCGTCACGCGTTTGTCTCAGGATGGGCAAAAACCATAAAAAAGAAAGCACAAGCAAACCGAAAAACAGTCCCTCCTCTCCGAGTTTCGGGAAGAGAATGGGTCTTGAGAAAGCGAGTGCAATGAAAACAACAGAGTACAAATAGATAAAAACGGCCGTTTTTCGGTGGCTCCCATATTTCATCATGAGCCGGTGGTGCATGTGGTTTTGATCAGGATGAAAAGGAGAGATACCGCGGATGGTGCGCAAGAAAAACACGCGCAACGTATCCACCAAGGGATATGCGAGAATAGCCATGGCCAAGGTGGGCCTGGACAATTGGGAAAAGGCTTCAGGGACTGCCTCTCCGGGGGTCTGAATCACGTTCGTTGCGAGCGCGTACCCAACTAATCCGAGGACGAGTGATCCGCAATCCCCCAAGAAGATTCGGGCGGGTGCGAAATTGAAAACCAAAAACCCAAGGGTGGCCCCCATGAGCGTCAAAGAAAGAATGGCGGCAGGAACTTGACCGGTTACTATGAACCATACGGAGAATGCAGCCATAGCTATTGCGGAGTAACCTCCTGCAAGGCCGTCGATGCCGTCGATGAGATTCCATGCGTTGACAACCACGATGTAGACAAACAAAGAGAACATGGTCGAAATGGTTTCGGACATTGCTTCAATGCCGAACAAGCCGCCAAAGCCCTCAATTCGGAAGCCTCCAACCGTGACGAGCAATGCTCCTGCGAACAAATGAACTATCAGTTTTTTTGAAGCGGAAATCCCAACCAAATCATCTGTCAAACCCATGGCAAAGACCACGGTCATGCAAGCCAAAAGAACAGAGTATTGTTTAAAGGCTTCGTGGTTCGGCGCATCACCGAGGGCCAACCAGAAGAATCCGTTCGTCAAGATGACGAAATAAATCAGGACGCCGCCAATGGTCGGAACACTCCGGTGGTGAATTTTTCGCGGATCCTCCGGGTCATCCACCAGACGTTTCAATTTTGCAACCTTAATGAGGTTGGGTGTGCCAAAAATGGTGATGAAAAAAGCAGAAGCTACGACGAGTGCAATCATAATAACTGAAAAGTACATAAAAAATTGCGCTTTTTTTTGTCACTTAATTATAATTGTAATGGGAAAAATGTGAAAAAGGCAGGGGTAGAAAACCGGGGGAATGCCTTATTTACTGCCAGTCTGCAATCGCGGCATGTATTCCAATGGAATACCACTGGTAATTGGAGGCTAAATCGAGACGTCCAACGGCCTTTCCAACGTTGCAGAAAAGTTCCATGGGCCATGCAGGTTGAATGGTGAAACGACTCTGAAGTTGCGCCCATACTGCGGCATTGTTTTGTTCACCGATGATGGCAATATTCCAACGTGGGGCGAGCTGCGCACTCCCCTGTACGCGCAATGATTCGGTCCAAATGCCGTGCACGGACATCCCAGCATGGTCGATGGAAGCCATCTTCGGACCTGCTAGATCCGGTCCGATTCCTTCGTAATCAAAGCAAGTGGAACAGGTCGCTTCAGATCGCTGGTAAGCTTCGATCAGCAGCTCAAACTTGGAAGCATTGAGCCGGAGTCCGGCAACAGATGTCAAGCCGTGCGTTGACCGATGCTTACCTTCGCTTCCCACCACACGCCTCGCGGCACCCCCTATGTCAAAAGACTGTTGCACGTAAACCACTCCTTGGCCGGTTGTGAGGAAGTTGAAATGGTATTGACTTTCGAGGCCAATGATATGCCGCACAGCCCGGTACGCATCCCCACCGACAAGCCCCAGAGATGCCCAGCCGGAATCTGCGACAGAAGTCGATTTCCCTCGAATGAATTGATAGGCGCATTGCAGCAGCCATTTGGGTTTGGCATTCCACGAGTGTTGAAGGGTGAAGATGTGGGATCGATTGAGCAGCGATTCGGCTGTTTCGCCCATGGGACCTCGTTCGTCGGACAGCCACTGGGAGATGGTGAATTCTGTGCGGTGGTGCTTTTGATCGAATCCAATGCGTGCATAAGGAGCTGGAGCGGAAGTTTTGGAAATCAAGGCGCTCGTACGACCTGCCCCAAAATGAAGGGCATCAATTCCTGCATCGGCGCTCCAAACGCCATTGCTCCAACCGGTCCAACCACGCGCCCGCGACACGTCGTAGTAGGCTTGGTCAACGGTGTTCCAACCACTGTTTCGACCCAATTTGGAACGTCCCCATCCGGGAATTCTTTTTTGAACAGCCCAAAGACCAAGCAATGGTTCTGCTACTCCTTGTCGTTCGAGCAATTCCCCACCGATGTGAAACTGCCCATCCAGTTCGGCTTGGAATCGTGCTCCTCGGATGTTGTCCCAAATGGTTTGTGTCTTGCGCTCGTCCCCGTCGATTTGAATGACTCCGGCCATCACTTGCACGATCGGATCGACTACAATTTTATTGGGTGCTTCTGAAAAATCGAGCAAATGCTGCTCGCCAACTCGCTGCCACCAGGTAGCGGCATCGGAAGGGGGGGTAATGCGGGTCCTGAGCGCCGGGATGTGGCCGGTGCTATCCTGAACAATTTGAGCATGCACAGGCACACAAAAAAGAAGAGCCAAACCAAATCCAACGAGCAAGGCATGGGACTTGATGCGGTTCTTATTCATTCGAATGAGCCTTTGACATCGTGGTAAACCCCCTCAATTCCTTCACGAAGGCCGATTTTTGCTTTCCATCCCAAGGAATTGATCTTGCTCACATTCATGAGTTTTCGGGGCGTGCCGTCGGGCTTTGAAGTGTCCCAGTCTAATGCCCCTGAATAGCCCACAATGGAGCAAATCATCTCCGCTAATTCTCGGATGCTCAAGTCTGAGCCGGTTCCAACATTGACCCAATCGGTTCCGTCATAATCGTGCATCAAGTGAACGCACGCTTCTGCGAGATCGTCCACGTGCAGAAACTCCCGTTTGGGCGAACCGGTGCCCCAAAGTGGGACCGATGGAGCCCCTGTCATTTTGGCCGTGTGAATTTTGCGAATCAGTGCCGGTAACACATGGCTGGTTTCCAAATCATAATTGTCTCCGGGACCGTACAGGTTGGTGGGCATGGCGCTGATGAAGTTGGCGCCATATTGATCCCGGTAGGTTTCGCAGAGTTTGATTCCCGCGATTTTGGCGATGGCATAAGGCTCATTCGTGGGTTCCAGTGGACCGGTGAGCAATGCATCTTCCGTCAAAGGCTGAGGTGCCATTTTGGGGTAAATACAACTTGACCCCAAGAAGAGTAGTTTGTCCACCTTGCATTCCCAAGCAGCGTGAATGATGTTGGCCTCAATCATGAGGTTTTCGTACAAAAACTGCCCGCGATAG
>JADHRK010000114.1 GCA_016777435.1 Flavobacteriales bacterium
CTCTTCAATGGGACCTTCGACCTCGGAGGCTATAATGGGTATTTCTGGTCGTCTTCTTTACTTGGTTCTGACGCATGGGACCGGGAACTGTTCATTGGATTCACAGAAGTAGCCCGGAGCAACAGCTACCTACGTTACGGGTTTAGTGTTCGTTGCGTTCGGGATTAAAAGCGTGGGCTTGTGGGGGGCTTGACCCTTTGATTCGTCCCTTCCTCAAGCCGTTTTAAGGCCGCCACAACCGCCTTCAATCGTTCGGAGTAAGCCCTTAGCTCTTCGATGGTTTTGATGTCGTTCATGGGCCTGATTTGAGGCGATTGATGAACGGTGCAAGGATGAATTGATGGATGTGTCCAGTTGATTCAGGAACGTCGATTTGTCTCATGCCAATTGCATTAGGACTGTACAGACTCGAAAAGGTTGGGTTGGATTGAAAGAGATTGCAATCACAACCACTGGCCTGCTCCTGTTCGAAGCCTCGAGTGCGCAGACTGACAATGCCGGCCCAACCATTCTTTTCGATGTCCCACGAACGACAGCTGCGTTGCGATTATTGCATCAATCCATCTCCCACTGATGCCACCGACCAACCAATTGGTGGAGCCGGCGGCTCCACCAGTAAAGGGGGGGCATTGTGCATGTGTGCTCGTGCAACACATCAAAGCCTAAGGGCGTTAGGATTACATGTTCATGAGAAACCTCTTGTTGCTGGTGTTCATCAGCGTGCTCTGTGGCTGCAGAGAAGATCAGGGCTGTACCGACTCCAGCGCCTTGAACTATGTTTCGAATGCTGTCGAGGATGACGGCAGTTGCGAGTTTTCTGGTTGTACCGATCCTGATGCCGTCAACTATGATGCTGAAGCTGTCGAAGATGACGGCAGTTGTGAGTTTGAGCTCCTCCCTGTAACATTTGATGGTTATGCCTATGAGGTTGTGCAGATTGGTGAGCAGGTTTGGTTTGCAGAAAATCTGCGCACCACGGTTTATGCTGGAGGTGATGAATTGCTTCATGGCGACACAATGATTTGGGTGAGCATTCCACCGGGATAAAAACCCGCGTTGGTGACCGCGATGAGGTTGTGGTCGTGAACAGGGTAGGTTCCGGATTGGTTGGCAACCAGCTGAACCGTCATGGCTTCACCCTTGAGCACAGGAACCGTGTCTTTTGACCACCCAACGCGTTCCGGTTGGTGTGTGCTCGAAACAATTTGGACATGGAATCCATGAAAGTGAAGGACATGATCCATCAGCCCGTGATTTGCTATGGCGATGAGGCAGGTGTCGCCCAATCCCAATTGCACCAGCGCGTTCGGATCTTCAATGGTAGCGGGATAGGTGCGTTCGTTGATGGTGAATTGGTCCGGCACATAGGGAGCTTCGGGGTCCGGGTTTTCGCCAGCCGCGATGGATAGCATTTCTGCGGTGCTCCAATCGGACAAATTCCAGTGGTACAATGCGGTGCTATCAACCGAGATGTCGGGCAGCTCCACTTGAAGCATGGAACTTCCCCCCAGTCGGTATCCTGAAAGGTCTGACAAGCGGGGCCGATAACTGCCCATTGCCAGCGCGGGAAGTTCAATTTCCACACTCGCCCCAGAAGGGATGGCCACGTCGTCTGCACCTGGCGATCCAATAAATCACGTATGATCGAGCGAATCCAGGTTGTGCACCGTCAGGGCATCACCGGCATCTTCAGCCAAACGGAAGACCATGTTTTGGTCTGCCCATGCCGTATCCGCCGTCAATCGAATGACCGGGATGAAATCCGCGCCAACTTCCCAGCTTCCCTTTTGGATCCAAACGTCTTGCTGAGCCCAAATCCCCTCTGTTACTATCCCCAAACAAAGGAGCACAGCCCAATTAACGATGCGTTTCGTCATGCTGCCAAGATACAGTGAGGGTTTGAGTCCACAGGGGTATGTCGAAGAGAGCGTCCCTGGATGACCGAAATTCGGTCTTACTCTTCGCTGATTTCAGCCTCGTCCAAGTCGATGTCAAAGTCTGAATCGGTCGCCTCCTCCAACTTCTCGATCATTTCACTATCGATTCTGAAGAGGTAGATGGTGTCTTCGGTTCTCACCTCCAAACAACGCAAGTACTTTCCATCCGGCATCGACAATGTGGTCAAATCGTCGTCTCCAAAACCTTCTGGGTAGCTGTCTGTGATCAGCGCAATGTGCTTCTCCGTAATGTTCGTATAGTTCTTGATAATGCGGTTCATGGTCTTCAGATTACCAATTCAACAACCATCCAAAAATAAGGGGCGCCACGATGGTGGCGTCACTTTCGATGATGAATTTCGGTGTGTTTTCACCCAATTTTCCCCACGTGATTTTTTCGTTGGGTACAGCTCCGGAATACGAGCCATAACTCGTGGTGCTGTCTGAAATTTGACAGAAATAGCCCCAAAGCGGCACATTGTGACGTCCGAGATCCTGGTGCAACATCGGGACCACACAAATCGGAAAGTCTCCGGCAATGCCGCCTCCAATTTGGAAAAAGCCGATTTCGGTGCCGTCTGACGTCACTTGGGTATACCAATCAGCGAGCCAAATCATGTATTCAATTCCGCTTTTCATCGTGCTCGGCACCACATCACCGGCGATGCAGTGTGCGGCAAAAATGTTGCCCAGCGTGCTGTCTTCCCAGCCCGGTACGATGATGGGGATGTTGCGTTCAGCGGCTGCAACCATCCAGCTGTTGCGGGGATCGATTTCATAATATTGTTCGAGCACACCGCTGTTGAGCGCCTGGTAGAAGTACTCGTGTGGAAAATAGCGTTCACCTTTGCCTTCTGCGGACTTCCACAAATCCACCATGTGATCCTCCAATCGCCGAAACGCCTCCTCCTCAGGAATGCAGGTATCTGTAACGCGGTTGAGTCCCCGGTCGAGTAGCGCTTGTTCATCCGCAGCGGTCAGGTCACGGTAATGGGGCACTCGTTCATAATGCGAATGTGCGACCAAATTCATGACATCTTCTTCGAGGTTGGCACCGGTGCAACTGATGATGGCGACCTTATCCTGCCGGATCATCTCCGCCAAACTCTTTCCCAATTCTGCCGTGCTCATGGCCCCGGCGAGCGTGACCATCATTTTTCCACCTTTGGCCAAATGCGCTTCGTAGCCTTTCGCGGCGTCTTCCACGACCGCGGCATTGAAGTGATTGTAGTGTTCAGCGACGAATCGTCGCAAGAAACCAGATTGTTCGTTCATCTTCCGTTGTTAAATGGCCGCAGGTCGCAGCGCGTAGGTGAGCATTTTATAAACCAATTTGGCCGCGAGGAAATCACTCGGCTTGCTGCGTTCATGTGCCGCCAACTCGACGACATCGAATCCCACAACATTGAACTTTTCACACGCCAAACGAATCAAGCGGGTCACTTGATACCAGTCGAGGCCGCCGGGCTCTGGGGTGCCGGTGTCGGGTAAAAAGGAAGGGTCGAACGCGTCCAAATCGACTGTTATGTATAGCGGCCTTCCAGCTGCTCCAAGGGCCTCGAGGGCCTCGGCCTGCCACGTTTCATCCGAGGTGTAATGGCAGTAATCGCCATTGAACAATCGACCTTTCTGCACGTAGGCGCGTTCTGATTCGTCCATACTGCGAATGCCCACTTGAACCAATCGGCAATTTTGCGAAGCCCAATGGACGGCGCAGGCGTGGTTGCATGTCGATCCTTGATACGATTTGCGTAAATCCGCGTGAGCGTCGATGTGAAGGATGGTCAATTCTGGGTGGGCCTTTGCGCAGGCCTGAATCGCACCGATGCTCACGCTGTGCTCACCGCCCAACACCACAGGCACCTTGTGGTCTTGAATAGTTTGCATGACGGAGGCTCGCACGGATTCCACCATGGATTCCGGTGATGCGTTTTCCATAATGGCTGGGGCCACATGGATTCCTTCGCGGTACACTTCCGTGCCCGTTTCGATATCATACAACTCCATGTTCTCCGTGGCCTCGAGCAATGCGGACGGGCCGGCATCGGCTCCTTTACCCCACGTGCTGGTGCCGTCGTACGGCACCGGTATGATGACCGCTTTTGCCGTTTCGTATTCGCCAAATTTGACGTCCACGCCCGCATAGGGCTTTGTATTCATTACCGGTGTTTCCATGATCTATGGTCGTGTGATGTTGGATTTGGATTTCGGTTGAATTTTTTCGTTGTCCTGTGGTTTGGCATCGTCCTTCGTGGTGTATCCCAACAAACTCAGCACCTGTTCGGCTGATTGCGAGTCGCTGAAGACTTCGAATTTCAGTGAATCGTCCACGTCTCGATCGATTAAAACGTGCTTCAGACCGGGAATCAAACAATGATGTACTCCGCCGTGTCCGCCGATGTTGTCTTGGTAGGCACCGGTATTGAAAAAGCCAATGTAAAGCGGGTTTTCCTGCTGAAATTGAGGCAGGTAAATCGCATTCAGGTGTTGTTCCGAATTGTAATAATCGTCGCTATCGCACGTCAAGCCGCCAAGAAATACGCGCTCATAAGGGTCATTCCACCGGTTCAAGGGCAACATCAGGAACCGTTTGTTGATGGCCCAGGAATCCGGCAAAGTGGTCATGAACGACGAGTCGATTAGGTTCCATTTCTCTCGGTCGTTTTGTCGCTTTTGGTGAATGACTTTAAACAGTGTAGCTCCCGCTTCAGCCACTGTGAACGAACCAAATTCCGTGTAAATATCCGGCGCTGGAACTCCTGCCTCCTCACAGGCCAATTGAACCTGCTCAAGAATGGCCTCGATCATGTACGTGTAATCGTATTCGAAAGCCAATGAGTTCTTTGTCGGCAAGCCGCCTCCGATATTCAATGCTGTCAACGTTGGGCACACCTTGCGCAACTCAGTGTACACCCGCATGGTCTTGCGCAATTCGTTCCAATAATACGCCGTGTCACGGATGCCCGTGTTGCAGAAGAAATGCAACATCTTCAGTTGCATGTGGGGGTTTGGCTTGACATGATTTTCGTAAAAACCCGCGATGCGCTGGTAGCCAATGCCGAGACGTGAAGTGTAGAAGGCGAATTTGGGTTCTTCTTCTGTGGCAATGCGAATGCCCACTTCGATTGGGGCGTCGATGTGTTGAGCCAGTCGTGTGTATTCGTCCTGGTTGTCGATCACAGGCAGCAAATGATCGAATCCCAAGCGCCGCAAATTCACAATGCGTTCGATGTATCCGTCTGTTTTGAAGCCGTTGCAAATGATGGTGGCATCGTTGTCCAGCTTTCCGTGATCGAAGAGAGAGTTGACAATGTCCAAATCAAAGGCACTGGATGTTTCCAAATGCGCTCCGTGCTTGATCACTTCTTCGGTGACGTGACGAAAATGCGAGCTTTTGGTTACATAGCAGTAATGGTAAGCGCCGGGATAATTGAGCTTCCGCATCGCATCCCGGAACCAGCCGCGTGCGAGGCGGATGTTTTCTCCAATCTTGGGCAAATAGGTGATGCGAAGCGGAGAACCAAAACGCTCAATCAATTCCATCATGGGAATCCCATGGAATTGGAGTTCATCGTTGTTGAGATCGAACTCGGGTTGGGGCCATTCAAAAGTCTGGTCCACCAAGTCAAAATACTGTAGTTTCATGGCATGGAGTCTGAAGGGTAAAACGTTGAAAGAACTGGCGAGACCCGCACGCGCATGGCGGCGGGTGTTCTGTTCAACGCTCGATTAGATCCGGAAGGCAAAAGCACATCCTCGGCGCTTCGAAACGATGCGCCAGCGCTCTGCTATCCATTGAGCAAGAGAAAGTTGGAAGTGCAAATGAGCCATCTTTCTGTACAAAATGCGTGCAATGATACGCTGAAATCAATTTTGTCAAGTCGAGATTCCTAAAATTTGCATCAAGGAGACGCATAAATTTGAAGCCATGGATAAGAAAACTTGGCTCGCCTTCACCATGGGGCGCAATTTCAATCTCTCTCTCTCATACTCCCTCTGATTTACATGAAAGCTACCTTCACCTTCCCCGCTGTGATAGCAATTGTCTCAATCATCTTCTTCAGCGGATGCACCAAGTATG
>JADHRK010000115.1 GCA_016777435.1 Flavobacteriales bacterium
ATCAAAGTTCTCAATCGAGCAAATGATGGTCACATTGTCATTGGAATCCCGCAACAGTTCCAATTCGTACTCTTTCCATCCCATGACCGCCTTATCAATCATCACCTCATGGATGGGGCTCAAGTGCAGCCCCCGGGTGAGGGCATCCTCAAATTTCTCGGGATCATAAATGATGCTCGCTCCCGCACCGCCGAGGGTGTAGCTCGCGCGGATGCAAAGGGGAAATCCAAATTGTTGCGCGGCTTCCTTGCCTTCCAAAAAGCTTTTCGCTGTGGCCTGAGGCGCCATGGCAATATCCAATTCCTCCATCAATGAACGAAATCGTTCGCGGTTTTCTGTGATTTCGATTGCACCAATGTCCACACCAATCATGCGAACACCGTATTCTTCCCACAGCCCCATTTCATCGCATTGGATGCATAAGTTCAAGGCCGTCTGCCCGCCCATGGTGGGTAGGACCGAGTCAATATTGTGCTTTTGAAGGATGCGTTCGATTGAAGCCGGCTCCAAGGGTTCGAGGTAAACATGATCGGCCGTGACCGGATCCGTCATAATGGTCGCAGGGTTTGAATTGATCAAAATCACTTCAATTCCCTCTTCCCGGAGAGATCGCGAAGCTTGCGATCCAGAATAATCAAATTCACAAGCTTGTCCAATGACAATCGGTCCACTCCCGATGAGCAAGATCGACTTGATGCTTTTGTCTTTGGGCATTTTTTTTTTACCCCGCCAAATCAATTCTTAGCCGGGGGATGCAAAACACAGAAAAATGATGGATTAACCGGTGGCAAAATTAATTGGTACAACGCTAAGATTGGGATAAAACCATCCACAATTTCCTCTGCTTTTTAACAAGAAACACGAAGCTGACTGATTTGAATGAATCCACACGACCTTTGAAGGGTGGAATTCGCTAAACCGTCCGACCATGCCCATCGCAAAACGCACACCAGCCTCGGGTGGTGTCTGGAGTATGCTGTGGCAGATATCCCCGAAAAGCCAGAAGGCACCCGCCAAAAAAATAGACAGCGGCGAACCCTATTCGCGTTCCACGGGTTCGCTCGTCCATTGGAAGATTTGATGGTCCTGGCGCAATCTTGGCCACTCAGCGGAACCCTGATTTCTGTGCACCTGCCACACCACGGTCAATCAAGGCCCGTAGACCCATCCTTGGCAGATGATGCTCCTTTAGACCCCGCAACACTGAATCAACTGTTGGTGGAAATTGCGCAAAAAGAAGGGGCGTCTGCACCGCAATATGACTTGATTGGTTACAGCATAGGAGGGCGCATTGGACTGGCACTTTTTTCGGATTCACCTGCCATGTGGAAGCGGGTTGCGCTACTGGCGCCCGACGGACTCAAGAAATCCCCGTTTTATCAGCTCACGGTCCACACGGCATTGGGAAGGGCTCTTTGGTTTGCCATCGATCGTCACGCTGCAGCTGTTCTGCGCTGGAGTAATCGACTCTTGAAATGGCGGATTATTTCACCGCACTTGCACAGTTTCTGCTCCTTTCACCTCTCCCATCATGCGATGCGCATGATGGTTTGGAAAGGATGGCGCGCGCATCGCCTCTGCTGGCCTAAACATTATGAAATTGTTCGTGCACTCGATGATTGGTCGGGACAAATGGATTTGGCTTTTGGAGCACAAGACCGCATCATCCCTGTTACCAATGGCGGGCGCTTGCAGCAACTGACCCACCAGAACGAGAAGGTGCGTTTTCACGTTGTCCCTTCTGGACATGGAATGCTCAAGCCCGAAATCGTCCAAGAGCTGATTCATCGTATCTTTCCGAAATGAGTTGGTTGGAAAACCTTGAACGCGACCAAACGGCTGGAACCAAACGGCTTGCAGCATTGCTCGACCCGGATGATTTGCCATCAGGGCGCGAATGGTTGCGATTTCTAGATCGCCTGCAAAATTCGGCTGTTACGGATGTCTTCATTGGAGGAAGCTTGCTGATCAAGCAGAATGTCGCGGACATCATTCAATCCGTTCGAGACCGATTTGATGGGCCCATCACTATTTTTCCAGGCGCTCCTGATCAAGTGGTTAAAGGCGCTGACGCACTTCTATTCCTTTCCCTCATTTCGGGTCGAAATCCCGATTTGCTCATCGGACGCCATGTGGAAGCGGCTATGCGCATTCGACGTTTGGGGCTCGAAGTCGTACCGACGGGCTACATGCTTTTTGGGGATGGCCCGCTCACCACTGCCTCCTACATGAGCCAGACGATGCCAATCCCCTTGAACAAACCTGAAATAGCCGCAGCAACAGCTGTCGCTGGAGAAATGCTCGGGCTTCGCGTGTTGTTTACAGACGCAGGCAGCGGAGCCAATCAATCCGTAACCGCCTCCATTATCGCAGGCATCAAAGAAAACACATCGTGTCCGCTTATTGTCGGCGGGGGATTCAACGACGCCGCCTCGGTGGTTGCCGCGTGGAATGCTGGCGCCGATTTGGTCGTTATTGGGAACGCCATTGAATTGCAACCAAACGACCTGAACTGGTTTCCCAATCCAAATGGAAATTCGCAGGCGACAACACGTGCCTGAGGACGGCGTTAAAAATTAACCTCCAGCGAAAGCATGCCGTGTGCACCGGCCTGAGGATAAACGTATACTTCTGTCGTCATACTCTCCATCCCACCATACAAGTAACTGTAAGTCCATCCATTCGCACTGTATTCAGCATTCAAGAAATTCCGAATGTGGACGGACAGGGCAACATTTCCCGATTCCGTGCGACTCCGAATCCAACGCAAGCGTAAGTCATTGACCTCGTATGCTGGCAGCGCGCGGTTTTCATTGGAAGTATTGTCCAAGTATTGCTTTCCAACATACCGCGCACTCCATTCAATCGATGCCGCGGTAGAATGTGAGGCGGTAGTGCGATTCCAAAACTCAAGCGTTGCGACCGAAACACCTGTAATCCTAGGCGAAAAACTGATGTCTGTTCCGGAATGTGCGACCGAAACCATGGGCAATTCGTCATTGCCATAGTCGAAGAGTGTTTCCTCGAATGCATCGATCGTATTCACGGACTGTGTCGCTGTTCCGAACCAAGTAAACCCATTCCCTGGTCGCCAATTCAAACTCAACTCCAATCCTGTTCGCTGACTGGCTTCCACATTCATCCGCACAGGAGATCCAACGTCATTGAGCGCCCCTGTTAGGACCAATTGATTCTGGTACCTCATGTGATAGGCAACGGCCTCAATGCTCCAATGGGGGGTCCCATGCTCCCAACCCACTTCTAAATCCGTGAGGGTTTCGGCCTTGGGATACGCATCGCTCGAACGATCAATAAAATCATTCCGCACCGGCTCACGGCTTCCACGGGCGATCGACACAAACATTCGATTGGCGTCATTGAATAACCAATCTGCACCGAATTTAGGATTGATGAATGCCATTGTGGTATCCACTTGCAACATTCTTAAATCATTGTCCGAACCACTCACTTCATAGCCAACTTGACGCAATTGAACTTCGCCTCGCCATTGCATTCTGCCATCGAAGGCATCGGAAGAAAGGGCAGAAAATGCATACCGGTCTGACTTCTTTCCTGTATTGTCGTAATAACGATGGGTTGGCGCAAGACCCGTTGCTCCGAATTGCATCCAAATTGGAACACCAAAATGCCCGCCGATATAATCGAATGCGCCTGCCCCCAACTGCAAGGATACACCTTCCCATTCGCGTGTCGCCTGCATCAACATCCCATAAAAATCATTGTCGAGCCAGCGTCGGCGAATCACATCTCCTGTCGTGATGGACGAATCTACCAATCCCAGAGGACCTGCGCCGTAAAGGGCCAAATCGTCATCAGCCTTGAATTGCTCATAATACCCATTTCCACGCGTGTAATGCACCGTTGCCCCGAAATTCCAGGCGCCTTGCTTTTGGCTGAAGTGCAATTGATGATGGTCTTGCCGATAATCGTCCACCTGATCAGCATACCTGTAATAGTTGTGCAATCGACCGCGCTCAATCAAATCAGAAATACGCTCCTCATCCCCCCCATAATCGTATTCATAAGAGTTCGCTGCCCAAGCCACAATGGCCGCAGAATCACCCGTCAGTCCGATGCGAGGGACGCCGTACCACGCCTGTTGAGTTCGTTCATGGCCGAGCATTGCACTGTAGGCCAAATGGCCGGAATCCCAGCGGTATCCCAAACCCATTTGCACACTCGATAGATCACTGGCAGAACGATCGAGGTATCCGTCGGACACAATGCGAGAGGCTCGGCCTTCGATGAAAAAACCTGATCCCAATTGACCCGTTGACCACTTTAGCATGGAGCGAAAGGTGCCAAAAGAGCCCCCACCTAAGAGCATTTTACCACCGGGTTCCGTATCGAAATTCATCGTATTCAATGAGACGGTAGCGCCAAAGGCACCAGGCCCGTTGGATGAGCTGCCCACACCCCGCTGTATTTCCAATTCATCGATGCTACTCGACAAGTCTGGCAAATCCACCCAGTACACCTGATGCGATTCAGCATCGTTAAGGGTAACACCGTTGATGGTCACATTGATGTGGCTTTGGTCCGAGCCTCGGATTCGCATTGACGTGTATCCGACACCGGCACCCGCATCGGAGGTAACCACCAACGAAGGCGTGAAACGCAATAAAAATGGCAAATCCATGGAACCATCCCGTTTGGCGAGCTCTGATGCGTTCATTTTCTGAGTTGCATAAGGTGCTCGATCGGGCGATTGAATGGACGAAACCGTCGCAGGAAGCAGCTCGACCATGCGCAGAGTCGAGTCTGCTTTTGACTGACCGAATGACCGGATGGGAGCGAATAAAGTGCCCAAAACCGCGAAGAGAAAGATGGCTTTTGTGGATGACATGCGTCTAGATTTTTAACTATTCTGACGCAGTACGTACCCGAAGATATCGGAACGAAACGGCCTGCTCCCCTACCGGTATTATCCGGTCAGGTTGTGAGGGTATCATCTCAGCTCTCCAAATTGGAGGCACCCCTGCGCCGTTGCAAAACTATTCATTGAATACCTTGCAATGCAAATGAATCCTTCAAAAATTAAATCGTGCCTCGAATTGGCCCTGAAAGCAGCAGCAGAGGCCAGTCGCGAGCTACTCAATCATGTCGATGACCAGAATGAATCGTTGGTTATTCGTGCCAAACGCGATGGCAGCTTGGTTTCATCGGTGGATTTAGAGAGCCATCAGATCATTGAAGGCATCCTGTCTGAAGTCGGGATTCCCATCATCAGCGAAGAAGGCCAATTGCCTTCCTACAGCGAGCGGAAAGACTGGGCCTTGTTCTGGCTCGTCGACCCCTTGGATGGGACAGAGTCTTATCTGAAAAGCCGATCCGGCTTCGCGGTAAACATTGCCTTGTGCGATCAAAGCGGCCCTTTTCTAGGTGTCATTGCAGATCCACTTGCGGGCATCATTTATGGGGGTGCCAAAGGCATTGATCCATTCACTTGCCCCATCGAATCCACAACCCATCGCACCGCAATCCAACAACAACCCGCCAATTCACCCTATCTCCTCGTCACCAGTTGGAACGAGAGCGTTCCTTGGCCGGAATTGCTGCCGAGGGGACTGAATCCCAACGAATTCAGCAGCAAGCCGGTGAGCGGTGCCCTGAAATTTTGTCAAATCGTCACCGGACAAGCGGATGTTCATGTCCGATCTGGTTCTTACATGGAATGGGACTGCGCGGCAGGAGATGGTCTCTTGAAAAGCATTGGCCTGCAAATAAGAAGCCGTAAAACAGGACGCCCATTGGTTTATAACTCCATGAGCCTCAGGGTTGGCGGTCTCTGGGCATCGCGCTTTCACCCCGCAGATTGACAGTCAGCGGTATTGGTTGTCGGCGTCGAAATTCTCGTACAAATCGAGGTAATTGAGGTAACGTTCTTCTGCGATCACGCCTTGTTCAACGGCGCTTCGAACCGCACATTTTGGCTCTGCACGATGC
>JADHRK010000116.1 GCA_016777435.1 Flavobacteriales bacterium
GGTGGTTTACCATCACTTTTGTCGCGGATTGATAGCGAGATTGAAAAAGTGAAATAATGAAGAAGTTAGTTGGATATTTGGGTGTTGTGGTATGCGTTCTATTGACCTCATGTGAGGCGTGCAATGATCCGCAGCCGGAAGTAAACTCAGAAATTAGTTGGGCAAATGACGTCACCGTTTTTGAGACGGCGTTGCTGTCTTCGGTCACCGTCGAGGTACGCGTCAGTCCCTTGAATAGCCGGGAAGTCACGGTAGAATATGCCACCATCGAAGGATCCGCAACCGCTGGCGATGATTTCGTCGCTTCTTCAGGTTCCTTGACTTTTGCTCCCGGGGAAACGTCCAAAACAGTTTCCATTCCCATCGTGACGGATGAATACTTAGAACCGGATGAATCATTCCAGGTGGAATTGTCGAATCCAGTCAATGGATACATCAAAGTGGGAGAGCCTTTTGTGAACGTTGGTTTGCGCAATGATGACACGGATATTTTCATTTCCAATGAAGGCTACGATGCTGCCACCTCTTATGAAGGAATGTCCCTGGCGTGGTCGGATGAATTTGATGGAGAATTCATTGACCCCGCCAATTGGACGTATGACCTAGGTTCCGGAAACGGAGGCTGGGGAAACAATGAGCTGCAATCCTATACCAACAGCGCAAACAATAGCTTTGTAGGCGACGGTAAGTTGTTCATCATAGCAGAAAAGGTGGGGGAGAATGCTTACACTTCGGCTCGCCTCAAGAGCATTGGATTGCAGGAGCACCAGTACGGTCGTATTGATGTGCGTGCAATGCTGCCCAAGGGGCAAGGCGTCTGGCCTGCGATTTGGATGTTGGGCTCAAATTATCCAGATGTGGGTTGGCCCGCTTGCGGTGAAATCGACATCATGGAATTGCTGGGCCATCTTCCCGGAACCGTTCACGGCACAGCACATTGGGGGGCTGATTGGCCAAACTGGACACACCAGGGAACTTCGATTTCAATTTATCCCGATCATTTCGATCAAGAATTCCATGTCTTTTCTGTGGATTGGATGGAAGATGAAATCAAGTTCCTGATGGACGACCAAGTTTATTTTACCATCAACCCTTCTTTGATGCAAGGACAGCCTTACCCATTCAACAATCCGTTCTTTTTCATTCTTAACGTGGCTGTTGGTGGAAACTGGCCAGGAAGTCCGGACGCATCGACGGAATTCCCGGTTTTCATGGCCGTGGATTACGTGCGCGTTTACCAGTGATCACCGGTTGTGTTGCACGAAAAAAGGGATGGCCAAGTGTGGTCATCCCTTTTTTGTTTTCCCCCGCCACTTGAAGCTCAGGACCGGTATTATTGGCTTAATATTTTATTCAAGGTGGCTGACGGCCGCATGACCTTCTGCGCCTTTTTCGCATCGGGGCGGTAATAAGCTCCGATATCGGCAGGCGTTCCCTGTACACTGATCAATTCTTCGATGACCGCAGACGCAGCAGTTTTGAGTGATGACGCCAGGGTAGAAAAGTCTGCTTTCAGTTCGGCATCTTCCGTTTGAGCGGCCAAAGCCTCCGCCCAGTACAGAGCAAGGTAGAAGTGGGATCCGCGGTTGTCAATTCCACCGAGACGGCGTGTTGGACTCTTATCTTCATCTAGAAAGCGAGTGGTCGCGTCGTCGAGGCATTGCCCCATGATCCGTGCCTGTTGGTTTCCAGTGTGTTCCGCATAGTGTTCCAATGAAACAGCAAGGGCAAGAAATTCACCGAGGCTATCCCAACGGAGGTAGTTTTCTGCTTGCAATTGTTGAACGTGCTTCGGGGCTGAACCGCCCGCGCCCGTCTCAAACAATCCACCTCCGTTCATCAAGGGAACGATCGAGAGCATTTTTGCTGACGTTCCAACTTCCAATATGGGGAAGAGGTCCGTGAGGTAATCCCGGAGAACATTTCCCGTGACAGAGATGGTGTCTTCTCCTTGAACGATGCGTTGAAGAGAATATTCGGTGGCCGCAACCGGGGAGAGAATGCTAATGTCGAGTCCGGCAGTATCATGTTCCTTGAGGTAGGCTTCAACCTTCTGGATCAACTGGGAATCGTGGGAACGGTTGGAGTCCAGCCAAAACACAGCAGGATTGCCTGTTGCGCGCGCGCGCTTAACCCCTAGGCCAACCCAATCGCGGATGGGCGCGTCCTTAACTTGGCACATGCGGAAGATGTCATCCGCTTGACCGGATTGCTCCAGTAGAATGGTTCCGTCTTTGGCGATAACTTGAATGGTTCCGTCTTCAGGAAATTCAAATGTTTTGTCGTGCGAACCATATTCCTCTGCTTTCTGAGCCATCAAGCCAATATTGGAAACACTGCCCATGGTTTTCGGATCCAAGGCACCATTGGCCTTGCAGAAATCAATGGTCGCCTGGTACACACCGGCGTATGATCGGTCGGGTATGACCGCTTTGGTGTCTCGTGGATTTCCGTCCTTGTCCCACATGCGACCCGAGTTCCGAATCATGGCAGGCATCGATGCATCAATGATGACATCGGAAGGAACATGCAAATTGGTAATGCCTTTGTCGGAGTTGACCATGGCCAAATCAGGCCGATTGGTGTAAGTCGATTCTATGGCCGCGTTAATGGCGGTTTGCCGTTCCTGGGGCAAGGCGTTGATTTTGTCCAGTATATCGCCCCAACCATTGCGCGTATCGGCTCCCAGTCGATCGAGTTCTTCTCCAAATACGTCGAATACGGGAGAGAAGAAAGCTTCGACGAATGCTCCAAAAATGATGGGGTCAGAGACCTTCATCATTGTTGCCTTGAGATGCACGGAAAATAAAACACCTTGTGCCTTGGCATCTGCCATTTGCTCCTCTGCGAATGCACGTAATTTCGTTTTGCTCAATGCTGCCGCATCAATGATTTCGCCCGATTGAAGGGGGAATGCGGACTTCAGGGTTTGCTCACTTCCGTTTGTGCCTTTGAACACGATGGTCGCTTCGGTGGCTGCTGATAGCGTTTGACTTTGCTCAGACCCATAAAAATCTCCTGTTGCCATTTGGGCAACGTGGGATTTCGAATCGGACGACCATTCTCCCATGCTGTGCGGATGCTTTCGGGCATATGCCTTGACGGCTTTGGGTGCTCTTCGATCGCTGTTTCCTTCGCGTAGAACAGGATTCACCGCCGAGCCTTTGACGCTATCATAGCGAACCTTGGCATCCTTTTCGGCTGCTGTCGTTGGTTCTTCAGGATAGGGAGGCAAGGCAAATCCAAGTGACTGCAATTCGTCAATAGCGTCTTTCAGCTGTGGGACAGATGCGCTGATGTTGGGCAACTTGATGATGTTGGCTTCCGGTTGTTTTACGAGTTCACCGAGCTCTTTCAATGCGTCATCAACACGCTGTTCAGCAGGCAGCAAGTCATTGAAGGCTGCTAAAATTCGACCGGACAAACTGATGTCACGGGTTTCCAATTCTACGCCTGCCTTGGCCGCAAAGGCCTGTACGATGGGTAGAAACGAATGGGTTGCCAACGCTGGCGCTTCATCGGTCTGGGTGTATATGATTTTTGCCATGTTCAATCAATTGGTTCTCTGTGCTTGTAGACGACTCGTTTTCGTCTTTTGCAGGCATTTGAACCTGCTTTTGGAGCGGGCGCAAAGGTCGTTCAGAAAAGCAAATAAAGCAATGATTTAGAGCTCTTCAGGTCGCTCCCACGTCAAGTAAGCAGCCACATTCCAGAAATTCATTGCCGCATCGGTGTAACGCTGGGCATCCGGCACATCGATTGTTAGCTGATGCGTTCCTGCTTCGAGCTTTCCCAGATTGAATTTCATTGCAGGTACATCGCTCCCTGGACACCATCCAGATCGCGAATAATCCGAAGAAGCAATGCGCTCCTCAATGCTGTCTCCTTGCCAAAAGGTTCGCTGTGTCCATACACCAGAGGATGGATTGAAACGCCGGAAACTAGCGCAATCATCTCGCCAGGGAGTGAATTGGGCAATGGTATCAAGGTCCAGTGAAATGATGTGGCGGCAAGGGACAAATTCATCTCCTTCAGAATGGCCTCCGTGTCCTGTTGGGATATAGTGCAACACAGCATTTGCACCAGACTCGGACAAATGGAAGTCAAGGTTCAGAGGGCTGCTTGCAAACCCATCAAAGGGGGATTGATTGGCGTGAAATTTTGTGGTGTTGACAAGGGTCAGATGCTGCATCTGTGGCGGAGGTGGCACGCGCGCGGACTGGCCTTTGAAGGTGATATTCAGGTCAAGTTCATGCCCTTCAGCACTCCATGTGTCGATGTAGACGGCGAGGGTGATGGAGTCTTCCATCGCGCTCCAAAGATGTGAAATGTCATTTTGCCAGCTCACTTGTTGTTCCCATTTGGGTATGTATACCGGGCGGTATTCGTCAGAGCGTTCGGTGTCGCTGTAGTGTCCCACACCAAACGGGGTGATGAATCGAAGGAGTTCGAGTGCAGGCGTGAATCCATTGCTTGCATTGGGTTCGATGCCCGGCCACGCCCTCGAATCCTGCTCAATGTGCTTAGCCCAATCGTCTTGAAGCAGAAGAACCGCTCCAGACTTGTCCCATGGGTCTCCCGTGGATTTGAGCGAAAGGGTCAAGGTGACCTCAGGAGCATTCTGAAATCGGGGCACTTCAAAAGCCTTGGTCACCAGCCTCCCAGCATCCGTTCGCTTCCAACCATCTGCCAAAAGCAGCGAATCGGTGTTTGCTTCGGGCAAGAAAGCGATGTTGACCCCTTCCATCGCTTGAATGCCATGCTGAACGGACGCGTCATTCACTTCTATCGGGCGATTCGAGCAACTGCTCAAGGCAACTGCACTCGCTAGCAGGCAGAAGCACACCTGAACATGAAAAGAATGTGTTTGATTTTGAAACATTGAAGCAATAATAGTGTACCATTGACACGAAAATACACTGAATGACCATGAGGCTGATTCTTCCCGTTTTATTTTTGTTCCTCGTAAATGTGCCTCAAACCGCGCTTGCTCAGTCAGATTGTGACGGCACACGTTATCGTTTTGCATCCGCATTTGAATCGTTCGAAGTCACATCGGATATTGTTTATGGCAACTCAATCAATTCAACAGGATTCGGTCAAAACTTGCTGGTCGACATTTACGAGCCACAGGGAGATGTCAATGAAAATCGTCCGCTGATTATTATGGCCCACGGCGGGTTTTTTATCGGAGGTGAAAATGACAATCCCGACGTTTTGGCTTTGTGTCAGGACTTGACACGCATGGGGTATGTGGTCGCTTCCATCACATACCGCTTAGGGATTGATAATTTCTTCGATATTCCGAATGCCATGGTGCGTTCGGTTTGGCGAGGCTACCACGATGGAAAAGCCGCGATTCGATATTTTCGGAAAACCGTCGCAGAAGATGATAACCCTTGGGGAATCGACCCCGATCGCATCATGATTGGAGGCGTTTCTGCAGGCGCTTTTCTGGGACTGCATTTGGCTTATGTGGATGAAGAATTCGAAATTCCTGAGCAAGTGGACCAAAGTGCACCGGGTATGGCAGGTGGCCTGGAGGGTGAATCAGGGAATCCAGGTTATAGTTCTGAAGTGATCGGTGTCATTAACGTTGCAGGGGCATTGAAAACAACAGATTACATCAGTGAAGGAGATGAGCCAATGGTATCCATTCATGGCAGCTCCGATCAAACCGTTCCTTTCGGATCTGGTGTGATCAGCCTCAACGGACTTCCCATCACAGAAGTGGATGGGAGTTCAACGATTCATGAAGTAGCCGG
>JADHRK010000008.1 GCA_016777435.1 Flavobacteriales bacterium
TCGGCCACTTTTCTTCTTGCCATTCAAGGTTGCTAAATTGCGTGGTGCGCCTTAGGTAGGCGCCAATGGTCCGTTCGGTCAAGCTGAAATCCATTAAGATTTCCTCTTCCTCCATCATCCAGGCCATTGCGTTTTCCTGGGCTGCATTGCCATTGACTTGAACATAGGACTGCCTCCAATTCATGGTGCGCACAAAATTCACGTTCGAAGCATTGCTGAGGCGGGCTTCAATGGATTGCAAACCAAGCGTCAGTGTGTCGATCCAAAGCTCACCTTCGAACGTGGACTCACCTTTGCGACGAGGAATGAATGCCAAATGAAAGGTGGCTCGGTTTTGAACCACCAGGGTGTCTAAGATATAAAAGCGATAATGCGCCAGTGCTCGGTCGTGTAGCGGTGACGTGAATGTCCGATCCAAGAGCAGCATTTGATTTTGGTAGATATCGAGCTTGGGCAAAGCGGCGTCCATTTCAGCGGCGTTTCGTGAGTTGCTGAACTTGCTGCTCAATTGGCTGGAGATCACATTTTTTTGCTGGCGCTTTGGTGCAGTTTGCCATTGCTCTTCGGCCAGAATTTCGGCCATTACAAATGGCAAGGCGACACGAGATTCAGAACTATCTAAGTAATTGAATACCCACTTGAAAGGCCCCCAATACCACCTCGAAGCCTGTTTTTCACTGATGTCGTTGATGTCCAACTCGAGCTTGGAGTACGCGTTGTGCCTGGCGGCGGCGAGGCCATTGGGATCGTTGCTTTTCTTAACTGCAATCACGCGCTGCATCAGCGGTTTGGCGGGGTTTTTCCGCTTGGATTTATTCGGGCGTACTTCTGCTGCGAGCAATTCAATGGAACGAGGCTCCAGGGCGATATCGATGAACTGAGAAATACCCCGTGTGATTTCTATGTTTTTGGAACCATACCCCAGAAAACTCACTGAAATGCGGCCAGGTCGTTCTTCGGTTTTGAGTTGAAATTCTCCTTTTTGATTGGTCATCGTCCCCGTTCCTGCCGCTGTAAGAGCGACGTTGACAAAGGGAATTGGAAGCCCTGTTTCTGCATCAAAGACGCGGCCTTGGACAGCAGTGGATTGGGCACTCAAGGCCAGTGACCAAGGGAGCAAAACAACGGCAACAAGAAACTTCAGGGTCTTCATTCGTCCGGATTGGATTCCTTCCCTTTTCGCTTCACAACCCTGCGCGATATTGCAATGCTTATTTCATACAGGATCAACACGGGCATGGCCACCAAGAGCTGACTTGTTACATCCGGAGGCGTAATAACCGCAGCGATGACCAGTATGCCAACCAATGCATGCTTGCGGTAGGACTTGAGTATTTCTGGAGTGATAAGCCCTGCACGACTCAAGAAATAAACCACGACAGGAAGTTGGAAGATCAGTCCTGCAGCCATGGTGATGGAAGCAATGGTCTTCATGTAGGACATCACAGAAATCCGTGCTTGCACATCTCCCAATTCGTAATTCCCGAGAAACTGCAGGGACAATGGCGCAATGATCAAGTAGCCAAAGGCCACTCCCAAGAAAAACAGCAGGGACGAACTGAGGCCAATTCCACGTGCTGCCTGACGCTCTCGGTCTTTTAATGCAGGACGCAGAAAGAGCCAGCCTTGCCAAAACACCAATGGAAAAGATAAGATGAACCCTCCGATGGCGGACACGAGAATGTGCGTGCTAAAATTACCCAGCATCGTGGTGTTGATCAATTCATAGTTGATTTCACGAACGCACAATGCATCGCCGGCACCAATCTGATTTGAGATCCAACACCATCCCTTGAAACTAATGAAGTCTGTTCGACGTGGACCAAAGAGTACGGTTTCAAAAAGCCAGTCTTTGGCAATGAACAAGGCAATGCCTCCCGTTAAGATGAAAGCGGCAGACCAAAACAATCGTTTTCTAAGTTCCTCGAGGTGGTCCAGGAACCCCATTTCTACATCCTGTAGATTTTCATCTTCCGGTTGATCCAGAGCCATGCTGCAAAATTAGGTCGTTAGAAGATGCCTTCTCGAAGGATGTCATGCAAATGCACGATTCCGACATAACGCTCTCCATCCATGACGATGATTTGCGAGATGGAGTGCTTTTCCATCAGTTGAAAGGCCCCGACGGCCAAGGCGTCTTCTTGTAAGGTCTTGGGCGTCGGATTCATCAATTGGTCGGCTTGTGCATCGGAGCCCAAGCCACTTTCCATCGCCCGCCTCACATCTCCGTCTGTGATGATGCCAATGATCGCATTGTCGCGTTGAACGGCTGTGGCACCGCATCGGCCAGCGCTCATTTCCAAGGCGACTTGCTGAAGGCTCGCATCGCAAGCAACGGTGGGGTTTTGATCGGAACGCATGACGTCTTGCAGTCGGGTGTAAAGTCGCTTTCCGAGGGCACCACCCGGGTGCATTTGGGCAAAATCGGATGCTTTGAACCCCCGTGCCTCCATGAGGCAGGTGGCCAGTGCATCTCCCATTGCCATTTGCGCTGCAGTGCTCGATGTCGGGGCAAGATCGAGGGGGCAAGCTTCCTTTGAAACGGTGGTATTGAGGACGACGTCACTCTGAAGAGCCAAATGGGATTCGATGTTCCCCACCATGCCAATCAATGGAATGTTGCGGCTTTTGAGCAACGGAACCAACGCTTTGATTTCAGGGGAGTTGCCACTCTTCGAGATGCAAAGCACTAGGTCATCCCTTTGGACAAGGCCAAGGTCGCCATGGATGGCATCAGCCGCGTGCATGAAAATTGCCGGAGTGCCCGTGGAGTTGAAAGTTGCCACAAGTTTTTGGGCGATGATGGCACTTTTCCCAATGCCTGTCATGACCACGCGTCCCTTCATCTGAAAGAGAAGCTTTCCAACAGCGATGAAATCGTCGCCGATGTGCGGGATCAAATCCCGTATGGCATTGCTTTCCAGTGTCAGGGTTTCTGTTGCGCGTCGAATCCAATCCATCATTGAAAATTAAAAAGGGCAAATTCAAAGAGGCTTCTAGCCAAGACGTCGATGTTCTAAGAAAATTACCTATCTTTAGTAGAGCAAAGTTAACGCTTTCGTTCGGCGCAAGCCGGCACCAAATGTCTGATTGATGAGTATAACGGAAATGTCGACCCAAGGGGCGCTTAAGCATTTCTTTGGATTCGATGAATTCAAGGGGGAGCAAGAGCAGGTTGTTGACTGCGTGTTGCGCGGCCAAGACTCTTTTGTCATCATGCCAACAGGCGGAGGCAAGTCCATGTGTTACCAATTGCCCGCATTGATGATGGAAGGGACTGCGATTGTGGTTTCACCCTTAATCGCATTGATGAAGAATCAAGTGGATGCCATTCGAGGACACCACGAGACCGATTCCATCGCCCATTACTTAAATTCAAGCCTCTCAAAATCAGATGCATTGCGCGTCCGTGAAGATGTGGCTACGGGCCTTACAAAATTGCTCTATGTTGCCCCGGAGAGTTTGACCAAGGAGGACAACATCAATTTTCTGAGAAGCATTCGAATCAGTTTCGTAGCGGTGGATGAAGCCCACTGCATTTCAGAATGGGGGCATGATTTCCGTCCTGAATACCGGCGGATTCGCTCCATCGTGAATCAGATTGCGGATGTTCCGATCATTGCATTGACAGCAACGGCAACCCCTAAGGTTCAAGCGGACATCCAGAAAAATCTGGAGATGAAGAATGCTCAGCTTTTCAAAGCGTCGTTCAATCGAGACAACCTGTTTTATGAAATTCGGGCGAAGAAGGACGCATTGAAGCAAATAGTGCGGCACGCGAAGCGAAACGTTGGTAAGAGTGGCATTATATACTGCTTGAGCCGAAAGAAGGTCGAAGAAATTTCAGAAGTGCTTCGCGTCAATGGGATCAAAGCGTTGGGCTACCATGCGGGAATGGATGCGAACACACGCAGTCGGATGCAGGACCAGTTCCTCATGCAAGATGTGGATGTAATCGTTGCAACGATAGCATTCGGGATGGGCATTGACAAGCCAGACGTCCGATTTGTCATACACTATGATATCCCGAAGTCGCTGGAGAGCTACTACCAAGAGACGGGTCGCGCTGGACGTGATGGAGGCGAAGGACACTGCATCGCCTTTTACAGCCACCGGGACATCGAAAAGTTGGAGAAATTCTTGCAAGGGAAGCCGCTGGCAGAGCAGGAAATTGGTCAGCAGTTGCTTCAAGAGGTAATGGCTTATGCGGAGACTTCGATGAGCCGTCGAAAATTTTTGCTCCATTATTTTGGCGAGGAATTTGACGAGCACAATGGCCCGGGTGCGATGAACTGTGATAACATGGCCAATCCACCTGTCTTGCGGGATGGACAAGAAGAGGTACACTTAATTTTAAGTGCCATTCTGGAGCATGGGCAGCAATTCAGGTCTCCTTTCATTACAGGCGTTTTGTGCGGCGAGGAGAACCGAGAGATCCAAGATTACAAGGGCGTTTCAAGCCCGTTTTGGTGCCGAGGCAAGGACCACGATGTCCGCCATTGGAATGGAATCATCCGCCAGATGCTGGTGCTGGGTTTGATCCGAAAGGAAATTGAGACGTACGGCGTTTTGAAGATCAAAGACGCTGGAATGGATTTCTTGACGAATCCAACGCCTGTGATGGTTGCGAAAGAACGCGACTATTCCGATGTGGATGCGATTGACTCCATGAGTCAGACGCGCTCGAGCCAGGGTGGCGCGATGGATGAGAAGTTGCGCGACATGTTGAAGTCGCTTCGCAAAGATGTAGCCGATGAGCAGTCGCTTCCCCCGTATGTCATTTTTCAAGATGTCAGTCTCGACGAAATGGCCATTCACTACCCCCTTACGGAGGACGAATTGTTGCGAATATCCGGAGTAGGTTCCGGCAAGGCACGCAAATTCGGAAAGCCTTTCTTGAAGCTCATTGATGAATACGTCGAACAGGAGGGAATCGAGCGTGCAGAAGATTTATTGGTGCGCACGACCAATAACAAATCTTCGTCCAAGGTGCATATCATTCAACGCATCGACCGCCAAATCGATCTTCCAGACATCGCGAAGGATTTGAATATTTCACGCGAGGAAGTGATGTCCGAAATTGAAAACATCGTCTCTGCAGGAACCAAGGTCAACTTGGACTATATCATCGACAAGGCTTTGGATGAGGATAGTCTGGAGGAGTTGTTCGAATTTTTGAAGGAATCAGAAGACGCGAGCGTTACGGCATTGATCGAGGAATGGAACGACGTTTACAGCGAGGAAGAATTATTGCTCGCGCGCATCAAGTTCTTAAGCGAATACGCCAACTGATCGCTTCCGTGAGCCACACATGGCTCGCTCAGCCTCGCAATTCCAGCCAGGATTTCCACCCCAATCGGATTGCCGCGTACATCATGAAGAGTGCGAAGATTGCACGGACGGCAGCCGGATTCATTTTCAACGACCATTTGCTCCCGAGCCACGCCCCGAAAACAAACGTAATGGCCAGTGCCGCAGCGAAATATAGGTTCACAGCTCCCGCTTTGTAATAGCTGATAACAGCCAAAATGCCGATGGGCGGAATCATCATGGCAAGGCTAGTGCCTTGCGCCATGTGCTGGGACATTCCCAGCCCGAAGACGAGGGCTGGAACGATGATCATGCCTCCACCAATTCCCACAAATCCGCTCGCAACTCCGGCTATGAGGCCTATTGCCATCAAAATCAGTAAGGCATTCACATCCATGGTTAGAAGTCCAGTTGAAGGGATAAATTGAAAACGCGGTCTTGCCATCGCCCATCGTCTACGCCCCAGCACCAATCGGCACGCACCCAATAGCCGAGGAGCTTGGAACGCAAGCCAAATCCAGTGCCCCAGATGATGGGTTCGCGGTTGTTGTCAACGGTGACCGTGATTGGATTTTGAACGACTACCACTTGATTGAAAGAATTCGATTCGTCATAGGGGTGTGCGCCATTCCAAGCGGATCCGACATCGGCAAACCCTACGCACTGCAAATCCCGTAAGAATTCAGATTCGACGGATCGCTTGCTCAACGAACTCCAGACAGGGACGCGCAATTCCGTATTGAACAAGGCCATGTGTGCCCCATTTCGGGCATTGTTCTTGAAGCCCCGAATCGGTGTTACGCGTGCTTGGTAGCGGTAGGCAATATCCGGGTCAATGGGTGTGTTGGAGTTGCCCGCGAGTGAGATGGCATTGTCCACTCCTCCAACCATGGTGAGCAGCTTTTGCGAACCAATGGACCAATTGGCAGCACTGCGGAAGGCAAAAGTGACATGGCGCCAAAGGGGCTTGTACCAGCGGAAATCCCAACCGACCGTTCCAAAGGTGGATTCGGTTTGCTCAGGGTTGATGAGGTATTCGCCCCAAATTCGGCATCGCAGACCTTCCCGGATGTTGATCATGCACTGGCGCGTATTGTCGAAGACGTAGGCCAGCTGGAGGCCGGTTTGGTGCGTAAATGTCGTTGGCAATCGAAGGTTGAAGGCGTCCGTGGAAAGCGGAGTGTTGCGGTCCATTCGAATCATCGCTTGCATGCGGATGCTGCGCACTTCATCCAAAGGATAGCTCAATTGATGGCGCAACAAGTGAATGTGCGTGTTGACCGGGGATTGCGAATTGTTTGCATTTTGCGTCACTCCTTGGCGCTCGAGGATCCAAGTCCGGTCCAAGCGTTTGCTCAAATCGGAATAGGCCAGCATGTAACGGCTATTGCTCAGCGATCCAGAAAGGCGAAAGCCTGCTGTGAACCTCCTGTCTTCGAACAAATCGCTCATGGATATTCTAGAAAGCCCACCCAAACCAGGTTGCACAGCGATTTCACCGCTATACGCTTGGTAGAAATTGGTGCCAAATGAATTGTCCAATTGGCCCGTGACGGATTCAATGGCATAGTTGCGTCGGTAGTTGACCGGTTTTGGCAATACGAACGGCTTCCATTCTGTTTGCCTGGCTAAGGGTCCATTTGGCTCAGAATCGGCGTTTATTTCTTCGGCCTGTCCTGTCGTGTTCTCTTGGTTTGAGGATGGTTTGTCTGGATCCGTCCAAGGGCCGAATTGGTAATTCCGGATGTCGGCTTCTCCACTTTTGGGTTTCCATTCCCAATCGAGGTCCAGTGAACTCTCGGCCTCGGATGATTCCGGCTGATCGGTCGTTGACTTCCAGGTACTTTTATCAACGGGAATTTCGTTCCAATACACGTGCTCGCAAAGCTGATGTTCGAATCCGATGACTCCTCGCTTGGCAATGAATTGGAACGAATGAGCCGGAGCCGCTAGGGTCTGGGCCAAGCGCGTCTGGGTGAACCAACGATAATGAATCGTAGTATCAATGAAGGCCACCGCACTGTCCCGCCAAGAGACCCAGCGTTCTTGGCTGCCATCGGTGTTTTCAGCGAGGTAAGTAACCTCGTCAGGCCCTTGCAGTTGTGGCTGTCGCTCATCCGCATTTGGGGTCTGTGTCCACGGCTCAATTCGGGGGATTTTCTCCTGCCAATTCAATCGAAAGAGATCGTGCTGCTCAGGCAAGGTCTCCCCAAGGATGAATGTTGCAGGAAGATTCGTCGTGGGTCGGTTGGAAGCAAACCAAATGAACTTTCCATCGCGTGAGAAGATCGGATCGAGGTCGTTGTATGGGTCATTCCAAAGTGCGGTTTGGTTGTTGCCGAGCACTTGGTACAAGTACAGATCGGATTGTCCGTTTCGGAGACCGCTCCAAATCATGGTGCTTCCGTCAGGAGCATAGGCCATGCTTAGGATTTTGTCGATTTGAAAAATGTCTTTGGAGCTGGATTCTAGGGTTTCAATGTTGACCGTAATCAGCTGATTTTGCGGGCCATCTTCAATGGTATAGGATAGCAATTGTCCATTGGGATGCCAAGCAAAAGCGGGAGAGGCATGGATTTGAACGCGGTCAATTTTGTGGCCATGCTTGCCCAATTTAATGGCCTTATTCCCGGTCAAATCGCCAAGCCAAATCGTGGTTTGGCCGCGTTCCGCTGTGGACCAAACGAATCGGTCACCATCCGGATGGAACCAAACAGAGCTGGCGACGGCCTCTCCCTTGAGCGAGATGGGAAGGTCACCGGTGTTTTTTCTGGCACGCCTGCGATCGCGTGGCTTTTTCACATTCGGAAAAAGTGCTTCTGAATCGTCCCACTCGAGGTGGTAACGGTTAGCTTCTTCCAGCACCATTGCCAAATCCATTCCAGTGGCGTATTGAAACCCCTTCTCCAAACTGCGCGAAACACGCGTCATGTACAAGGTATTTGAAACGACCATGGGACCGAAGATGTCTGCGATGTATTTCCAGACGGCATGGCCAACCCAAGGAGCTCGATTGGCACTTGCTTGATGTGCTTTAGTGATGGCCTGACTGCGCGCAGCATCGCCAATATGAATGGCGACATCGGCATTCCAGGGCTTCGAAACATAAGAGGCGAGGCCTTCTGAAAACCAAACGGGAAATGAAGTGGCCGTGGTATTTCGAAGGGCCTCCTGCCAATTCCCTCCGTACATGATTTGATTGAACAGCAGTTGCGCCAATCCGGACTTGATTTGTTGCTCAACATCCGACCATTCCTCCTGGCCAAATGCAAAGACCTTGCTGCCTACCAGCATGGCGGTGCCTCCGATGTTGTTCTCTTCATCCGATGCGACTCCGATGTTCGATTGCCGGAATTCCGATTGCTTGTTGAATACTAGAAGTTGCACCCCACCGTCAATGCGACGATCGAATATTTCTTCAACTTCTTCCATCCATTCGGGCAATGCAGCTGTAATTCTTGAGGCGAGCGGTTTTCCGCCCTGGTAATAATAAACCTCGGCACGCGTGGATGGGAAATATTGCCAGTTGAATGTGCGGTACTGAACCCGGTTTTTCCCGAATGTCACATTCGAACCATCGTAGAACTGCGCCTGTCCGTATGAAACGAACAGCGCGAGTACAAATCCAATGATTGTGAATCGTTTGAGATAGCTTTGCAACGGCATACCTTTCGAAGTTACAGCCAGATGACAAAACTTCACGCATTTACCTTCAACGCATTCGGTGAAAAAACCTACCTCCTCGACCATGGAAATGGCGATGCCACTGTGTTTGATCCAGGGATGTCCACCAAAATGGAGCAAGAAGAATTTGCAAAGTTTTGCGAAGCGATTGGTGTTGTGCCGACGCAATGCCTGCTCACACATGCACATTTGGACCACGTGATGGGCACCGGGTGGGTTTTTGAACGATGGGGCTTGAAGCCTCGAGTGCATTTCCTGGATCTGTCAACGTACGAGCAAGCTCCAAGGGCAGCATCGGTATACGGTGTGCGCATGGACCCGCCACCTGAGTTGGGTCCATTCCTCGCTGCGGAGGAGCGCATTCGTTGCGGGCCGTCAGAATTGGAAGTTTTGTTCACGCCGGGCCACGCTCCTGGCCATGTCGTTTTTGTAGAGCACCAGCAAGGCTGGGTTATCGGTGGCGACGTATTGTTCGAAAGGAGTGTCGGACGAACGGATTTGCCGGGGTGCAGTCCAGCGGATTTGGTCAAAAGCATTGCAGATGTGCTTTATGCCTTGCCCGATGACTTTGAGATTTGGCCGGGCCACGGCGGCGTTACTACTGTGGGCGCTGAGAAGCGAGAGAATCCTTTTGTGAATACGGCCGGCACTGGTATGATGCAGTCAACATGACTCGCCTTGACGGAAGTTCAGTGATGAGAAGGTGGGGTGACCTTTAGGTTGCGCTGTTCGGCCTCCCAGTCCAAGTTCAACAAGTTCCACGAGAAAGTCGTCCCGTGGCCAGGTTCTGAAGCAACGGAGATTTCTTGTCCATGAGACTCGATGATATGCTTGACAATGGATAAGCCCAATCCGGAGCCTCCTGCGTGCCGTGAACGGCTCCTGTCGACGCGGTAAAATCGCTCAAAAACACGGTCAAGGTCATCCTTGGCAATTCCAATTCCGTCATCTGCAACGGAAAGCGTGACGTCCCTTCCGTTGTTCTCTAATCTCAAAGTGGAAGTGCCGTTTTCTTCTCCATAATGGATGGAATTTGCAACCAAATTGGTGAGGACTTGTTGCATTTGATGAGGACTGCATAAGACGTGCATTGTATTCTCAATTGTGCTAGGCAATTCCAGTTTGAGGGTGATCTTTTTCTTTTCAGCAGCAACTTCTGCATTTTCCAATGCCTCCTTCATCATGTTGACGACATTGCACGGAACAAGGGTCATTTCAATGCGGTCAGACTCCAGTTTGCTAATGGTATCCAAATCTTCGATGAGCTCCGTCATCCGATCGACATTTTTACTGGCTTTGGTCAAGAAGTTTCGGACTAACGCTTCATCTTTTAGGTCATTTTCCATCAGGGTCAAAACGAATCCTTGAATGTTGAACAATGGTGTTTTGAGTTCGTGCGCCAAGTTGCCGACGAATTCTTTGCGGAAGGAATCTTTCTTTCGGAGTGACTTGATGTCCTGCAATTGGCCATTTGCCCACTCAATGATGTCGTCAAGGCTCTCGTGTTCGGTATTGGGTTTGGCCGAGTCTGCGACCGAGGAAATGGCCGCTGAGATACCCTTGACCTTACTGGAGATAAACGTTTCGGCCGACCACTTGATGATCACAAAGGTGGCTGTTTCTGTTAAAAGAGCCACCAACAGTGCCAGCGCCCAGAGGTGCAAAGCGTCTAAGCCTTGGAGCAAAAGAAATGTTCCAACTCCGCTGAGAACGGCAAGAATTGGAGACGTTTTGAGGGCTATTTCTCGAGGAGTATTTTGTTTGCTCACACGTCAAATTTATACCCCACTCCTTTAATGGTGGCAAAATATTCTTTTCCGAGTTTGCTCCGAAGTTTGCGCATGTGCACGTCGATGGTGCGGTCACCGACAATTACATCATGCCCCCAGACCTTTGTGAGGATCAGATCACGCGTAAAAACTCTTCCAGGCTCTGAGCACAGCAAAAACAGCAATTCAAACTCTTTTTTCGGGAGCGAAAGCTGGACGCCATTTTGAGTCACCAAATGCCGCTTTCGATCAATGGTAAATGCATCAAAAGCAAGCTGGTCATGAGTGTCCAAACTGGGCAAGCGCCGCATTAACGCTTCGACTCGTTTGATCAAAACGCGGGGGGCAACCGGTTTGGTGATGTAATCATCTGCTCCCGAATCAAACCCCACGACCTGGCTGTAATCCTCCCCTCTAGCGGAGAGAAATGCAATCAAACATTCTTTGGTTTTGGGATGCTCACGAAGTTGCTTACAGGCTTCAATGCCGTCCATTTCAGGCATCATCACGTCCAAAAGTATCAGGTCGGGTTGAAGCCGAAGTGCCTTTTTGATACCCGCCGCACCATTTTCAGCCGTTTCGACGCGGAATCCAGCTTGATGAAGATTGAATCCGATTAATTCGCGAATATCCGGATCGTCATCAACAACGAGGATGGTTTTGGACAGGGCAGGCAGTGTCGGCATGGATTCAAATATCGTCCAAAGACCGGTGGAATCAAGAAGAAATTGTGAACCAAAGGTTATGCTTATGTCAATCTTTGATACGGCTAAATCGAAGCGACTTGAGCATCCAGCGTGGAAGTGGTTGGTCTTGCCCTCGTTTTTGAACGTCCAAGAAGATTCCCCATTTTTCAATAATGGGCACTTTGTAAACTTCAATCATTTCAAGCCAACATTCGTCGGGATCATCGATGTAGGTGCAGTGCACCTTCGTTTCTCCCATGCCGATTGCGTCGGCGGTGTCGCACCGGAATGGAAACCCTTGTTGCTCCAACTTGGCTTCCAATGCACTCATCCCGCGCACATCGAACCCAAGGTGAGCAAATCCAAGATCACACCAAATACGGTCTTGGAATATGAATTTCCCATCGCGGTCTTCTGCTTGGATGAGTTCGATGAATGTCTGGCCAGTCAATGTGCCAAATCCCCCAGCTCCCGGGTTAGATTGAGTAAGTCGTACGCGGCGAAAACGCTGTGCGCCATGGACGAGGTGCTGCCAATCTGTGAAGGTGTTTGTTTCATCGAAAAGTACTTGGTCAAACCCCAGGTTATCAGCATACAGTGCTAGAGATTTCTCCATGTCTGAGACGCCTATGCTACACCCCATAACTCCCCCTGAAGGATGTCCCGTGTTACCAAACCAGTCCGATGCTTCGAGGATCTGAAACACATTTCCGTCGCAATCTTTCAGGTAAAACGTATCGTCACCCCAAGGTGTTACAGAGATTTCGCTGTCGCAATCGTTGCCAAGTACCGAACGAGCATGCTCATGCATTCGGCTGATATTGGGAGTCTTCATCTGGACGGTTGTGATTCCCAAGTCTCCAATTCCAAGCTTCCAGTTTGCCGCCACCGGTTCAAAAGAAGCCGCTCGCAAGACCTCAAAGGCGCATCCGCCTTGCAAATTGAGCACCATGCTGGCACGCTTTGAGATGGTTTCACCGCGGGTGTGACTATCCATCAAAGGCGCATCTTGGATGGAGTCAAAAAACGGGATGTCCATACCGAACAATTGCCGGTACAATTTTAAGGACCGATCCATGTCCTTGGTGGCCAACCCAATGTGCTGCATCCCTTGAATGCGAAAATCCTTTTGTTCCAATTTTCGCCTGTTTTTATTCACTTCTTCCCCAATGAATCAACCTGCCTTTCTCCCGCTTGTTCTACCACCCGCAAATAGGATTTCCAGGATTGACGAAGCGCGGGATCCTTCCAAACCAACTGTGCCTGCTTCCGTCCTCTTTGGTCGAGGTATAAGCCGTACCACCAGCCTGCAATGCGGCTGCCAATGGCTTGGAAAATATAGCCCATCAGCACCGCAGTGAGCGTGATTTTGCCCGCTGCCAAGTATGCCAATGGAACGGAGGTAAGTATCCAATACACAGGGAACAGAAACATCCCTGAGGATACTTTGGACGTACTGACAAAACAGGGGTCCTTGACCCGTTTTTTCGCGAATGCTTCAATCCACTTAGCCAACGGGAAGGAGGTAATGCCACCAATTAGGGCAATGGGAGTAATGAACCAAAACCAAAATGGCGAGCGTCGAACTTCATCATCATTCATGCCGAGGTCTTCCGCACGCGCATGGCGCAAAACGCCTGCATCTTGCATCCCTTTCGCAGCAGATTGGATTTCAGCCAATGCTTCATCGCTTAAGTCTTTAAAACGATTGAGTTGGGCTTTTACATTCCCCCAGTCGTCACGTTCCGTCGTGCGCATTGCTTCTACGAAAGGCAAAAGGTCGTGGTAGGCTTTTTCCGGTTGAATGTTGACCAGGACTTCATCCATTGATTTGCTCAGGGATTCGAGCAGTGGACCGGGTGCCACTGCATTCGTCTCGGGATCAATGAAGGTGTCCACTTTGATTGGCTTGCCGATTCGATAACGCAATCGCCTTCTGAAGCTAGGCATTTCTTCGTAATCGATCCCAACGGGTAGGATGCACATTTCGCGCATGGTCGGATCGAGTTTGATCCCTGCGTTTACCATGTCTGAGACTCCGCGTCTCAGCGGTCTAAGTGCTTTTATGGCTCGGTGGTTTCCTTCTGGAAACAACCCCATTCGACCCCCAATTCGCAGTCGTTCAGCACAAATTTCGAAGATGCGATTGTTGCGTTCTCGAGCATCACTAACTCGGTCGCGCTGCCGGTAGATTGGCATTTGGTTGAATGCAAAAAGGGCCTTGCGCGCAAATTTCTGATTGAAAACATCTGCTCGTGTGAGCCAATGAACCTGGCTTTGATTGATCAGTGAGACCAGTACACAGGGATCCATCAATCCGTTTTGGTGGTTGGAGACCACAATCGTTGGCGTTTCCGGTCGTGTCACATGTTCCATGCCCTCGACACCCTCGATGCGATGGAATCGGGTCACGGCGGCACGAACAAGCTGTAGAGCTAAGGCATAACCCCAATGCCGGCTTTGGATGGGCGGTTCGTGAAAGGGTTTGTTATTCGCTGGATCGGCCAATGTCGTGGGTGTTTTTGCAGGTTAGTCGCGAAGGCGTGCTCCTGTGTCCTTGGTAATTTGATGGAGGATGCGCTGGACACTCTGCTCAATTTGCTTTTCGTTAAGAGTACGTTCCTCATCTTGAAGCGTCAATGAAATGGCATAGGATACTTCGCCTTCAGCTAATTTCTCGCCTTCATAGACATCAAATAAGCCCACGCGCTTCAATAGTTTTTTTTCTGCTTTTGCAGCACAATCGCGCAATTGACCAAAGGTCGTTCCTTTTTTCAAAATCAGTGATAAGTCGCGCCGAACGGCTGGGAATTTCGCAATTTCTTCGGCTTTGACGCGCTTTCTCCGACTGAGCTTGGTCAGGATGGCCATGGAGAAGTCTGCCCAGAAAACGGGTTGGTTGATGCCGCATTTTTTCGCGACCTCGCTGCGGATCAGCCCCAATCGACCGAGTGATTGGTTCTGATAGGTCAACTCGATTCCCTCAGAAAACAAGGCCGACTGAAAGGTAGCTTCTTTGACCGCGTGCGACGCAATTCCCAAACCATCAAGCATGGCGTATACCTCGGATTTGATGCTGTAAGGCGTAGCCATATGTCCCGCATTGTTCCAGTTTTCAGGAGCTGTTTTCCCCGTCTGCCAGAGTCCAATGCGCTCTTTTTCAGTGTAACGATGGGAGGCATTGGTCGCCTCATTTTCCGCATTTTCTTTGTGTTCATAAACCCGTCCAATCTCAAAAAACCGCAAGTCAGGACGTTGGTGATTGCGGTTGTGTGCAATGGCCTCGAGTCCTTGAAAAAGCAATGATTGACGCATGACACCCAAATCTGAACTCAGGGGGTTCATCAAGGCGATGCGCTTGCTGGGGTCCCAGCCGTCTGATTGTTCACCAAAATCCTCGGTATAGGACGAGCGGGTCATCGAATTGCTCATGATCTCTTGAAACCCACGGCTTACCAACACATTTGCCAGTTGCAAACGAATGGATTCTTCCGCCACTCCTTCTTGATGTTGAGCCGTAGAATTCATGCGTGCAGGCAAGGGAATCTTATCAAACCCGTAAATACGCAATACCTCTTCGATTGCATCAGCGGGACGTGTTACATCTTTTCGATAAGGAGGTACTTGCAAAACCAGTGCTGCCGGACGCTCTTCCACGATGGTGATGTCGAGATCGGTGCAAATGGCCTTGACAGCGGTTCGGTCTAAGGAAACACCAATCAGCCGATCCAGGGCTTCCCATTCTAATACAATGGTCGCACCTTTCGGGAGTTCAGCGGCACTGACTTGTTTCACTCCGACCACGGAGCATTCGGTCCATTCTTGCAGAAGGTGCGCCGCTCGTTGGAGGGCGAGCTGAATCAATTCGGGGTCAACGCCACGTTCAAAACGGAAAGAAGCATCGGTGGAAAGTCCATGACGCTTCGCCATTTTACGGGTCACGACGGGGTCGAAATAGGCTGATTCCAGAACAATCCGTTGGGTGGTTTCACTGACGCCACTTTGGTCTCCTCCGTATACACCGGCGAGGCACATGGGGCCATCTGAGTCCGCAATTACTTGGTCTTCGGCATGCAGTTCTCGTTCCGTCCCATCGAGGGTGGTGAGTTTTTCACCCGCCTTGGCATTCCGGACGGTGATTTGATTGCCACGGATGGCGTCTGCATCGAAGGCATGCAGCGGTTGCCCGAGTTCGTGCAATACAAAATTGGTCGCATCAACGACATTGTTTTGCGGTTGAACACCAATGGCGCGCAAGCGTCGTTGGGCCCATTCGGGAGAAGGGCTTATTGTGATGCCTTCGAGCAGCATTCCGCAGTAGACGGAGCATCCTTCGGGGTGGGCAACGTCAATCGAAAGCTCGTTCGTTAGCGCTTTTGGCCAGGGTGCCACGCTCGGCAGTTGCATGGAACCAACGTTTTCGGACGTGCCCTCTACTGTTTCATGGAGCAATCCGGCGCGAAGATCTCGGGCAACGCCCCAGTGGCTCATGCCGTCGGTTCGATTGGGAGTCAGTCCAATCTCTAACACCCAGTCGGACTGGAGGTTGAACACTTCAGCTGCGGGTGTGCCGGGTTGCCACTTGGCGTCGAGTTCGATGATTCCTTCATGTGATTCTCCGAGTCCGATTTCGTCTTCGGCACAAATCATTCCCATGGAGACCTCTCCTCGAATCTTTCCTTTCTTGATTTTGAAGGGCTCTCCGTCATTGGGGTGAAGTGTGCTGCCGACCGTGGCGACAATCACCCTTAAATCTGCGCGCGCATTGCTTGCTCCACAGACAATTTGCAGGAGCGCTTCCTCCCCAATATTGACTTCGCAGATTTGCAGCCGATCGGCGTTTGGATGCTGCCGGGCAGTCACGATTTGGCCGGCAACAAGGCCTACCAAGCCACCCGGAATGGATTCGACCGAAGCAACGCCTTCTACTTCGAGTCCGGTCGCAGTGAGCACAGCTGAAGCTTCCTCAATGGAGGAGCGGACAGGTAGCATTTGGTTCAACCAATCAAAGGAGATTTTCATGGGTCGCTTATTGGTGGTGCAAAGTTAGCAGGACTCTTCGGCTGGACATCATGAACGACACGCTTTTTGGCAATCTCCTGAACGCTTTTCAACGATTCAAAAAGAATGTTGAGTAACTTCGCCCTCCCAAAATCATTTGGATTGCGGGAATTGCATCGGGATGTAGCTCAGTTGGTAGAGTACGCGTCTGGGGGACGTGTGGTCGCTGGTTCAAGTCCAGTCATCCCGACAAAAAAGAAGAACCCGGAGCGTTGGCTCTGGGTTTTTAATTGAATTCAAGCGTTTACACGCGCAACATGGATTACGCATTTGAACAACAATGGGGCCGTTTGGTCCAGAAAATGGAAGATCGTTTTGGCGAGCCTCCTGACCTCACGACGATGATTTTTACCGTGGGACTGCAAGAATGCGGACAAGGTTTTCGCACATTTAAGAAAGATGAAAAGCTGGAAGTGATGCACGTGGGCGTTTGTACGCTTCTGGCCCCAATGGGATTTTACGAGGAACTGGGCACGGACGAGGACGGGTGGCCACACTTTGAAAGAACAGGAGAAATTCCTGCCGTGTCAAAGGAGGAGCAAGAATTGCTCATGAAACGCGCACTGTTGGAGTATTTCGCCGCTTGGATCGCGGTTTAGAATCTCGGATGCCCTGACGTTTCTGTTTTTACTCGATATAAACCGTCGCCTCATTGGTCAGCTCTTCCTCAATTTTGATGAGGCCTGTTCCGAAGAGCGCAGCTTTCGAAGCTTCAATGTCTAAAACGGCAAATCCGGCTTGCCCTTCCACATAGAACGTAGAGAAATTGAAGCTGACGGTACCTGCGGCGTTCGTTACGGCTGTTGTGTCAAACCGGGGCTCACCGACAAAATCTTGGTCTACGGAACCAAATGCAAACAAGCGAACCGACGCGCCTTGAACCGGAGCTCCGAGTTCATTTAGGACGACTACGTTGGCGATGGTTTCTTCAACTTCGTGGCAACTTGTGGCTAAAAAGATGAAAGAAGTCATCAATAGGGTGAGAGAAAGGGTCGCTTTTCGCATCGGGTCTTCTAACTTTGCAGGGCAGTGAACCCCAAATATCTTCAAAAAGTCATGAAATTCAAGTTTCTTAAGCAACATACCGCACTATTTGTGATCGCAACGTCTCTGTTTGTCGTCGCTGGGTGCAATGAAAACACGGAATCTCAGGCGGAAGCATCCGAATCTTCGACTGCCCTGAGCCGCCAAGTTCGAATTGAGACAAGCTTCGGTGATATGGTGGTTGAATTATCTGATAGCACGCCTGCACACCGCGATAATTTCATCGAATTGGCTTCTACAGGCTTTTACGACAGCTTGCTTTTTCACCGGGTAATCAAAGGTTTTATGGTTCAGGGGGGGGATCCGAATAGCCGTGGAGCAGACTTGTCCCAGCGTTTGGGCATGGGTGGCCCCGGATACAAAGTTCCTGCGGAAATCAGGAAAGATCATTTGCACTTCAAAGGGGCATTGTCTGCAGCGCGGCAAGGAGATCAAGCAAATCCGGAGCGTGCCAGCTCAGGTAGCCAATTTTACTTGGTTCACGGGCGAACGTTCAATGAAGCCGAATTGGCGAACATTGCGGCACGTGCGGATCGCGCCAATGAGCAATTCAATCAGAATGAAAAGTTTGAATACTCGGAAGAAACGATCAAGCGGTATATGGAAGAAGGAGGCGCCCCGTTTTTGGACAACCAGTATACCGTATTTGGTCAGGTGATTTCAGGCCTCGACATCATCGATTCTATCGCCGCCGTGAAAACAGGCGCGGGTGATCGACCAATGGAGGATGTGATCATGACCATGGAAGTGATTCGTTGATCATGGAACTAAAAGAGCAAATTCTGGCCTACCTGAGCGAGATTGATGGCAAAACACTGTCTAATTCCGAGGAGGTCGAGAAGTTTCGAATTGCTTGGCTCGGTCGAAAAGGGATCCTGAAGGATACCATGGCGGCATTCAAGGCGGCTCCAAACGACCAGAAGCGTGAACTTGGCCAGCTCGTCAATCAGCTGAAGAATGCGGCTGAAGGCCTGGTGGCGAAGGGTGCACAAGGAGACGAAGGAGGTGAATCTACCAATGAGATTTTGAACGATTGGACCCGGCCAGATGGCGGCATTCCGCTGGGAGCGCACCATCCGTTGAGTGTCGTTCGCCGTGAAATTATTGGGATCTTGGAACGGATGGGATTTGTGGTGACAGAAGGTCCAGAAATCGAGGACGATTGGCACGTATTCAGTGGGCTCAATTTCCCAGAGGAGCATCCGGCACGCGACATGCAGGACACATTTTTTGTCGATAGAAACCCTGACATGCTCCTGCGAACACACACTTCTTCTGTCCAGGTGCGTGAGATGGAACGCCGCGATCCTCCCATGCGGATCATGATGCCAGGACGGGTGTTTCGAAATGAGGCGATCAGCGCTAGAGCGCATTGCATGTTTCACCAAATCGAAGGATTGTACATCGATGAAGGAGTGTCATTTGCTGACCTGAAGCAGACGCTGTTGCGCTTTGCTCAGGAATTTTTTGGGGCGGACACGAAAATTCGTTTGCGACCCTCTTACTTTCCTTTCACGGAGCCAAGTGCCGAAGTGGACGTGTATTGGGGATTGAAAACGGAAGTGGATAAGCGCATCACCAAAGGGACCGGATGGTTGGAAATTTTGGGATGCGGAATGGTTGATCCAGCGGTGTTGGAAGCGTCGGGCATTGATTCCAGAAAGTATTCCGGTTTTGCTTTCGGAATGGGGGTGGAGCGCATTGCGATGTTGAAGTATCAAATCGGTGACTTGCGGGCTTTCTTTGAAAGCGACATGCGCTTTTTGAATCAGTTCCAAGGGGAATACTAATCCCTATTCGGAGCGGAACTCAGGTGAACGGCAAGGTCAATGTGACCTTTTCTTCAACCGGTGAAATACGTTCCACTTGTATTTTTCCAGCAATTTTTCGGAGCTGTGCATGCAGTTCATTCCAGCGAGAGGAGGCGAGTGCATCCTTGCCGTGAAAGAGACCTTGCATTGCTTTTGAAGCCTCGGTGTGATTGCTGCTCAGGCAGAATTTCCAATGGGAGGTCTCAGCCTCCACTTTTATGCGAATGGCGTCTTCTTCATTCGATATTTCTGCCAATCCGCGCAAGAAGTTGCGAACCACAACCCGCACATCAGGCCCTACCGAGAATTGGACATTTTCGTCCAAGGTCCAATTCATTTCGGTCCGAATTTCTGCGTCCAGGGCGTTGAGGAAGGATTGAATGCTTTGGGATCTCAAGTCTTCATCACGCTCAAAAACAAAGTCGCCGTTGGGCATTAAGCTGCTGCTTCCCAACTCCTGGTTCTCTTCATTTTTGGGTCGGTTTGAATCAGCTCTTTTATTCTTCGCATTGGGCAGGCGATCGGTTGGAACCAAGCTTCGCAGGCGGATGATACGTCGACGTTCTTTTCGAAGGGCTGCATTCAATACTCGATGGCTTCGGGCATTGGCAATGAGACCAATACCTAACAGCGCTGCGAGCCACGGCCACAGGCCATAGGACTTGGAGGAAGACGGGGCCGTGTTCAACCCCATTACAGCACGATCAAATGGGTCTGGCTCGGGTAAAAACCGCTCGGTGAAACTCTGAATCTCCCGGATCGGTTGGGACTGCATCGCTTCGAAAAGGCGAATATTGATTTGGTCCACCTCCATCATGGCAGCCAATGCTTCCCCCTCATTTCCACGTTGATGTTCGAATTCTGCGCGCTGCCTCAGGGCTTCAAGAAGCAATTCGTCCTGTTGGGCGATGCGCGCCTCCTTGATGGCTTCGTGCAGGGCAATAATCACGTCCATTGGGCGGTGCATTTTCTGTGCGGAATTGGCCACCCTCAATTGGGCGAGAGTCATTGCCGTTGGATCGTTCCGATCAGTCTGTGCTAAAATGCGCTGAGCCCAAGTCAAGGCAGCGGCATCGTTCCCTTCGGAAGCGATGATCATTTGGATTTGTTCTCGGAAATCCTGTGCCAAACCGGTGGGGATTTGATTCGCTTCTTTTTCGAAAATGGAAGTGAGTGAATCTGCACGAGGGCCCCGCATGATGTAGTCGAGTTGAATGGACTGGCTCAACCATTCCATTCGCTTCTCCAGTGGGATGAGCGTGTTCTCCATGGCCAAGCACTTGAGCATGCATCGGCTTGCCTCCTCCCAATTTCCACTGATGAAATGCAGATTGGCAATGCTTGACTTGAGTTCCCAATTGTCCGGTCGCAACTTAATTTCGCGCATCAAGATGGCAATGGCCTTTCCCTCTTGCTGCAATTGCATCCAAAGATTTGATGCGAGCTTGGATTGCTGAAGCCGATTCTCCTCGCTGCAGGCGAGCAACCCATCTTGGGTGAGGCCTAACGTTCTTTCTGCAAGGGTGTAATTTTGACTTTGAACATGAATGTTGGCAATTCCAAGCCGAGCGCGGGCAACTTGACAAGGGTCGAAGGATCGCTCTTCAGCACCACGGTACATTGCCAAAGCAGCAACAGGCCGACTGGATTCGAATAGCGAATCTCCGCGAAGAAGCATGCGCTCAGCTTCGTTGGCCTCTCTGGAAAGTACGGGTGCTTTTTGGGCGAAAATAGCTCCGAGTTGGGCGAGGCAAATAGAGGCCAACAGGAACAGATTTCGAGTAAAAAGCATGGTACAAACTACCCATCAAACGGGCCCATTATTTCGCGAATCAATGGAATTGTTCACAGACTGAGGCGCAAAAATGGCGCCCACTCAATCGTTCCAAATGACATCGAGCAAGGTGTTTCCAACGGCCTCGAGTGTAGGCTTACTGATCACGCGCATGTTGTCTTGGTGGGTGTGATGAAAAGGGCCATATCCCATGGGTAAGACCTGCACCTGATAGTGTACGATGTTGGCAGAGGGAACACCTCCGAGCTGGGAGACAAACAAATTGTCGTCCACGGTTTGGGGCGTCACATCGCTTTTGAAATAATTGCTGTACCCCAAATCTGAAGCGGCTTTCCAGATTTTGCGCACAATGGATGGGGCAAATGCCATTGAGGTGCCTTCCCGGTTGAAAACGGCATCTTTCGCACCAACCATATCCAGTAGAATGCCATACTTCGCTTGGTATCCAAATTTGTGCGGTTGATTGGCCCAGAATTGACTTCCTAAGCACCAAGTGGTAATGCTGCCGTTTCCGGTATTCGCCCATTCTGGAGCACCGTAGTCTTCTGCATCAAAAAAGATCACATCAATTCCTACATCAAGGGTTGTATCTGCTCCAAGAATACGTGCGACTTCGAGCAACACGCCCACGCCGGAACCGCCATCATTCGCTCCATCAATGGGTTCGCGAATGCGGATGGTGTCTTTGTCAGCGAAGGGCCGCGTGTCCCAGTGGGCATACAACATGATTCGCTCTTGATTTTGAGGACGAAATTGCCCAATGATATTCCGCATTTCCAACACAGTTCCATCGTATGCCCGAACACGACCGGGTTGTTCAATGACCTCTGCCCCATGTCGCGTCAATTCGTTTGCGAGCCAATCGCCACAGGCAACATGCTCTTTGGAGTTGGGAACACGGGGTCCAAAGTCCACTTGCGATTGAATATAGCCGTATGCTGAATCGCTGCTGAATGCAGGTGCTTTGATGCGTTCAACTGCCATTTGCGTGACAGGCCGCTCTTCGGTTTCACCGGCACAACTTACCAGCATCCATGCGCTCAGCAGCAGCCCAATTTGGAAGGGCGCTATCAACCGTGTCATTCGCGGTCCCATGTGCTGCCTTCTTTTCCGTCCTTGATGGTAACGCCCAATTCGCTCAACGCATTTCGAATGGCGTCAGCCGTCGACCAATCCTGATTGGATTTGGCTTCACTTCTCAGGTTTACGAGGAGATCGAGCAGTGGGCCAGTTTCATCTGATTCTTCGGTTTTTGCGACTCCCTCGACTTCTAGGCCAAGGACGTCAAAAACGTATCCGTCAATCATTGATTGGAGGGCGTCTTTTTGGGTTTTGCTGATGGCCAATTGTCCGTCTTGAACTTTGTTGATCAATTTGACCGCATCGAATAAAACACTGATTAGAATCGGCGTATTGAAGTCATCTCCCATTGCAGTAGCGCAACGGTTGGAAAGCTCATCGATTTTTGCCGCTGCATTGTCCTTGTCCGATGTTGCCGGAAGTTTCTTGAGTGTTTCCAACGATTTCATTAAACGCTCAAGCCCTTTCTCTGCTGCTTGCAAGGCAGCATTGGAGAAGTCCAAGGTGCTTGCATAATGCCCTTGCAGCATGAAGAATCGCACTGTCATCGCTGAATAGCCTCGTTCGAGCAAGGGATGACTGCCTGAGATTAACTCCTCGGGTGTGAATCCGTTGCCTTCTGACTTCGCCATCTTCCGGCCATTGACCGTCAGCATGTTTCCATGCATCCAATACTTCACGGAATTTCCTTCACCGGTCGCTCCAGCGTTTTGCGCAATTTCGCACTCGTGATGTGGGAATTTCAAGTCCATTCCTCCACCATGAATGTCGAATGCGTTGCCTAAGTATTTCGTGCTCATCACGGAGCATTCGAGGTGCCAGCCTGGAAATCCTTCACTCCAGGGTGACGGCCATTTCATCAGATGAGAAACGTCTGCCTTTTTCCATAAGGCGAAGTCCAAGGGGTCGTTTTTTTCGTCTTGTCCATCGAGGACGCGCGTGTTGTTGAGCAGGTCATCTATTTTTCTCCCGGACAGTTGACCATAGGGGAAATCCTCGCTGAACTTGCGTACATTGAAGTAGACGCTGCCGTTGGATTCATAGCCGTAGCCGCGTGCGATGATTTGTTTGATCATTTCGATCTGTTCCACGATGTGGCCTGTCGCGCTTGGCTCAATGGAAGGACTTTTGATGTTGAAGATGCGCATCACATCATGGAAATCATTGGTGTACTTCTGTACGATTTCCATCGGTTCTAGGTTTTCGAGCCGTGCTTTCTTGCCAATTTTATCTTCTCCATCGTCCGAGTCCCCGGTCAGATGACCAACGTCAGTGATGTTTCGTACATAGCGCACTTGGTAGCCCAGGAAAATGAGGTGCCGGTAGACAATGTCAAACGTGAGAAACGTCCGGACGTTGCCCAAATGCACATTGCTGTATACCGTTGGGCCACAAACGTACATACCTACATAAGGCGCATTCAAAGGAGCGAAGCGTTCCTTCTCCCGGGTCAGGCTGTTTTGAATATAAAGGGGCGTATGGTCGGACATAAAAAGGGGGCGATGTCTTGTGTGATACGAGCGATGTTCAGAGGATGCGCAAGTTGCTTGCAAAGTAAATCAAACCAATCGACGAATCGGATGAATTTCCATCCAGATCTTCTGTTCTTGGCTTACCCGATTCAAGACTCCAATGTTTCGTTTCTCGTTGATATGGCATCGAGCATAAGCCCCGTCATGTCGTCAATCGTGATACGCGGCTGCCATCCCCAATCCCGGTTCGCAGCAGAATCGTCAATGCTCGAGGGCCAGGTCGCTGCAATGGCCTGCCGCTGATCCGGGGCATACTGCAATTGAAACTGGGGTCTTTGTTGCCGAATACTCTCTCCGACTTCACTCGGCGTGAAACTCATGGCTCCCAAGTTGTAGGATGTCCGAACCGTGATTTTTGATTTTGGGGCGCCCATGAGCTCCAATGTACCGCGTACTGCATCGTCCATGTACATCATGGGCAAGGCTTGGTCGGCTTTTAGAAAGCAGGTGTAGGGCTCGTCTTTGGTA
>JADHRK010000009.1 GCA_016777435.1 Flavobacteriales bacterium
GAAAAAAGATGCTTTGGGCGCTTTGGTAAGTTATGAAATGGGCAAGTCCCTGCAAGAAGGCTTGGGTGAGGTACAGGAGATGATTGACATTTGTGATTTCGCGGTTGGCTTGAGCCGACAATTGTACGGAATGACCACTCACTCCGAACGACCTGAACACCGCATGTTCGAGCAATACCACCCGCTTGGCGTGGTGGGCATCATTTCCGCTTTTAACTTCCCTGTTGCTGTGTGGGCATGGAACACCGCTTTGGCTTGGATCAGTGGAGACGCTTGCGTCTGGAAGCCGTCTGAAAAAAGCGCGCTTTGCTCCATTGCGTGTCAACACATCTGGAACGGTGTTGCCGCAGCCAATGATGTCCCGCAAGGTTTGTCTTGCGTCGTAAATGGAATGGCAGACATTGGACAAATGATGAGTGCTGATCAACGCATTCCCCTCGTCAGCGCCACAGGAAGCACGCGCATGGGTAAGTCAGTTGGTGAGACCGTTGGCGCACGACTCGGTCGCGCTTTGCTCGAGCTTGGTGGAAACAACGCAATCATCATTGCTCCCGATGCAGACCTTGAAATGGTTGTTCCCGCCGCAGTATTCGGTGCGGTTGGCACCTGTGGTCAACGCTGTACGTCCACCCGAAGATTGATCATTCACCGGTCCGTGTATGATCAGGTGAAGAATGTTTTGAGCAGTGCTTATGGTCAATTAAAAATTGGAAACCCGTTGGATGAGTCCAACCATGTCGGTCCCTTGACAGACCGCGACGCCGTTGACACCTACCTCAGCGCCTTGCAAGCCGTTAAAGATCAAGGTGGTTCTTTTGTAGTCGAAGGCGGGCTATTGGAAGGGCCGGGATATGAAAGCGGTTGCTATGTTCGGCCATCCATTGCTGAAGCCACAAACGACATGCAAATCGTACAGCACGAAACATTTGCACCTTTGCTTTATATGATGCCATATGACACCTTAGAAGAGGCCATTGCGCTGCAAAATGGTGTTGCACAAGGCCTTTCGTCTGCCATCATGACCAACAGCGTTCGGGAGGCGGAATTATTCTTGTCTGCCGCAGGGTCAGATTGTGGCATTGCCAACGTCAATATTGGCACCTCTGGTGCCGAAATCGGCGGTGCGTTTGGTGGTGAAAAAGAAACCGGCGGGGGGCGTGAGTCTGGATCTGATGCCTGGAAAGCATACATGCGTCGCCAAACCAACACGGTCAACTACGGCGCTTCACTTCCGCTCGCACAAGGAATTAAGTTTGATCTAGGGTGATGCATTGCGCTGGAAAGGGAGCTGCTTTCTTGAGTTTGTTGGGTCTCGTCGTATCTGGCTGTGGGGATTTGCCTCACTCACCCCAACCTCCTTTTTCGCATGGTGCCAACGTTGAGTTTATGCTGAATGATAGCGTCACAGCGTCGTTCCTTGGATCCCGAAAAGATGCGGTTTGGTCTTTGTACAATGGAGATGAAGTTCTCACGCTCACGCCCCTGAACGATTCGACGTGGAGGGTTCCTGTTTTCAACGGGAGTTGGAGGCTGCAAAAGGAGCGAAGAGGTGATTCTTATCGCGGTTATTGGGTGGATTCTTTGCGCAGCCCGTCCGGGTCTTACCGTGTCCCCTTGCGGGTTTTGCCCACTCCCGCTAACCAGCAGGCGACAATCGAGCCACAAGGACTTCCCTCCGGTACGTGGGATGTGTGGTTTGGCGTGGACTCAAGCGCTTCTCCTAGCTCCCAACTGGATATTACTGCTGCGGGTAGTGCGCTGCGCGCCACCATACGCACCCCGACAGGAGACTACCGCTATCTCACGGGAAATTTGGTGGGCAACGCGTTGCAGCTTCAAACGTTTGATGGAGCGCACCTGTTCGTTTTCACCGCTTCGCTGCAGGACGGGAGTTGGGTAGATGGGCATTTCTATAGCGGGAACCATTATCACACCACCTGGCGTGCAGCGTACGGTTCACCTACTCCGGATGAAAACCCAATGCGGTCCCTCGTGGTGCCTGATGAGGATTTGCGCGTGTCCATCATTGATCGTGCAGGCAAAAGCAATTCAATCTCGCTGCGATCTGATTCGTTGGTTGTATTGGACATACTGGGAACTTGGTGTCCCAATTGCATGGACGAGGTTCGTTTATTGCATGAGCTTTACAGCCCACAAGCGCGTTTTCTTTCCGTGGCCTTCGAACGGGACACCAATCCTATTTCATCCTACGAAAGGCTTGACGTTTTTGCGGATGAGCTCAATGTTGATTGGGACATCTTTCTTGGCGGCAAGGCGAGCAAACAAATTGCCGCAGACGCCTTTCCTTTTTTGGACCACGTCATCAGCTTTCCGACCACGCTGTTCATTCGAGGAAATGACGTGGTGGTTCATTCAGGGTTTAACGGACCCGCCACCGGCGAGCGCTACATCCTGGAAAAAAAGCGTTTCCAAGACCAACTGAACGGGTTTACTTCGTTGGAAAATCGTTGACCCGGTCCACTTCAATCCGCTTGTCTTGATTAGCAAGCTTCCATGATGTATGAAATATCAACCGCCCGATTTCTGCGGTTTTACCATACATCACCTTCTCTGGATCATCGCCTGGACGGTGGTAGTCTTCATGGACGCCGCTGAAATAGAAAATCACCGGTATGTTGTTTTTGGCGAAGTTGTAATGATCGGATCGGTAGTAAAAACGATTGGGGTCATCGGGGGCGTTAAATGTGTAATCCAATGCAAGGTTCGTGTGTTTTGTATTGGCTTCTTCACTGATAGCGTGCAGCTCTGAAGAAAGTTTGTCTGAGCCAATCAAATACACGTAGCGGTTGTCGTCAGCGTGCGCTTCATCAACCCGACCAATCATGTCCACATTCAGGTTGGCTACCGTATTCTCCAACGGCCAAATTGGGTGGTCTGCATACCACTCGCTTCCCAGTAATCCTTTTTCCTCTCCAACAACGGTCATGAGCAAAACACTCCTTCGTGGTCCATTTCCTTCATTCACTGCTTTCATATACGCCTCCGCCAACTCCAATACCGTCACGGTTCCTGAACCGTCATCGTCCGCTCCGTTATGAATTTCCCCATCAATGATGCCCACGTGGTCATAGTGCGAAGTAATGACAATAAGCTCCTCTGTTAGAAGGGAGTCTCTCCCTGGAATGTAGCCCAAGACGTTCTGAGAGACAATGTGCTCTTCGTCACGCAACAACTCAAAGCTCCAAGTGGCTTCGGGCAATACACAAGAAGGCATTGTTTTTCCCTTCCTCTCCGCCTTGGTCCACTTTTTCCAAGACTTTAGCGCTGACCCCTTCCACCAGTTGGATGTTGAAGCTGCGGAGACCAAGAATGTAGGAATTCGAGTACCGTCACCCTCCAGTGCCTCAGAGCGATCCAATGTCATTGATTTTCGTGTCAACCATGGCTTCATGCGGCTTCGTAGGGTAGATAGGTCGTCGCCTACCACAATCACCGCGCGTGCTCCTTTCTCACTCGCTTTCATGCGTGAATCATTCAATCCTCTTTGCCAATTCGTTTGACCCTCCTTTGATGCTGCTTTCATGACCACCGCCTTCCCTGTGACTTCTGGCCATTCCGCGGTATCCGCAATAACAACCATAGCTAGACCTTCCATCGAGCCATCCTTGATCCCTGGATAAAACAAAAAATCGTCCAAAAAAACCATCGACTCTCCGGCAACAACCGCCGTTCCTCCTTGAATTTGAGACCGAACCAGGGGCACATCTTGGTAATACGTTTTCCCGTCGAACGGAGCAATACCCAAGGATTCAAAATGACTCGCAATGTAGGCAGCTGCTTTTTCAGCGCCGGGTTCTCCCGTCTCTCTTCCTTCAAAAGCATCGCTCGCCACTACCATCAAATGGCTCTTCAAATCCTCTGCTACTATTGAATTTGCATACACCTCTGGAGCAACAATTTCCGATGTTTGAGCATTCAATAATCCAAACGTAGACACCAATAAAAACAACAAGGAACACGCTATTTTACCGATCCGCCGCGCATGACGACCGCCTTCAAATTTCTCGTCCAAAAAAGCATTCAAAATTTCAATTGCCTCTGAATGAGAAACAAATCGTGCAGGAATGCATAGGACATTTGCATTGTTGTGTTGTTTCACCAAACGAGCTACTTCAGGGTTCCACGCCAAGCCCGCTCGAACCTCTTGGTGTTTGTTTGCCGTCATTGCTACTCCGTTCGCTGATCCGCAAATCAAAATTCCACAATCCACCTCACCCTCCGAAACATCTGTAGCAACAGCATGCGCAAAGTCAGGATAATCAACGCTGTCATTTGTGTCTGTTCCTCTGTTTATGGTTTCAATATTCTTGTTTCCGAGGTGTTCTATCAGTACCTTTTTAAGGCTCGGATCCGCGTGGTCTCCTCCAATTGAAATGCGCATGTCGTCTATTTTGGGAGCAAGTTAATTAACAAGCATCCTGTTCATACCGATTGAAACTGGTTCACAACTTTAAAACAACTCAATTAGGTTAATTGTATTGAAGATGGTAAGCAGGCCGAGCACAAGAAAAGCAAGCAATTTGACCTCATTTTTCACGTTCGTTTGTCATCATGAAAGACCACGTTATGGACAAAGCACTTCACCTAAAGATATTCAACATTGATGTTTTCAATCATTGTTTATAACCCTGAATTTGTCCTGTTTTCAGGAGTATTTTTATTCCCATCACTGTGTAGAACACATCGGAAAATGTGAAAAACACAATTATGGGAAGAAAATCTAACGGTTTACTCACAGTATGAACACACCTACTACGATAGTTCTATTTTCTAAGAAAAGAAGAATACTATTGTTATCCTTGTTGATGACAACCTTCTCGATGGGACAGGAAAATCCTGTGAATTGTGAGTGGACGGTTTATACCTTTCCAAACGGAAACAAAGCAAGTGAAGGATGCATCATCAACGGAAAACCAGAAGGGCAATGGCAAAATTATCATCCCAATGGAATTTTAAAAAGCCAAGGAAGTAGGATTGATCACGAATTGAATGGTGAATGGCTGTTCTTCGATTCCCTGGGAAATAAAATTCAATCCATCGAATATGAGCGAGGCAAGAAGCAAGGATTCGAACGAATCTATGGGGCCACAGCAGAAAACGATATGTTGGTTGAAACCAAATTTGTGGACAATCTGAAATCCGGTTGGAGCCATGAATTTGATGCTGCTGGGAATCTTAAAAAAGCAATTCCGTTCAAAGAAAATTTAGAAGACGGGCTGGGAAAAGAATATGCATTGGATGGCAGGGTGATTTCCATTTTGGAATACAAGCAAGGATATCTGCGATCGGTTCAAAAAGTGAATCGCAAGGATGAGCAAGGAAAGAAAAATGGGGTTTGGAAAACATGGAACACCAGGGATATTGTCATAGAGGAAGGAGTTTGGAAGAATGGCATGCGCAACGGAATATTTAAGTATTACAAAGGATCGGGCGAACTGGATTACCTGGAAAAATATGAATGGGGTGAACGGGTAGTGGATGCTGAAGAAACGATACCAATGGACCTTCGGAAATCGTATCATGACAACGGAAAGGTGGCAACATCCAGCACTTATTCCAATGGGAAACGCATCGGTATATATCGGGAATACAACCGAGAAGGTGAAGTCATTGCTGGAGCAATTTATTCCAATGACACGATCGTCGCTGAAGGAATAACCACAGCTGAGGGAAATAAAGAAGGAATTTGGAAACACTATTATCCCGGCGGTGCTCTTCACTTTGAAGGAAGCTATGAAAACGGTTTAAAAGAGGGGAGATGGACGTACTATGCGGTGACGGGAGAAGTTATTCAAAAAGGTGCATATAGCGAGGGTGAATTCAATGGAACATGGCAATGGTTTTACCTCAATGGCAACTTGCATCGGGAGGAAAACTATAGACGGGGCCGAGCAGATGGGTTTTTCGAAGAATGGGATGCAACGGGAAAATCAATTCTTCGAGGAGCTTATGAATTGGGACGAAAGCAAGGGGAGTGGGTTCAAGATGTAAATGATCACAAAGAGATAGGATCGTATGTCTATGGCGAAAAAGAAGGGGAGTGGATTCATATTTATCCCAATGGGGTAGAACAATTCAAAGGAAAATACAGCTTTGATTTACCAGATGGCAAGCATGTATATCGCCGTATTTCTGGAAATATTCAGCGGATTGAAAGGTATAAAAACGGTGAAAAAGAAGGAAAATGGATTGTGTATGGACCGACTCAAACGGTGCAACAAACCTTGGAATACAAGGAAAATCGATTGCATCGGATTGACGGACAGAAACTAAAAACAAAAGGGATGAAGTCACCAGAAGCCAACGATCTTCCTTAACTTCTTCTGATGCCAATGAAACAATCTTATTCGAGTTTGGTGGATGTATGGTCGAATCCTGCTTTGGTGGTGGATCGTGGAACGAGAACCGTGTTGGAATGCAATTCGGCGTGTAAAGATGTTTTTGGAACCCCGCAAGATTGGTGTGAAATAGGGGGTGAGAGCTGGTCATTATGGTGGAAAAAACCGACTAAGAATAAGGGTTTTGAACTGACAACAATAGACGGAAAGTCACGCATATTTGAGGTTCGATTTGGAGAATTTGAGGAGATTGATTTTATTGTTTTTGAGGATCAATTGGGTTGGCAAGAACTGCGCAGCGCGTTTGAGTTGAATAAGAACCGGTATCACGGACTGGCCTCAGGGACCATGGAGGGATTGGCATTTTTGCAAAACAATCAAGTCATTGATTTGAATGCGCAAATGATGAATATTCTGGGAATTTCGAAGCTCGAAGAGCTTGAAGAATTAAATATTAAAGAGCTATTTGGTGCGCGCAATTGGAAGAAATTGACCTCCCGCTCCGGCTCCACTCAAGAGTTTCACTTTACCAATTCGAATGGACTTGATTTAATGGTCGAGGGAAAGCTTGAGGTGTTCAAAGATTCAGAAAAAGGCTTGGAACACACACTTGCTCTCATGAACACTACAGAGCGGAAACGTGTGGAACACGATTTATTGAAAACGAAGGAACGGTTTCGTTTGCTCGTGGAGAACAGCCCATTTGGCTTGTTCTTGGTTCAAGAGTTAAAAGTGGGTTATGCGAATGCTGTTGCAATGGATTTGCTAGGCTATTCAGATGAAGAAATGATATATGGGACGGACTTCACGTCATTGATTTCAAAATCTGATTTCGAGCGGGTGACCGAAGATATAAATAAGGCGCTTCAAGGAAGAAAGGTTCCGTATTCGGAAGTGACGATGGTTGGAGCCGATGAAACAGAGCGAGCGGTGGGACTGCAAATGACGTTGTCGTTTTTTGATCAGCAGCCCGCCGTTCAAATCACCGCGAGTGATTTATCTACACGAATAGAACTGGTTCGTCAGCAAATAAGGGCCTCTTCTGCCGAAGAAGCCAACGAGCTGTTGAAAATTGAAATCGCCCAACACAAACGCACACAAAACCAACTGCGGGAGTCTGAGCGGTTTAACAGCTCCATCATCGAAAGCTCGATTGATATGATCATTGCGTTTGATAATGACGGGAAAATCATTCAATTCAACCACGCAGCCTCTGTAGAGTTTGGCCTCACCATTGAGGACGCAAAAGAACTCCACGCCTCACAGTTTTTACACAACCCTAAGAATTTTAAGGCGATTTCAGAATCCCTAAATGAGGCAGGGTATTATGCCGGCGAGGTGACCGGTGTTCGCTCCACAGGAGAGGCGTTTCAAATGCTCATTTCCATCGCGGTATTGCACGGCTCAGAGGAAGAACAAAAAGGCTTTGTTTTGGTAGGCCGGGACGTTACAGACATTCATGTGGCTGAGATGGAGTTGCGGAGAAGCGAGGAGCGTTACCGAGACATTCTCGAGAGCGCGAGTGATTTGGTTTTTTCAATCAACGGAAAAGGATACTTTACATATGCCAATCCTTCATTCTATAAAACCCTAGGTTATACAGGAGAAAACTTGGAAACGGTTCACATCAGTGACATTCTTAGCCAGGACGAAAAAAACGATGACTGGGCGGACACCATTACAGGGTCGAGTCAAGAAATTCGATTTCGTTCCAAACTTGGCCAGGAATTAAGGGTCATTGGTGGAGGGTCCAAACAAATAAACGGAAACAATGAGCTACTCGGAGTTCGGTGCATTTATTTGGATGTTTCGGAGGTGCGTGCCCACCAGAAGGACGCCCGTCGGAAGTCCGCAAAACTGGAATCGATCTTCAACTCTTCTCGGTACATTCTAATGTTTACAATCAACCGACAATTGGAGGTAACATCCATGAATAACAATGTTCAAGGGATGTTGAACCAACAGTTTGGTTTCGAAACATCCCTCGGAAGCCCCATCATTGACCTACTGAAGAACCACACATCCCCCCAACTTTACAAAAACCAATTTCAATTTTTTCAAAGAGCGTTTCAAGGGGTTCAACAGCAATTCGAGTTGCCATTGGTGGACAAAAACGGCGATGAGGTCTGGTACCAGATGTTTGTAAATCCTGTGTCTTACGGGGATGACCATGAAGAATTGAGCTGCATCGCTTATGAAATCACAGACAGAAAGGAGATTGACCAACAAATAAGAAGCACACTAAAGGAGAAAGAAATTTTATTGCAAGAAGTGCATCACCGGGTCAAAAACAACCTGCAGGTGATTTCAAGCATGCTCAACTTGCAGCGTCGATTTATCGATGATCCGAAAATGCTGGATATCCTGGAAGAAAGCCAGAATCGAATATCCACCATGAGTTTTATCCACGAGTCGCTCTATCAAAATTCTGATTTCAGCAGCATTGGTTTTGCAGAGTATTTGAAGCGCCTCACCCAGAACTTGATTCACAGCTATTCTCGTGTTTCTGCGAACGTAGAACTGACTTGTGTTTTGGACGATGTTCAGATCAATTTGAAACAAGCCATTCCTTGTGGGTTGATTGTTAATGAGTTGGTTTCCAACGCGTTAAAATATGCGTTTCCAGGAAAAAGAGGGGGAACCATTGAGTTGCGCGTAGAAGAAAAAGGACAGGACATTGAGATTGAAGTATCGGACAATGGTGTTGGATTGCCTGATGATTTTGACTTTGAAACCAACGAAAGCCTCGGGGTGTATTTGGTACAAGCGTTGACAGATCAGCTCGACGGATCGTTGCTTGTGGATAACAATCAGAGCGAGAACCCGTTAGAAAAAGGGTCTGGGGCATCTTTTTTGGTTAGATTTACCCCTTTGACCGACTAGACTCACAGAAATGCCGATTAATATTCTCGTTACAGAAGACGAAAGCATCGTCCGTAAAGACATCGAAAGATGCCTTGGAAATCTTGGTTATAATGTTGTGGCTTCCGCTGACAATGGAGAAGAGGCCATCAACATGGCAATGAAGCACAAGCCAGACCTGGCGCTCATGGACATCATGATCAAAGGCGATATGAATGGCATCGCTGCAGCGGAGGAAATTAAGCGAAACATGGACATTCCGGTTGTCTTTCTTACAGCATATGCAGATGAGAGCACGTTGAGTGAGGCGAAGTTGGCGGAGCCACACGGCTACATTCTAAAGCCATTCAAGGACGTGGACATTCAAACCGCGATTGAAATGGCCATGCACAAGCATGGAAAGGAGCAAGAGCTGCGACAAGAAACAGACTTCTTGCGAAGCATGGCTGAGCACAAAGCGGAGTCAGACATCATTTTTGTCAAAAACCGAAGCCGGTTGATTCGAGTGAAAACAGAGGATTTACTCTTTGTTGAAGCGTTGAAAGATTATGTTGTCATACACACCCGAACAGAAAGTTACACGATTCACTCAACCATGAAGGATGTGGAGACGAAGCTAGGCGACACCGATTTTATGCGCGTCCACCGCAGCTACATTGTGAATATTGAGGCGATTGAAAGCATCAAATATGCCATCATCACCATGGATGGAATTGAAAAAGAAATACCCGTGGGCGGAAGCTACAAAGACCAGCTGGCCCAACGCATCAACCTTCTGTAGGTTGGTCGAAAAACATTACGAAACATTGAGAAGAGCGCCGACCAACCGGCGCTCTTGTTGTTTCCAAGAAAGCATACACCCACCGATTGAACATCCCCTATAATGGGCTTTTGAAAGCGCTGGGTGACTGACGTTTCGAAGGGCATAAAAAGCTTGAATAGATAAGCGCTTAATGCTTAATTTTGAGAAGTGCCGAAACAGTACGTGTTGGAATGTCAACAGAACTAAAAATCACAGGATAATGAGCAACGAAAACCCGCACACAAACGCGAAGAACACGTACAACGTGAACAGTGAAAGCAAGTGCCCTTTTTTGGGAGGCGCATTGAAGCAGAGCGCTGGGGGTGGAACACGCAACACTGATTGGTGGCCCAACCAACTGAATTTGAGTATTTTACGACAAAACTCGGAGCTGTCTAACCCCATGGGCGAAGACTTCGATTACAAAAAGGAATTTGAATCCCTGGATTACGCGTCTTTGAAAGCGGACATCAATCAACTGATGACGGATTCACAGGATTGGTGGCCGGCAGATTACGGACATTACGGTCCTTTTTTCATTCGAATGGCGTGGCACAGCGCTGGAACATACCGGATTGCGGACGGACGAGGGGGTGGCGGATCTGGTATGCAGCGTTTTGCTCCATTGAACAGTTGGCCGGACAACGCAAACTTGGATAAGGCTCGCCTTCTTTTGTGGCCGATCAAACAGAAGTATGGCAAGAAAATTTCTTGGGCCGACTTGATGATTTTAGCCGGAAACTGTGCACTTGAAACAATGGGTTTCAAAACCTTTGGCTTTGGGGGTGGCCGTCCGGATGTTTGGGAACCGGAAGAAGATATTTACTGGGGGTCTGAAGGAGAGTGGTTGGCAGACAACAGGTATACCGGCGACCGAGACCTTGAAAACCCATTGGCAGCAGTGCAGATGGGCTTGATTTATGTCAACCCAGAGGGCCCAAATGGCAATCCAGACCCGCTCGCGTCGGCTCGGGATATTCGTGAAACATTCGGCCGAATGGCAATGAATGACGAAGAAACCGTGGCTTTGATTGCCGGAGGACACACGTTTGGAAAAACACATGGCGCTGCTGATCCTGAAAAGCATGTAGGTTCAGAGCCTGCGGGTGCAGGGATTGAGGAGCAAAGCATGGGTTGGAAAAACTCATTTGGTACTGGCGCGGGCGGCGATGCGATTACCAGTGGGTTAGAGGGCGCTTGGACCACCACCCCAATCCAATGGAGCAACAATTACTTTGAAAACCTCTTTGGTTTTGAGTGGGAGCTGACGAAGAGCCCAGCGGGCGCACAGCAATGGAAGCCTAAGAATGGGGGTGGAGAGGGAAGCGTTCCAGATGCACACGACCCATCAAAGAGTCACACTCCGATCATGTTAACGACGGACTTGGCTTTGCGAATGGACCCAAAATACGCGGTTATTTCGAAGCGGTTTTATGATAATCCAGAGGAGTTCGCTGATGCATTCGGACGAGCGTGGTTTAAACTCACTCACCGAGACATGGGGCCGATTGGGCGGTACCTCGGTCCAGAAGTTCCTTCGGAAGAACTTATTTGGCAAGACCCTGTGCCCGCTTCAACAGGGAGCGCACTGAGCAAGAGTGATGTGACTTCTTTGAAAGAGAAAGTTATGGAGTCGGGTTTGACAATTTCTCAAGTGGTTTCCACGGCATGGGCCTCAGCATCTACCTATCGCGGAAGCGACAAACGAGGAGGGGCGAACGGCGGCCGAATTCGACTTGCTCCTCAGCGGTACTGGGAGGTGAATAACCCCACCCAGCTGGGCCAGGTCCTCGACACCTTAGAGGGCATCCAAAATGAGTTCAATGCAATGGGCGGTGCGCACGTTTCAATGGCCGACCTCATCGTTCTAGCGGGTTGTGCAGGCGTTGAAAAGGCGGCAGCGAATGCGGGTCATTCGGTATCGGTTCCTTTTGCGCCGGGGCGCGGTGACGCAACGGATGCGCAAACAGACATCGATTCGTTTGCTGTACTGGAGCCGCGCGCGGATGGATTCCGAAACTACAAGAAGGTAAGCGCCACGGCATCAACGGAAGAAATGCTGATCGATAAAGCGCAATTGATGACGCTTACTGCACCGGAAATGACCGCTTTGATTGGTGGAATGCGAGTAATTGGAACAAACTATGACGGTTCCATGCACGGTGTGTTTACCCATCGTCCTGGCGAACTCACCAATGATTTCTTTGTGAATTTGCTTGATATGAAGACCACGTGGAAGGCGATTGACCCTGTCTCTGAAGGGTTTGCTGGTTCGGACCGGACCACGGGAGAAACAAAGTGGACCGCTTCGCGAACGGACCTGATTTTTGGATCCAACTCAGAATTGCGTGCCATTGCTGAGGTCTATGGTTGCGCCGACGGGGAGGAGCGATTCGTCAATGACTTCGTGCAGGCCTGGGCGAAGGTGATGGATTTGGATCGCGCGTAAGACAGAACAACATGGAATAATAAAGGGGGCCGATGTTGGCTCCCTTTTTTTGAATTACCCAACCCAATGAACCCATCTACGATTATCGCAGGCACTATGAACTGGGGGGTGTGGGGCGCCAAAATGACGACCCTGCAAATGGCAAAGACCATAGAGGTTTCGTTGGAAGCGGGTGTTTATGCCTTTGATCACGCAGACATTTATGGTGGATACACGACTGAACAGGACTTTGGAGATGGATTCGCAGCGACAGGGATTGCTCGGGAGGAAGTTCTATTTGTTTCAAAATGCGGCATATGTTATCCATCCCAAAATGCGACGCATTCGGTAAAGCATTATGATTATTCAGCGGAGTACATAGAAAAGGCCTTGGAGACTAGTCTACGCAAGCTTCAAACCGAGTACATCGACGTCTTTTTGCTGCATCGTCCGAGCCCGCTTTTGGATCCACGTATTGCGGTTCCTGTGCTTGAAAAACTGCGAGAACAAGGGAAAATAAAAGAATGGGGTGTTTCCAATTTCACACCGTCGCAATTGGCCTTGATGGAAACCGAGGGAACCCCGCAATGGAATCAAATCGAGTGCTCCTTAACGCACACAGCGCCGATGTTAGACGGAACATTGGATTTCCACCAAACCCGAAACATTGGGACCATGGCGTGGTCACCTTTGGGCCGTTTTTTCAAAGAACCAGGAGCGGTTCGAGACCGATTGGAACCCACCATACATCGCATGCTTGATAAGTATGCATGCACGGTTGAATGCCTTCTGCTGGCATGGCTTTTTCGGCATCCCGCGGCGATCATCCCTGTGGTAGGAACGACCCGAGTGGACCGGATTCAAGCGATGGCCAAAGCCCACAAAATTGAATTGGAAACCGAAGATTGGTTTGCCTTGACGGAAGCGAGCTGGGGGTATAAAGTGCCCTAATCAACCCAACACCAACGATGCGGCGTCGCGGGCATTGATATGAGCTTTAATTGACCTGTCCAGCGATCTGGTCGAATGGAAAGACGACGCTACTGAGAGACGGTGATTTTTTGCGTCAAAGGACGGTCCTCTCCAAGTTGGCAGATGTAAACCCCGGAAGCCATTCCTGAAAGTCCAATGCGGGTATTTCCTCGGATCCAGCTGTCGTAGACGATCTGACCTGAGGTGCTGAAGATTCGAAACCGTTCAAAGCTGCCGGCATTGCATGAAACGTTCAGGTAATCTCCCACAGAAACGCTGCTCGGGTAGAGCCAAGGCCCCCTCGCTTCTGCTTCGGCAATCGATGCGGAACTTCCATTGAACACCACATTGTCATAATAGAAATCTTGGATTCCGGAGAGGTAGCCTTCATTTCCAAAATCGAAGAAAATTGACAAAATGGTATAATCGTAATTGAAGTTGATGGTTTGCGTACCGGGAACGTTTTGATAGAAATCAAACGTCATGGTGGTCCATTCTCCTGCGACAGCGACATTCTGTTGCGTTTCCACGGAATTCGCGGGTTCGAAAGCTTCTTCTGCCTTCAATCGGATTGCTGCTCCCACGGTGGGAACCCATACATCTACACTCACCTCTGTGGCTCCTGACTCGAACGGAATGGGCACAGCAAGTCCAGCAGGCGTGCTCATGGTCGTACCCGAATAATTCAATGATTGCCAGTGTTTCGTGACCTTCATAACATGGTTGTTCTCATCCATTGGATCTACAACCAATTCCGAATAGTTTCCTGCGAACGAGGTGGTTTGATAATGCACTGATTCGTCTTCGTGGTCAATGGGTAAGCTTACTTGTTGCAAACCCATGGTACTTTGATAGAGTTCGACATCGTCGAAGTAAAAAGTGGAGAAGTACGTTCCATCGCCTTCCGTACCGTAGTCCAACATGAAGGCAAGTTGGTTGTAAATACCCCCGGGGACCCCCGTGAAATCCCACACCAAGGTTTCCCACGCGTTCTCTACAGTGGTCAATGCATCCAACTCAATTACGCCATTTCCCTCGAGCTTCAGTTTCATTACGGCCCCAGCGACGGGGGAATATACTTTCATCCGAAACGCACCAACTTCAGTCAAATCCAAATAACCTGGCAGAGTGACAATGCTCCCCGCCCAGACATTTCCACCGGGGTATCGAACCATTTGAGCAACATTTGCGCTGGTATTGATGCCGCTGGCATCAGGGTTTTCGACCACCATCGTTTCAGCCATTTCGAAGTTGGTAAGAACAGGCGTGGTTTGTTCGGTTTCAAAATCAAAAGGGGGATTGATTTGTGCGTGCAATCCAACAACTAAAAAGAGCGAAGCAAGAAGGGTGAAAAGTTTCAAAATGCAGAAAAATAGAAAGTGAAGTTCGATTATTTCGAACAAGGGAGACGAATCTCCTGCAAGGTACAATAGAAACCCAGTGAACGGGCTTTTACAGCGTCCATGAAAAAGAAGAGTCCATCAAAAAAGACCAACGGCCAATTCGATCCAAATCAAGAGAAAAGATCCAATTATGAGGCATTGTAAGATGCGTCGGAAAATGGTTTGCTGGATTCTTTCAATCGACCAATTGATTCCCCAACCGACTGCAAGGAGCAAGCTCCCCATCACCAAAAAATCCAACAATGACCAGTCAACCGAGTCGGTGTACACCATTGCCACCGCGGGAATGAGCAGCAACGTGAGCGGCGCTAGAATGCGTCCTGTTGGTCCGATGAAACGAAAGAATTGGGTTAAAAACTTCAATACAGCAATGTTTGCATCGCGTGAGGTGCAATCTGTGTTGGAACCTCAACGTTTCCAACAATCAATTTGTACGCGATGATTTCGTCTGTTTTGTTCATGACTACCGTGACGGTTTGCCCTTCGGGGTTGCGGAATGAAGTGCTTTCCAATGTGCTTCGACTTACTGTTGTGCTCACACGTTTCGCGTGGGGCTCAATGAATTTTGAGAAATGCCCGATGTAATAGTAGGTCGGCGTGTAAATCAACTCATTGGTCTGTGTGTTGGCGTGAATCGGGGCAAAGCAGAAGTTTTGTACGTGATTGGGCCCGCCATTTTCATTGAGCAAGATGTTCCAATCCGTCCAACCGACAGTGCCGCTATTGAAGTCGTTGATCATTGAATTTCCGTAGCGTTCGGCATTGGACCACCGATCGTAATGATTGGCATCAAACCCTTCTTGGCATCCTTCAGTGAACAGTAAGTTCTTGGTTGGGTACGATTCGTTGATGTTTTTGAGGTTTTCGTATTTCGCCTCACCGCCCGTCCAAGTCTCATACCAATGAAAACCAATTCCCCAGGCGTATTGAGCCGCCTCAGGATCATTGAAGATGGTATTGGCACGGTGTGAAATAAGGTCACGGTTGTGGTCCCAAACCACAATGTTCTTGTCACCAAAACCCGCTCGTTCGAACGCAGGTCCGAGGTTGTTTTTCAAAAAGTCCCGCTCTTCTTCAGCGGAGTAAATACACGATTCCCAGCGCTGCGTGGCCATGGGCTCGTTTTGAATAGTCACCCCCCAAACAGGGATTCCTTCCGCCTCATAAGCCTCAATGAATTTCACAAAATAATTAGCCCAAGTCTGGCGGTATTCAGGCAATAAACTTCCCCCTCGAAGCATGTGATTGTTCGTTTTCATGAATGCCGGAGGGCTCCACGGACTGGCATAAAAAACGAGGTCATTCTCAATGATGGATGCCGCCCGCTTGATCATTGGAATGCGTTTCTCTTTGTCTTTGGCAATGGAAAAACTAGCCAAGGATTTATCACCTTCTTCGATGTAGGTGTGGCTGCCCAAACCAAAATCACTGCTGTGAATGCTGGTTCGAATGATGTTGTAGTTGATTCCCGTATCAGAGAAATAAGCGTTGAGCAATTCTTGCTGTTTGTCATCACTCAGCATGGAAAACACTTCCGCAGAGGCGTCGGTGATGGCGCCTCCAATCCCGAGGTAGGATTGAAAGGTCTTTTCGGGATTGACAAATACAGCGATCTCTGTTTCCAAAGGTTGGGAGGCCGGCTGGAATGTGAGCGACGAACCTTCGGTTAACCGCTGATTGGTGTTTTCGGCAGTGGTGTAAACACGGGCAATCACCGGAGTCTCTTGGGGCGAAGCAGCCAATGAATCCACTGGGGCTGTTGCAGTATTTTCAACACTGGAGTTGCAGGAGAGCAGGCTGAGCAAGGGAGTGATCAAACAAACAAGGGAACACTTCATTGATTAGGGTTTGACGGGATGGTTTCGTTGAAAAGACTTAGTTTGGACGAAACAAAAATGCACCATGGGGAGCAGAGATAAAAGAACTGGGGCTTCTAAAAATGAATGGATTCGTGGGGCGATTTTGATGTACTGGTCCATTTTTTGGCTTTTCAATATCATCGACAAGGTCATCGGTGGGAGCCAATTCTTATGGGTCGGCCGCGATCGTTTCGCACAGTTTCAAAAATTCTTCGCTTCTGCGGGGCTCGAGGCTCCGATTGTTGCGGATGTGGCGTTGATCATTGCAGCAGGATTGGAAGTGTTTGCCTTCGTTTTCTTTGGAGGGGCCTTGATGTATTTTTTGCAGAATAAAGTGTCAGAAGCGAGAAATTGGTTTTTGATGGGCATCTGCTTCACCCTGGCCACGTTTACGGTTTTTTCGTTGGGGGATCATTTGTTTGGCGACCGATTTGAGTTGTTGGAGCACACCCTTTTTTGGTTCATGACGTTGGCGTCGTGGGTCATCTTCATCCGGCTTGAGGATTCAGGCGCGGGTGAAGAGGCCGGACTCGATCGCCGCCAAATAATGGGTGCAGCTGCGATTTCGGGGGCTTTGATTCTCATCACAACGGGATCAATATTCAATTACAACGAGCATTTTTTTTACCGCCGGACCGCCGCTATTTCTGCTGAGCCCGTGGGCGAGGACCTGTTCAAAGTGGCTTTTCCGTTTCTAGGCGGGAGCACGGTATTTGAAAAAACCATTGAGCAATTCATCGAGGAGCACCCAACCAAAAGGATCGATCACATTTACACAGTGCCGAATCCTTTGCGCTTGAAGAAGGCTGACGCATTGATCTTTTACATCATTACTGAGGAGAAACCATGAGAGAGCAATCCGTGATCCGTGGTTCGATTTTGATGTTTTGGACCTTTTTCTGGGGTTTGAGCGTGTTCGATAAAATCATTCCTGATGTGCATTTCTTATGGGTGGGGAAGGATTTCTTCGCGTTGTTTGTAAAGTTCTTTGGGTCGTTGGGTGTGAAAGACTCGTTGGTGGCCACCCTGGCGTTGGCTGGCGTTTCATCACTGGAGGCGGTAAACTTTACCCTTTACTTGGTTGCTTTTTACAACTTCATCAAAAAAGAGAAGGCCGCTTCAGAGAAATGGTTTTTCCGAGCCATTCTCTCGTCCATCACTTTGTTCGCGCTTTTTTCCATTGCGGACCAAGTGTTTGGGGATCGTTTTCAATTGCTGGAGCATGGCTTGTTTTGGTTTGTTTTGGTGGCTTCGTGGTTGGTCTTCAAACACGGGGATTCAGGTTCTGACGCACCGATTGTCTTGAAGAAGTCGACGCCCCTGACGGTTGCGTTGCTGGTAGGTGGGGTGCTCACACTTGGAGCATCGGCCTCCATTTTACAGTTTTCATCCCAAACGGCAGCAGCGATTGATCTACCGGTTCAAGGAGAAGAAGTGGTGCCGGGTTTGTACAAGTTTGATTTTCCATTTTTAGCGGACAAACGCGTGTGGGAGAAGACGATAAATACGTTCAAAGCGGAGCATCCTGAATTGAAAGTGAATTACATCTACACCGGTCCGGATGAGTTAAACTCCAAGAAGAAAACGCACGTGCTGGTGTATGTTTTCACTGAATCATGGTAATGGATATTTCTACCCCTGGAAGGTCTTTGGTTCGAGTGCCTCGCTTTTCGCTGCCCACTTCAGCCCTGGCCATTCTCACCTTTTCGGCGTGGTGCTGGGTGAGCTGGCAGGCTTTCTCTGGTGGTCTTTCGCTTCCGCTTGCATTCGTGTTAAATACCGCATTGGCTTACGTCTCGTTCACACCACAACATGATGCGGTGCACGGGTCAATTTCCTCCAAGTACAAATGGTGGAATGAATGGATCGGGCGATTGGCAGGAATCCCACTTTTTTAGCCGTTCTATGCCTTTCAACGGTTGCACTTGGCCCATCACCGGCACACGAACGACCCAGAACACGACCCGGATTTTTGGAGCGGCAAAGGACCTTGGTACCTCTTGCCTCTTCGGTGGTTATCCCAAGAACCTTACTATTGGTACATGTCCGCGACGAAACTAAAAGAAACGTCGAGAAGAAAGCGTAAAGAGGTGGTTTTGACGTTGCTGCTTTTTTACGGAGGTTCGGTTGCAATGGCCGTTTCGGGATATGTTAGCGCAGTGATTTGGGCATGGATTGTTCCTTCTCGTTTGGCGAGTGCGATGTTGGCTTTTCTTTTCGATTACCTCCCCCACAAACCCCATCGGATTTCCATGAAGGAGTCTCCCTTCAAGGCTACCCGAAACATTGAAGGACGGGGTTTATCCGTGATGTTTTTGGCGCAAAACTATCATTTGGTGCACCACACGTTTCCCACGGTTCCGTTCTACCGCTATATGCGCATTTGGCGCAAACACAGGGGGTGGTTTGAGTCGCACGGTGGCCGGGCGGTCACTTTGAGACATGCGTTGAAGAAAGAGGTGCGTTAGCGGTCCAGCAATTCCAACACAAGGTTTTTCGCCTCCTCCTCGAGGTGGGGCTCCAGCACATTGAAAATATGGGTTAATCCTCGCTTACGCAGTTCCGCTTGACCGGAGTTGGGGTATTTTTTGGAAGAAAAATCCAACCAATACCGCCCGATGAGCAAAATGAGTTCGGCTGTGCTCTCAATGCTTTCAGCCGGCAAGGTGAGAATCCCACATTGGTTTGAATGCAAGACCCGACCCGCGGTCCACTGGTCGAGAAATTGATTCACCGCTTGAGCGCTGAGCAAGGCTCCCGGCTCGCTTTGCAAAGCCACACTGAAGTCGTCCCTCAAGATGTACCGAAAATCCCAAATCACATCGTAGGACTGGAATATGCCATCCACCACGGTAGCGGGATCAACGGAATGTGCACGGGTGTTTTCCTTCTCAAAAAGAGATTGAAGCAACGCGATATGGGCAGCAAGCATGTCTTTTTTGGACGGAAAGTGATACCACAATGTTCCTTCCAGGACATCGGCCTGTTGCGCAATCATAGCCGTGGTGACGGTTTGGAAACTACCAGCGTTGAACAGCACCAGGCTTGTTTTGAGAATTCGGTCCCTGGTTTTGCTGGAAAAACACTGCGCAGTTCGCGCGGTTAAGGGGTTAGAAACCATTTCAATCATTGGGAAATGTTTTTCATCTCTTCAGGAATCAGGGGGTTCATCACCCAAAACCACAGGGGAGGAAAAAAGCTCATGAGAATGGAAGCGGGGTAGCCAGCCGGAAGGTTGGGGCTTTCTTTGTGGCTGTTGAGTGTTTGGTATTTCTTGGTTGATTTGAAGTGGTGATCGCTATGACGCGTCAACTCATACAGAGCGATTCGTCCAACGTTGAAATTGGAATTCCACGAGTGGTAGGGTTGCACGCGTTCGTAGCGGCCTGATTCGGTTTTCATTCGTCTCAGTCCGTAATGTTCGATGTAGTTGATGCACTCCAAAAAAAGGAACGCGACCACCCCTACGAGTCCTGCAAACAACATAACGTCCCAGGAAAAGAGGAAGCAGATTGAAGCGAGGTATGCAGGCTGGATGAGGTGGTACCAAAGCATGTCGTTTTGGATGGAAACGAAAGGTTTGTTCTTCCTTTTGAGCAGTTGAAGTTGCAACTTCCATGCACTGATGTATTGCCGAGATACAGAGGTAATCCAGAACCCATAAACGGTTTGATTGTAACGGGCGGTCGCGCCATCTTCCGGTGTTGCCACATTGAGGTGGTGACCGAAATTGTGCTCGATGTAGAAATGCATGTACAGGCAGGGCATGTACAAACACTTGCTGATGAACCGGTCGACGTATGCTTTTCGATGCCCCAATTCATGCGCCACATTGATGCCGTTCGTGGCCAAGAAGATTCCGCCAGATATCGCCAACCCAACATATTCTGCCGTGCTGTAGTCACGGGTAGCGACATTGAAAAAAGCCAGAAATAAAAGTCCAAAAACCAAGGGCACGTTGAGGTAGAGCATTAGATCAAAAACCCATTTCGTTTTCTTGTAAGAAACATCTTCCTCTGCAAGATTTTCAGAGCTTTCACCCGTGATGATATCGAGCAATGGAATGATGAGAAACGCGTAAAAAACCAAGGAGTAGGTCCAAATTCCAGTGGACTGAAACGAAACGTACGCCGCCAGCGGAACGGTATAAGCAAACAAGTATTTCAAATCGCGCATGTCCAAGTTGGTTTTTGGGTAATCACCCAAAGCTAACGTTTTTTGGGTAATCACCCAAAACGGATATGGTTTTGTATGGTGCTTTCAGGCTCCAATTATAGAAGCAAGCAAGTGACTCCTCCGCCTAATTCGGATTTAAGCCTTAGCTTTTGGCTCAACTAATCTCCGCATCATGGAAAACATATCAGACTTAGCGCAACTCATTGTGTCGATTTCCATCCTAATCGTTTGGGTTTTCAGGTACGACAACATCGTATCTGAGTTTAAGCAGTATGGTTTATCTGACCTGGTTAGAAATTTGGTTGGTGCTTCCAAAATTGCGTTGGCGACTGTTTTGGCTGTTGGCGTTTGGTACGAAGTGCCCTTGGTGCCGGCTTCGTTGCTGATGGCTTTTTTGATGATCTGTGCGCAAGGGTTTCACGTGAAAGTCAAGAACCCATTTCACAAGTACGTACCGTCCGCTCTGCTTCTACTTCTATCGTTGTTCATCGCCGCATTCAATTACGGGTTGATTTAAACAATGGACATACACCTAGCGGCCCTTCTTTTCTCAGCAGTCTCATTCATCCTGTACGGAATCAACTCCTTCTTTTCGAAGCGGATGATTCTGGAATACGAGCGATGGGGCTTCGGTAATCAACGCATTATTCTGGGCTGTTGCCAGCTTCTTGGCGGACTGGGCCTGCTCATTGGATTGGTTATTCCGTTGCTGCTTTCCATTGCATCTTTTATGCTGATGTGCATGATGATCACAGCCGTTATGGTGCGAGTTAAAATCAAAGAAAGCTTAGTGAAGACATTGCCTGCGCTTTGCTATGTGGTGATCAATCTCTATGTCTTTCAACATTCACTCGGGACACTCTAATTGCAATACAGGCTCATGGAACGTGTTGCAGCCGCAAAGAGGAATAAAATGAAAAAAGCCACGCGATTCAGCGTGGCTTTTCTTTTTGAAGCTCCCCTTCCTTGACTTATCTCGAACCAAGTGTACGAGGGATTCGCTCAACTCTACGAACTTCGGACTTTCATGGAATATGACGGAAATAATGGTATGAATGCGCAATGCTGATGCAGCAAGGAAACACCCCCCAGTCCGTTACTAAATCAGAATAAAGAGGAAGAATCTCTGCCTCGGAAGAAGGGAATACCGAACAAGACAACTGCAGACTCCAAGAGAGTACTCGTGGAAATTCTAGAAGGCCAATCTTCAAACCTTGAGGTTGCTCTGAAGGATGGGTTTGAGTAGGATAATCGGACCTATTTGCGCGCCATGACCAAGTTGCTGGCTTTCGTTTTACCGAAAGGAAGCGTTTATACGATCGAGCACGGTACAAAGACTAAACCTCCGAGTTGGTTTGATACACCCGAAGGGTAGTTGAACACGATAATCCTGCGCTGAGGCATGTGTGTCACCCGTTTCATTCGTTATGAATTAGGGCAGTAAAAGCCACCATTGCCAGAGTACTGCCGAGGCTGTGAGGGTGCTTGAATGGTATTTGCATTGACATTTCGTACATTCGATTCAGATTGAACTGTCATGAAGCGAATCCTTTTCATATCGTTTTCCGTTGCGTTGGGGCTGAACCTCTGTGCGCAGAATGAGTGTGAGAATCCAGATTTGAATTGTGATGGCATTGTCAACGTAAATGACCTTCTAGGGATGCTTAGCTACTTCGGGGATGAAGAGGATGGTCAATGGCTTGAAGGTGACGACTGCTTCAGTCCTGACGTGAATTGTGACGGATTTGTTAACGTCAACGACTTGCTTGTTTTGCTCGGTTCTTTTGGCGAGCAAGACGCAGATGGAGACGGTATTTGGGATTCAGAAGACGAATGTGTTTGTGCTACTGAGGGCTGCACAGATATTGGTGCTTGTAACTTCGATCCGCTAGCTACAGAAGATGATGGATCATGTTTTGTTGCTTCGGAGTGGACTCAGCAAGGCGAAGACATCGACGGCGAAGCGGATGATGATCAGAGCGGCGGGAGCGTTTCACTTTCCTCTGACGGCACGACCTTTGCTATTGGGGCGCCTTATAACGACGGCAACGGCGCTAACTCCGGTCACGTTCGTATATACGGATGGAATAGCGTAACAAGTGCTTGGGAACAGCAGGGCGCTGACATCGGCGGCGAAGCAGCGGGTGATTATAGCGGGATCATTTCACTTTCCTCCGACGGCACGACCGTTGCTATTGGGGCGTATGCAAACGACGGCAACGGCTCTAACTCCGGTCACGTTCGTATTTACGCATGGAATAGCGCTATGAGTGCTTGGGAACAGCAGGGCGCTGACATCGACGGCGAAGCGGCTAGTGATCAGAGCGGCCGTAGCGTTTCACTTTCCTCCGACGGCACGACCATTGCTATTGGGGCGCCATATAACGATGCCAATGGCACTAACTCCGGTCACGTTCGTATTTACGCATGGAATAGCGTAACAAGTGCTTGGGAACAGCAAGGCGCTGACATCGACGGCGAAGCGGAGGATGATCAGAGCGGCCGTAGCGTTTCACTTTCCTCCGACGGCACGACCGTTGCCATTGGGGCGCCTTATAACGACGGCAACGGCTCTAACTTCGGTCACGTTCGTATTTACGCATGGAATAGCGTAACAAGTGCTTGGGAACAGCAAGGCGCTGACATCGACGGCGAAGCGGCGGCGGATAATAGCGGCGGGAGCGTTTCACTTTCCTCCGACGGCACGACCGTTGCCATTGGGGCGCCTTATAACGACGGCAGCGGCTCAGACTCCGGTCACGTTCGTATTTACGCATGGAATAGCGTTACAGGTGCTTGGGAACAGCAAGGCGCTGACATCGACGGCGAAGCGGCGGGTGATCAGAGCGGCGGGAGCGTTTCACTTTCCTCCGACGGTACGACCATTGCTTTTGGGGCGTACGCGAACGACGGCAACGGCTCAGACTCCGGTCACGTTCGTATTTACGCATGGAATGGCGCTACAGGTGCTTGGGAACATCAAGGCGCTGACATCGACGGCGAAGCAGCGGGTGATTATAGCGGTATCGTTTCTCTTTCCTCCGACGGCACGACCGTTGCCATTGGAGCGCGTTATAACGACGGCAACGGCTTTTATTCCGGTCACGTGCGGGTGCATTCTTTTTCGTGTCCAGAGATTGTAGATGGTCTTTAAAGTGATTTATAGAAATGAAAAAAGCCACGCGATTCAGCGTGGCTTTTCGTTTTTGAAGCTCC
>JADHRK010000010.1 GCA_016777435.1 Flavobacteriales bacterium
GGAACGGTTTTGTGTGTGACGCACGATCGTTATTTCTTGGACAATGTGGCGAAGTGGATCTTGGAACTGGACCGAGGAGAAGGAATTCCTTATGAAGGGAATTATGCTTCGTGGTTGGAGCAGAAGACAAAGCGATTAGCACAGGAAGAAAAACAAGCCTCAAAACGGCAAAAGGAACTGGAACGGGAGTTGGATTGGGTCAAGCAATCACCCAAAGGACGACGCGTCAAGAACAAAGCCCGTGTAAACAATTACGAAAAAATGCTCGCTGAGGGAACCAATGAGAAGGACGCTCGATTGTCCATTCCGATTCCCAATGGTCCGCGTTTGGGCAATTTGGTCATTGAGGCAGACAAATTGCAAAAAGCATTTGGTGAGAAGCTCTTGATTGAGGATTTGAGTTTCAGCCTTCCACCAGCAGGAATTGTAGGTGTGATTGGTCCAAACGGGGCCGGAAAGACCACCTTGTTTCGGATGATCATGGACGAGGAGCAACCGGATGGTGGTGCATTCAAGAAGGGAGAAACCGTCGAAATCGGTTACGTAGACCAACGACACGCTTCTATTGATCCGGACAAAACAGTTTGGGAAGTGGTCAGTGGTGGGACGGATCAATTGGAAATCGGTGGCAAGCTCTTCAACAGTCGAGCGTACGTGTCGAAATTCAATTTCAACGGTTCGGATCAGCAAAAGAAATGCGGTGTGCTTTCGGGGGGTGAGCGAAATCGACTGCATTTGGCCATGACCTTAAAAACCGAAGCGAACGTTTTGCTTTTGGACGAGCCGACCAATGATATCGACGTGGATACCCTCCGCGCATTGGAAGAAGGGATCGAATCTTTTGCGGGTTGTGCGGTTGTCATTTCCCACGACCGGTATTTTTTGGACCGCATCTGCACGCACATTTTGGCCTTTGAAGGTGATTCCCAAGTGTACTGGTTTGAAGGGACCTACAGCGAATATGAGGAGAATCGAAAGAAGCGACTGGGTCAAGCAGGGCCGCAACGAGTGAAATACAGAAAGCTTGTCCGCGACTGAATACATTGGACGTTTTGCGCCGACGCCTTCGGGTCCACTTCATTTTGGCTCAATCGTAGCTGCGGTGGGTTCCTGGCTCGATGCCAAGGCTGCTGGTGGGATGTGGAAACTGCGCATTGATGATGTAGATCCACCCCGTGTCGCACCCGGCTGCATTGATTCCATTCTCCGCTCTTTGGAAGGGCACGGACTCCACTGGGATGGCCAGCCGCATTATCAAGCGAACCATTTTGAACGGTACCAAGAGATGCTGGAGTACCTGACGCTTTCGGGCCACGTGTATTTCTGCAATTGCTCCCGGAAGGATTGGCAATACAGTGCGATTTATCCCGGTACTTGCCGTTCTCTTCAACGCAGCGTGGGCCTGGCTTTCCGTTTTAAGTGCGCGGATGGGACGATTGCTTGGGAAGATCGGTCGTGCGGAACGACTCAGATTGACCTTTCCGCTGAGGTAGGTGATTTTCTGCTGAAGAATGCCCACGGAATTTTCAGTTACCCTTTGGCCAATGCAATCGATGATTGTGACATGGGAATCACGGATGTGGTGCGCGGTGCAGATCTATTGACGATCACCGCAGCGCACATCAAGCTGCAACAGGCGTTAGGAGCGAAACCCATTCGCTATCGCCATTTGCCATTGGCTTTGAACAGTGATGGAGAGAAAATCTCAAAGGCAACCCATGCGCCAGCAGCTGCCGTTGAGGATGCCCCCGAAACGCTGAAACGCGCCTTCCATCATCTGGGGCTGGGTGTTATCCCATTGGACAATGTCCGTCATATGTTGGACGAAGCTGTTGCAAAGTGGTCGGGCGGGCGGTGAATTTCGGATTGTCCAAATCTGACATTCATTCCGTGACCAAGTTCTCTACAACTTCGATCATTTTTGAAAACTCTTCCGCCTCGAAAAGCCGGGTCAAAAATGCGATTTCACCTTGGTCGTTGACGACCACATTCCGCGTAACGCCTGATTTGGCAGCTGCGATTGAGTAAAACAGTTTTCCTCCAGGATCGGGTGCGATGGGATAGCTTATTCCCATTTGACTGGCAAAGTCAATCACCTTTTCGCGCGGCTCGTCCAAGTCCACTCCCAATAAGACGAAGTTTTCATGCCGAAATGGCGACCACACTTCTTTTTCCAAGTGGGGCATTTCTTTCCGGCATACTCCGCACCACGAAGCTGTAAATTGCAAGATATATGTTGTGCCAAGCAGGGATTCCCGTGTGAATGAGTTTCCGTGGGTGTCTTCTAAGGCGAAAGGAGGGATGGGATCGCCCACTTTGACGATGTAGCCACGTTCATCCGCCAGAGGATTTTGAGCGTTGGACGAAAAAATAAAAATCCCAAGAGTAAAGAAAGCCAGTAGCGTAAATCGTTGCATGTTTCAATGTTGGCAAGGTAGGAAAGGAGAAGGTAACGCGCATTCTTGAGCAGATGCATAAACGGTTGTGCCTCGAATATCCTCAGTGCCAAGGCAGTCCTGTATGAATTGAGCGCATGTCTTGCTGCATCCGGTGTCACCCAACAATAAGTTGGTGAGCTCATGACCGGCGTTAAGGTAGGCGTGAAGCTGGGTGTGAGGGAGGCATTCCGCAGCGGCACCGCCACCTTGCAATAGCAACGCTCCCGGCGCATCACGTCGGCAATAGTGATGCATTGCTTCTCCGTATGGCACCAAAGCATCGCAGGTTCCGTGAAATGCCAAAAGGGGTGTTTCAGGAGCGTTTGCCAAGGGTTCCATGGCACCGCACATGCTAATGACTCCCTCGGCGTCGATGGATTTCATGTGATAGGCCGCGTGCAAAGCGGCATGGGCTCCTGCAGAACTGCCTCCAATAAATATGTTGGAGGGATAATAGGGGCGCAGCACAGATATAGCTTGTGTTAAATCTTCAGCTGCGGCTTCAATGGCCGCGCGCTTGGCTGCAGTGCTGATTCCACAATGAAATCCTTGGTCTCTTTGAAGCAGGCGGTAATCGATGGATGCCACATCAATGCCGTGGCCAGCTAATTGCTCGCAGAATTCCACATTGAGTGGATGATCGCGGGAACCTTCATAAAAGCCTCCACCGTGCAGGAAAACAAATAGAGGGCGCTCGAAAGCATGGGCGGCGGATTCTGCTGGAAGTATGTGGGAATAAACATCCATTTGCAATGTCGTGGCTAAGTCTGCGGCCATGAATTGCATCGTTTTCACCGCCAGGTTTGCGGGAGGTTCTCCAGCAGGGTTGCCTTGGAAGCCCAGAAGAAAGATGCCGAGTCCGATGGGAAGGAAGCTGAAGCAAGCAGTCCTTCTGGTCAAGATTTTTGCTTTTTGGTGGCAGACTCAGAAGACCGCGGATGGAAATGCTCAATTTGGTCCCTGAGGAACCGGCGATCGAGGTGGGTGTAAATTTCGGTCGTGGCGATTTGCTCATGCCCCAGCATTTCTTGCACCGCACGCAGGTCGGCGCCTGATTCGATCAGATGCGTGGCAAAGCTGTGGCGAAAGGTGTGGGGAGAGATGCTCTTGCGAATCTGCGCTTGAATGGATATGCGGCGCAACATGGTGAAGGCCATTTGACGACTGAGGCCGCGTCCTTGTCGCCCCAAGAAAACGGTGTCTTCATGGCCTTTCATGGGAAGGATTTCGGAACGATACTGCACGAGGTAATCATCGATGGCAAGGAGCGCAGTGGAACCAATCGGGACGATTCGAACCTTATTTCCTTTTCCTGTGACTTGAACCGTCTTGTCGACAAAATCAACTTTGGAAAGTTGCAATTCGCAAAGCTCGGTGACCCGAAGTCCACAACTATACAGTACCTCAAGCATTGCCTTGTTTCTGACGCCTTCTCTTCGAGAAAGATCAATGCTTGAAATAATGCGGTCAATTTCTTCGATGCTCAGGACGTCTGGCAGTTTTCGCTCGGGTCGCGGTGAAGAGACCATTTCAACCGGATCAATGGAAATGATTTTTTCCAGTCGCAGGTACTTTGAAAAACTCCGGATTCCAGACAACATGCGAGCTTGGCTATTGCGCGCAATATCACGGTCAAATAAAAACTGCATGTATTGTTGAACCGCATGGGTGTCGACCTTGCCTGGATGGGGGACTGATTGCTCTTCCAAACAGTACCTCGAAAATTGATTGATGTCGCGCAAATACGCTGCGATGGAATTCTCACTTAAACCACGTTCGAGACGCAGGTGCTCTTCGTATCCTTTGATTGTTGATTTCCAATCTGATTGCACAGTCGACATTAGGGTATCCAATTTTGTTGTGTGGTGAGCAAAGCCTCTTGAACCGTGATTCTACTTTCTCCGCTGTATGCGGTAACAAATGGGCCAGGTAGATCGTGATTTGCTCGGATTTGAACGCGCTCATCGCGCGCAGCTTCGTATCGCGTGAATGAGCCTGTCATGTATTTGATCCATTCTTCATGCTCCACAATCATCAGGGCCTTATTGAATTGGTAGCGCTGGACAAAATGGGACGCAGGCACACGTTGGTGCGACGCGAGAATCTGTACTTTGAATCGAATTTCTTCGTGCGACGGCTCTGGACTTTGAAGATTCGCTGAAGGATCCTCTTGGCTTTGATTGCTGCCGTTTTTCGGCTGAAGGTCTACTTCCGTGCGATCGGACGGCGCAACAGCATCAAGCGTGAGCTCCAATGCATCGATGGACAATTCCACCACGATTCCTTGGATTACGGTGGATGCCTTTCCTAGAATTGTGCTCGAACAGGCCTCGGCATCTCCCATTACCCGATAGGAGACTTCAAAAGGGGCTTCGGGTGATTGCTGCCAGACGAACAAGATGGATTGGTCAAATACATCCCTCAAACTGGCTTCCCCGTCTTCAAGGGGCTCAGCCTTGCATTGCCCCAATAAGACGTCTTCAATTTTCAGGAACTGCCCAGGTTCGTGGCCGCTGATGGATAATGTCATTTTTCCCACATCGGGTCCGTCGGCTTGCCAGCTGCGAATGATGGAAAAATCATTTGGACTTGCCGAGGGGGAATTGACGTCTCCCTCCAAAATTTCCAACGACACATGATGAGGTTCGAATTCTATATCCTTCCTTGTTCCGTCCGAAATGTAAGAGAACCATTGGGTGATTGTTCCCCCATGAAATTCCGAGGTGGCGGTCAATCGCATTTTGAGAAAGATTGTTTCTCCAGGTGAGGTGTCAACCCATATGAATTTGCCTCGGCCGTTTTCAAAGGAGAAAGATGCGCCAGAGTCTTCAAGTGACTCAGCAACCACGCCTTTGGGGAATTGGGCTTGAAAACGAGCAAAGCCACCAGAGCTTCCTGTTTCGAGGCTCCATGTTGCAAGGGCGGTTTGCCCAACATGCATTTGTGCAGGCAAATCATGTTCTTCGACGATGCCATGGTTGAGGATTCCGGCAATAATCATCGGTTGAATCAACAAACTTGCTAGCCAGAAGTAGGGATGAAAAACAGTGCCAAGCATTATTGCAAGCTATCGCGAGGCTGGCTGTTTTTTTTGGCGCTCTTATGGAATTCTAAACAGGACTTTGTGAGTGAAGTGCGCGCATCGGCAGTGGGGTCGGGGTAAAAAAATAGTCCTGCCCCAACGTTTTGGGACAGGACCAACTTAACCAAATTATCACTTGATGCTTGGCACTGTGGCCAAACTCACTTAAAACCATTACAAACCTAGAGGCTTATGCGGTGTCAAAACGCCGGATTTGAATTGGTTATTGACATGCTTTCGTTAAAAAGTGCAAGTATTTGATTTTCTTTGATTGTTATCTATCTTTGCGCCCCGCTAAGGATAACACTAGAGAACATGAAAGAAGGAATCCACCCAGAGAACTACCGAGAGGTTGTGTTCAAGGACATGTCGAACGAGTATGCATTCTTGAGCCGTTCAGCGGCGACGACGAAGGAGACGATCCAATGGGAGGATGGAAAGGAGTATCCATTGATCAAAATGGAGGTGAGCCACAAATCACACCCGTTCTATACAGGAAAGGCACAATTCGTAGATACTGCAGGACGAATCGATAAATTCCGTCAGAAGTACCAGAAGTTTGATAAGAAGTCAGCAGCTGAAGACGAGGGATCAAAGGAGGAAGGCACTACTGAAGAGTCATAAATCACGGCTGTCAGGCATGAAAAAAGCCCTCAAGTGAGGGCTTTTTTCGTGATTGATTTTTCTCGTTTTCAATCAGGTGAGAGGCGAGAGTCGGGAAATTTCGAGGCCATATCCGATGTTTCCAATGGGGCGGTCGGTGTCTGTGAGGACATTGAGTTTTCGAATGCCCAAGTGGCGGATGATTTGTGCGCCGATTCCGTAGTCTTTTGAGTCCATTGGCGCAGCCTTCACTTCGTCCGAATTTCGATTTTTCTCGAAAACACGCAATTCATCGAGAAGGCCGCCTCTTTCGGAGCTTTTGTTGATGTAAATGATTGCTCCTTTTCCTTCTTTTTCAATGCGCTGCATAGCGGCATGTAATTTTGGGCCTTTGCCAATGTCGAGCAATTGAAAGACGTCTCCAATCAAATGGCTGCTGTGCACACGGATAGGGACTTCGTCTTCCTCATTCCATTCTCCTTTAACCAAGGCCAAATGTTCCACTTCATTAGTAAGTTGGCGAAAAACAATGGCCTTGAATGATCCAAAAGAAGTGTTGATTTCGGTTTCTATGGTTTGTTTAATGAGTGTTTCGTTTTGAAGCCGATATTCAATCAAGTCAGCAATGGAAACGACTTTAAGGTCAAATTTCTTCGCCAATTTTTGGCATTCGGGCAACCGTGCCATGGTGCCATCCTCGTTCATTATTTCGACGATCACTCCAGCAGGCTCGAATCCGGCCAATCGGGAAAAGTCAATAGCAGCCTCGGTGTGTCCTGCTCGGCGCAGCACCCCTCCGCGCTTCGCGCGCAATGGAAAAATGTGTCCAGGCCTACCGAGTTCCTCATTTTTTGTCGCAGGGTCAATTAACGCTTTGATTGTTTTTGCTCGGTCTTGAGCCGAAATTCCGGTGGTGCAACCGTGGCCAAGCAAGTCTACTGATACGGTGAAAGGGGTTTCAAATGCGGCATTGTTCGCAGGGACCATTAAATCCAAATCCAATTCGTCGCAGCGATCTTCGATCAATGGTGCGCAAATCAATCCTCGCCCGTGTGTGGCCATGAAGTTCACGATTTCAGGTGTTGCGTGACGCGCAGCAACCAGAAAATCTCCTTCGTTCTCTCGGTCTTCATCGTCAACAACGATGATGACTTCTCCGTTGCGAACGGCTTCAATGGCCGCTGGAATGTTGTCCAGTTCATTCATGGGACAAAAGTAGGGATTAGAAAGGGTATGCGTGCCCTAAATTTGCCCCATGATTTTACCGATAGTTGCATTTGGAGATGCGGTGTTGAAGGCAGAGGCTGCCGAAGTCGTCAAGCCGCACGAAGGCTTGGCGGATTTGATCGAGAATATGTGGGAGACCATGTACGATGCGGATGGAGTTGGGTTGGCTGCCCCGCAAATAGGCCAGTCGATTCGAATTTTCATCTGCGATGGCTCGCCTTTCGCAGATGGCGAGCGGGGAGATGCCTCGTGCGTTGATTTCAAACGCGTGATGATTAATCCTGTGATATTCGAGGAGTCGGACGAGTTGTGCGACATGGAGGAGGGTTGCTTGTCGATTCCGGGCATTCGCGAAGGGGTTGAGCGGCCCGTTTCCATTGGTGTGGAATATTATGACGAGAATTGGGAGTTGAAAGAGGAGATGCTCACCGGACTAGCCGCGCGAATTGTTCAGCATGAAAACGATCACTTGGACGGGATGTTGATTACGGATCATATACCGCCCATGCGCCGAAGATTGCTTCATGGAAAGTTGCGCGACATTGGCAAAGGCAAGGTGCCGGTCAGTTACCGGATGCGGTTTCCTCAGCAGCGCGGTCGATGATGAAGACGTTCGATCGAATCAAGGTTGGGCTTTTCCTTGTGCTCACTTTGCCGCTGCTGCGCTGCACAGAGGATGCTACCTCAAAAGGCTGTGTGGACCGCTTGACAGCAATTGCTGAGATGGAAGAGCGAATGCTTGAATCCCCAGAAGCGCTGAACGCTTCTTTGCGGAGCGATTTGATGCGCGCTTACGCGGAATTTTCGAACGGTTGTCACGATTATGAGCAGACGCCGGAATTTCTCTTTCGAAGGGCAGATCTGCTGCGTTCCGCGGGACAATTTCAAGAAGCGATGACCCAGCTCCGTGACATTCATGATCATTATAAGGATTTCGATAAGCGTCCCATTTGTGCGTTTTTGGTTGGCTTCATTGCTGAAGTTGAGCTCAATGACCGGGAACAAGCGCGAAAAATCTATGAGCAGGTGGTTGAGCTTCATCCGGAAAGCCCCGCAGCAATTTGGGCGAAACAGTCCATTGAAAACTTGCCAGTAGTGCCATAGCAACGAAAGATCACTTCGGTCAAAAGCATTGTGTGATTGCAAAGGTTAAGTCGATTTCGCTTCATACTTTTGTGCCCAAATTCAAATGAAAATGGGTGAAAAATTCAGAGCTGGAGTATTGAGTGGAGAAGAAGTACGCGCCGTCTTTCAAGATGCGCAAAAACACAAATACGCTCTCCCTGCTGTCAATGTCATCGGTTCAAACTCCATCAATGCCGTGCTTGAAACGGCCCGTGATTTGAATTCGCCCGTGATCGTGCAGTTTTCGAATGGCGGAGCGGTATTCAATGCAGGCAAAGGATTGAAAATGGATGATCAGCAAAATGCTGTGCTGGGTTCCATTGCCGGAGCGCACCATGTGCATGCCTTGGCAGAGGCTTATGGTGTTCCAGTCATCTTGCATACGGACCATTGTTCACGCAAGTTGTTGCCGTGGATTGATGGATTGTTGGATGCGAGTGAAGCACACTTCGAAAAAACTGGAGCACCTTTGTTCAGTTCTCACATGATTGATCTGAGTGAAGAGCCCATTGAAAAAAATATTGCGACGTGTACAGCCTACCTCGAGCGCATGCACAAGATGGGCATGTTCTTAGAGATTGAGCTCGGTGTGACCGGAGGAGAGGAGGACGGAGTAGACAATACGGACATTGACAGCAGCAAATTATACACGCAGCCCGAAGAAGTTGCCTTCGCTTACGAAGCATTAAACGCCGTGAGCGACCAATTCACGATAGCAGCGGCATTCGGAAATGTCCATGGGGTGTACAAACCAGGAAATGTTAGTTTGACGCCAAAAATTTTGGACAACAGTCAAAAACACATCGAGCAGAAATTCAATACAGGAAGCAATCCGGTGGATTTTGTTTTTCACGGCGGCAGTGGTTCGAGCGTAGATGAAATTCGTGAAGCCATCTCATACGGAGCGATCAAAATGAACATTGATACGGACATGCAGTGGGCGTTCTTGAGCGGCATACGCGATTATGTGGATCACAACCACGATTACCTTAAAACGCAAATCGGTAACCCTGAGGGGCCGGAGGTTCCAAATAAAAAGAAGTACGATCCGCGTGTTTGGTTGCGCCAAGGCGAAACATACTTCAGCGCCCGTTTGAAGCAGGCGTTTGAGGACTTGAATTGCGTGAACCGGAACGCATAATGCTCAAATCATTTCATTTGAAGGCTTCCAAGTCACATCAGCGTTTGTTGGATTTGGCAAAAACGGATGGCCACCGATCGGTAACGGATTTTTTTAAAGAAGAACCAAGTCGATACCATTCCATGCACGCGGAAACGAATGGGCTGATGATGGATTGGTCCAAGCAGCGCATTTCGAAAGCCACCATGGAAACGCTTCATGAGCTGGCGTCTGAGGCGCGCTGGCAGGAAGGTCGTGACGCTTTGTTTTCCGGATGTGCCATCAATCAAACGGAAGGAAGGGCAGTATTGCACATGGCGCTGCGAGCAGAGCCTGGCGACACCTTCAAGGTAGATGGTGAAGATGTTATGCCTGCTGTTTTGGAGGTGCGCAAGGCCATGTTGGCCTTTGCCGATCAGGTGCGATCCAACGTTGAGATTCACAACGTGGTGAACATCGGCATCGGGGGTTCTGATCTTGGTCCATTAATGGTGACCAAGGCCTTGCGTCGATTCCATGATGGAGGTCCGAGCATTCATTTCGTTAGCAATGTTGATGGCGCCCATTTGGAAGCGGTTCTCGATGGATTGAGTCCGAAAAACACACTTTTTATTGTGGTCAGCAAGACATTTACGACGCAAGAAACAATGGCCAATGCGATGGCAGCAAAAGCGTGGTTGGTGGATGCCCTCGGAACAGAAGCCGTTCGGTCACACTTTGCTGCAGTTTCTACGAATCTCAGTGCTGCAGGTGAGTTTGGAATAGATGAGCAGAGAACATTTGGCTTTTCAGATTGGGTAGGTGGCCGCTATAGTTTGTGGGGGCCGGTGGGTTTGTCCATTGCCTGTGGAGTTGGAAGTGGCAATTTTAAGGCATTGTTGAAAGGGGCTCGTGCCATGGATGTTCACTTTCAACAGGCACCTGATCGGGAGAATTTACCGCTAATCTCCGCGTTGACGGGCATTTGGTCTCGCGAGTATTTGGGGTTTGAGACCCAAGTGGTTTTGCCTTACGCACAGGACTTGGATCGTTTTCCGGCGTATTTGCAACAGGCCGACATGGAGTCCAATGGCAAGTCTACAGGCCGAGATGGCAAACCGGTGCCTCACGCTACAGGTGCCGTGGTCTGGGGAGAGGCGGGAACCAATGGACAGCATGCGTTTTATCAACTGTTGCATCAAGGCACTTCCATTCACCCTGCAGACATCATTGCTGTAAAGAGCCCCATGTCGCTGCATCTTGAGCATCATGAGAAATTGCTTGCCAATGCCATTGCTCAAGCCGAAGCATTGATGGTGGGCAGGCGGTCGGACCAAGTGATTGCTGAAATGCAACAGAAAGGAGCGTCTCCTTCCGAAATTGAAGCGGTGTCCCCGCATCGGGTCTTTGCTGGAAATCGCCCGTCCACGTTTTTTCTACTGGATCAGCTTGATCCGGAAACATTGGGGATGCTTATCGCCTTTTATGAGCATAGAATCTTCGTGCAAGGCTTGATTTGGAACATCTGTAGCTATGATCAATGGGGCGTTGAGTTGGGAAAGAATTTGGCCAACCAAATTCTGAAGGAGTGGAATGGTGAGTCTCCCGCGCCCCATGATCCAAGTACAAATGCGCTGATGCAGCGGATGAAGCAGGAGTAAGGCATTGCTTTGGTTGAATAGCTTCACAAGCAAAGGTGAAGTTCGGTATCGTGCGATTAGTGGCACTTGTTGTTGGTGGTTTAATCGTTTGCAATTAGTTTGCATCCCTAAGGGATATCAAACGCTTGAAATACGATCGCATGAAAAAAATTCTTGGCTTCATCTTTACCATCGCTGCAGTAAGTACATCTTTGGCCAGCGTAGTTGGTCTTGAATCAGAGGTATATGCAACTTCTGAATATGGAATCACCCACCGGCTCTATGTCACTTTTGATGGTTCTGGTGATGAGTTAGTTGCGATATATGGAACAGTTGGGGAAAACGAAAATTCTCCGCTTTCGGTTCTATCCTCCGCGCCAATCTTCAATTCCACCTTGGGAACCAATTTTGGAGAAGGCATCAACCCCCTCTTCTTCGGCTCTTTCCCGGAAGTAGAATTCGACAGTTGGTTTACCATCGGCACGTCAGACAATTCCGGATCAGGTGGTGTGAATTCAGTGGGCATGGAATCCTACTTAGCGGATTTCAACAATGGCGATGGGTTCACCGTAGAATCATTCACGGGAGCATCGTGGTTTGTGATTCCCGGTGCATCGGCAGATGCCGTTGCGGGTGCTGATAATCGCGTCTTGATTGCGCAACTCACCACGAATGGCGTGGTGGACGTGGTGATCAATGTGCAGAGTGATGATGCCGCTGGAAACACGAGCAATACGACTGGATTGACGTTATCATTTCCACAAATAGAAACAGGGTGTATGGATGCAGACGCATGCAACTACAACCCCTTGGCAGAATTGGATGATGATTCGTGTGCATATCCGGGAGACAATTGCGACGATGCTGATACCAATACCATTGGAGACGTATATTCCGAGAACTGCGCGTGCGTGGGAGAAACAGTGGTCGAAGGTTGCACGGATAATTCGGCTTGCAATTTCAACCCGGAAGCAAACCAGACGGACTCGTCTTGTTACTTTGAAGGAGATTCTTGTGATGATGGCGATGCCACAACTGGAGGAGACGTGTACAACGCGAACTGCTCATGTGAGGGATTTGATATTGTTTTTGGGTGCACCGACGCAGGGGCTTGCAACTATGAAGAGGCGGCAGAGGCCTCCGATGGTTCTTGTGTTTTTCCCGGTGACGCTTGCGATGATGGATTGAACAACACCCTCAACGATGTTTACCAAAGCGATTGCAGTTGTTCGGGTGACTTGGTTCCCACGGGTCCTGCTGGTTTGGACTACGAAGTCTACACCACATCCGAATATGGAACCACCTATCGTGTATTCGCAACCTTCGATGCTCCGACGAATGAACTGATTGCCATCTACGGGACAGAAGCAGCTCCTCTTTCGATTGCCACTACGACCTCTTTTTTCAATTCAACCTTGGGTGCGAATTTTGGTGAAGGGATAAATCCACTCTTTTTTTCCGCGTTCCCAGAGGTTGAATTTGACAGTTGGTTCACGATTGGATCGTTCGATAATACGGGATCAGGAGGGGTGAATTCAGTTGGGATGGAGTCTTATTTCACAGCTTTCAATGCGGGCAATGGCTTCACCATTGATACGTTTGTTGGAGGCTCTTGGTTTGTTGTTCCTGGAGCTTCAGCAGATGCCATTTCGAGCGAAGACAATCGGGTTTTGGTCGCGCAACTGACCACCGATGGAGTGGTGTCGCTCACCATGAACTTTCAATACGATGATTTGGAAGGAAACTCAAACAATACAGATGGGGTGACGCTCTCATTTCCAGAAGTGGCTGCAGGATGCACTGAAGAGGAGGCCTGCAACTATGATGCTGATGCTGAGGCCAATGATGGCAGCTGCTCGTATCCTGGGGATGCCTGTGATGATGGTGATTCGGGCACGATGAATGACATGTATGACGCGAATTGCGGTTGCGAAGGGGAGGTCATCATAGCGGGTTGCACAGAATCAGCTGCTTGCAACTACGATCCCTTGGCCAATGTTAACGATGGCTCATGTGCATCTGTAGACGAATGTGGTGTTTGTGGTGGAGATGGCATCGCAGAAGGTGCTTGCGATTGCGAGGGCAATGGTCCAGAAACCTATTATTCCTGCGAAGGTGTTTGTTTGAATGATGTTGACGGAGATGGCATTTGTGACGAACTCGAAATTCCGGGATGTACGGATGAATTGGCTTGCAACTACAATGAAGATGCGACCGATGACACTGGCGACTGCAATTATCCAGATGAATTGTATGATTGCGATGGGAACTGCGTCAATGACTTAAATAACAACAACCTCTGTGATGAATTGGAAACTTTTGGGTGCACGTCTGAAACAGCAGACAACTATGACCCCGAAGCATTGACGGATAACGGTACGTGTGAATGGTTGGGCGGCCTGGTCGAATCTTTGAGTTATGAGGTTTACGCTGAGGATGGAGTAGAAGGGACGACAACTTACCGACTCTACGCCAATTTTAACAGCGATGAGATAGAGGTGATTGCGGCTTACGGCACGAACGCTGCACCTTGGCAAATGACGCCAAGCTCCTCCTTCTACCAAGATCCATTTGGTACGCCTTTGGCGAGTGGTATCAATCCCGCCTTCTTCGGAGCGTTTCCTTCGCTGGAATATGACACTTGGCTCGCCTTGGGTGCCGCTCCGGGAGAGCCGGATGGAACGAATGCAGCAGGCATGGATGCTTTCTACCCCGCTTTTGAGGCGGGAGGCGCGCTCGAAGTTAATACTTTCTTAGGGGGTTCCATTTTCGTTATTCCTGGCCAATCGACCCAAACGGTTCCTGTTGAGGGCAAGGTTTTGCTTGCGCAAGTGACCACAGATGGAACCACGGAAGTACTTTATAACCTACAGATTCGGGACGCTGATGACCAGTCTGCTGAAATCGTAGGCATGGAGTTGACCTTCCCGCAGGTAGAGGTCACAGGCACTGGTTGCACGGACATTGAGGCATTGAATTATGACCCAGGAGCCTTGCTGGATGATGGAACATGTGAATACCCAGAGCCAAGCTACACGGGATTGACTTTTGAGCAGGTTGCAAGCAATGAGCCGGAAGCAGGAATGAGAACTTTCCGGGTTTACGCCAACTTTACGAACCCGAATGATCAGCTCACCGCAGTTTTTGCTCAACAAGGCAATCCGATGAGCATCACTACCACCTCTTCGTTCTATCAAAATTCACTCGGAGGTGCATTCGCGAATCAAATCAACCCATTTGTTTTTGACGTCGATCCAGATGCGGCGTACGATAGTTGGTTTACCATCGGTGGGGAGGACTTCAATGTGAACCTGTCGACCATAGGACTGGATGATGCCGCGGAAGCCTTCGAAGCCGGAGGAGCATTTGAGGTGGACAATAATCTCGGTGGAAGTTGGTTTGTCTTGCCGGATACGGAGCCCTTGGCTTTCCCCGATGTCGATGGCCGCGTGCTCATCGCTCAGCTGACTACGAACGGTCAAGTCAATCTTGAAGTTAATCTGCAGTACCGCGCGCAAGACGGGTCAAATCCACAGGCTTTAGCCCAATCATTGGTGTTCCCGGATCTCAATTTTGGTTGCACCAATGAAGAGGCCTGCAATTTTGACGAAGAAGCAGAGGAGGATGATGGAGGTTGCATTTTGCCAGAACTCTACTACGATTGCGACGGAGAATGCAACACCGATACGGATGGCGATGGCGTTTGCGATGAACTTGAAGTTTCCGGCTGTACCGACCAAGAAGCGGACAATTACAACAGTGCTGCAACGGACGATGACGGTTCCTGTGAATTTTTGGGTTGCACCAACGAGGGAGCTTGCAATTACGACCCTTCGGCCAATGTGAATGACAACTCGTGTGTGTTCCCCGAATTGTTCTACAATTGCGCAGGCGAGTGCAACAACGACAGCGATGGTGATGGCGTATGCGATGAGCTCGAAATATTGGGTTGCACTGATCTGGATGCGGCCAATTACAATGAGAACGCTACCGACGACGATGGTTCATGCGAATTCCCCGGGTGTACCAATCCGGATGCAGAAAATTTCGACCCTGAAGCCAATGTGGATGATGGCTCTTGCATCGCTCCAGGCTGCATATACCCGAACGCAGCCAATTACAATCCTCTTGCCTCGTATGATGACGGTAGCTGCTCTTTCGAAGGTTGCACCGACGCAACAGCCAATAACTATTGTGCACTAGCCCTGGTAAACGATGGCTCATGCACGTACGACGTGTTGGGTTGCACCTATGCAGAGGCAGATAACTACGCGCCAAATGCCAATGTGGATGATGGTTCGTGTGAATTGCCCGAAGGCGAGGTTGACTGTCCATTCGATACAGATGGCAATGGCTTGGTGGGTTCTGCAGATTTGCTTGAATTCTTAGCAGCTTACAGCTATCCTTGCCCGTGATATAAGAAAGATGTGTAAGAAAGCCGCGCCTGATAAGGTGCGGCTTTTTTTATGCGTCATCATTTGAGTGTAAATTAGACACCAAGTACTCGCTTGAAACAACAATTCGATGAAGCAATCAAAAAGCCGTTTGTCCTTCTGGCAAATCTGGAACATGAGTTTTGGATTTTTGGGTATTCAGTTTGGTTTTGCGTTGCAGGGGGGGAATATGTCGCGCATTTTCCAAACGCTTGGTGCAACACCGGATGAACTTCCGGGGCTTTGGATTGCGGCTCCCTTGACGGGGCTTTTGGTACAGCCGATCATCGGATATATGAGCGACCGCACGTGGCATCCACGCTGGGGGAGACGCCGTCCATTCTTTTTGGTTGGTGCAATCCTGAGTTCCTTTGCCTTATTTTTCATGCCATTTAGTTCATCCCTGTGGATGGCAGCCGGCTTTCTCTGGATTTTGGACGCGTCCATCAACATCAGCATGGAGCCATTCCGCGCATTGGTGGCAGATAAATTGCCAGAAGATCAACGAAACTATGGATTTGTGATTCAAACGCTCATCATTGGGATTGGAACGTGGGTGGCTTCCAACTTGCCATGGTTTGTAACCAAAATGGGTGCTGCGAATGACGCACCGGCTGGGGAGATACCAGAATCTGTTTTTTACTCATTTGCAATCGGTGCCACTGTTTTTATGATAACCATTTTGGTCACTGTCTTTACAACTCAGGAGGATCCACCTCAAGATCTAGTTCAATTTCGTCGAGATCGCGAGGTTAATGCGGGATTATGGACAGGCATGCGTGAGATCTTCCAATCTGTAATGGGAATGCCCCGGGTGATGATGCAATTGGGTTTGGTTCAATTTTTCAGCTGGTTCGCCTTCTTTACCATGTGGACGTTTGCTACTCCAGCTCTTACCGAGAGTGTTTTCAGAGCTCCAAACCCTGAGCCAGGAGCTCTGAATTTTGTTGAAGCTTCGGCTCGATTCAATGATGCGGCAAATGCTGTTTCCAGTGCGATGGGGGTTTACGGACTGAGTTCAATGGTATTTGCTCTGTTGCTGGCTTTTTACACGAGTCGATATCAAATCAATCGAAGGCTAATACATGCCGGAGCACTTGCCGTTGGAGGTTTTGGATTTACGACAATGCTTCAACTTGACGTTGAGTCTTCCTACATGTTGGGGGGGTGTTTTGCATGCATCGGAATTGCGTGGGGTAGCATTCTGTCAATGCCTTATGCGATGCTATCAAGTTCTGTGCCATCTCAAAAAATGGGCATTTACATGGGCATTTTCAACATATTCATCGTAATTCCACAAATTGTGGCGGCTCTCGGCGGAATCAATTGGATCAATGATATTCTTTTTGATGGAGAAGTCGTTGGGAGCCTGCGTATCGCAGGGTGGAGTTGCTTTGCTGGTGCGCTCGCTGTTGCGGGAGTGGAGAAGGCGGTCGGTTGAAGATTGACACTTGTTCCAATTTGGATTCTGCGCCTCTCATTGTGTCAATTGTACACGCCATTCTTGGATTATCTTTTTTTTCTTCGTATCTTTCTTGCCGATAGTTTTTGCGTGCTCAATGGTAGTAAAAGTAAATTCATCGCATAAAATCAACCAAATGAAAAAGATTAATCTTTTATTTATGATGTTGGCCGTAGGTCTTGCATCTTTTGCCCAAACAGCATCGGTGACCTTCAATGTTGACATGTCTGCTGAAGACGTCGCCGAAAGTGGTGTTTACGTCGCAGGAGGCGATTATTTTGGAGAACCAGGTGCTTACCCAATGACAGATGATGATGGCGATGGAATCTATACGATTGCAATTGATTTGCCAGTTCCTTTCACCGGGAACTACATTTTCACCAACGGTGCTTGTGGAGACTATTCGTGCAAGGAGAACCTTGCAGGCCAAGAGTGTGCTGATGGTACTTGGAACGATCGTCTGCTCTCTGACATCAACGAAGACACTTCTGTAACCTTCTGCTTTGGGCAGTGCAGTGAGTCATGCGTGGCAACAGGATTAGCCATGGTCACATGGAACTTGAACATGGAGAATGAAGACGTTTCATTTGATGGGGTATTCCTTGCGGGAGGCATCGACTTTGGTGCACCAGGCGATAACCCAATGACAGATGAAGATGGTGATGGTGTTTACTCCATTACGTTGGAGTTGACGACTCCGTATAATGGAAACTACACATTTACAAACGGAGCATGTGGAGATTATTCGTGCAAAGAAGACATTGCAGGCCAGGACTGTGCAGATGGCACTTGGAATGACCGACTGCTCTCGAACATTACCGAGGACCATGTTGTAAATACATGCTTTGGCGAATGTTCGACTGACGGTACATGCTCTCAACCAGCGGAAACGGCGATCGTCACATTCAATGTAGACATGGGCGAATACACCGGCGATTTTGGCATGGTTAACTTGAGTGGTTCACTCAATGGCTGGTGCGGAGATTGCAATCAAATGTCTGATGACGACGGCGATGGAGTGTACACGACCACCGCGGAACTTGACCTTGGAACGAACATTGAATACAAGTTTACGTTGGACAACTGGGCACAACAGGAAAACTTTGCAGGTGGTGAGTCGTGCACAGTTACAAACGACGGTTTTACCAACAGAGCGCTTTTCGTAGAAGGTGAACAAACATTGAATGCGGTTTGCTATAATTCGTGCGATGCTTGTTCATCAGCTGATGCCACGGTTTCAGTAACCTTCCAAGTTGACATGAGCGATTACGCAGGTACGTTTGGAACAGTAAATCTGAATGGAAGCTTCAATGGCTGGTGCGGAGGATGTGCTGTGATGACTGACGAAGACGGCGACAACGTTTACCAAACATCGGTTGACTTGACCTCCAATGCCACCTATGAGTATAAATTCACTTTGGATGGTTGGTCTGCTCAGGAAGATTTTGCAGGTGGCGAAGCTTGCACAAGCACAATTGATGGCTTTACGAACCGCTCCTTGGTCTTAGGTGATTCCGATGTGGAGCTCGAAGTAGTATGTTATGATTCTTGTGATGCATGTGCAGGTGAAGAACAAACCTATGCAACGGTCACATTCAATGTGAATATGTCGAACGAAGAAGTTGCAGAAAGTGGAGTTTATGTCGCTGGAGGTGATTTCTTTGGAGAACCAGGCACTTACCCAATGACAGATGAAGACGGTGATGGCATTTACACCATCGCTATTGAATTGCCTACACCGTTTACGGGTAATTACATTTTCACCAATGGTGCATGTGGAGACTTCGGGTGTAAGGAAAATCTCGCAGGTCAAGAATGCGCAGATGGTACTTGGAACGATCGTTTGTTGTCGGACATTACAGAAGACACTTCGGTAACTTTTTGTTTCGGACAATGCAGCGAATCTTGCGCCTCTTCTGGTACAGCTATGGTGACATGGCATGTGAACATGCAGAACGAGGAGGTTTCTCCTGATGGCGTTTTCCTTGCAGGTGGTGTTGATTTCGGTAGTCCTGGGGACAACCCAATGACAGACGAAGACGGTGATGGAGTCTACTCCATCACATTGGAGTTGACTACACCTTACAACGGAAACTATACGTTTACGAATGGTGCTTGCGGCGATTGGAGTTGCAAAGAAGACATCTCGGGTCAAGACTGTGCAGACGGTACTTGGAACGATCGACTGCTTTCCAACATCACGGATGATCATGTGGTGAACACTTGCTTTGGCGAGTGCACAACTGACGGATCTTGTTCTGCTCCTCCGGTCATGGTCGATGTTTCATTCTCTATTGACATGACGAACTATGCGTACTTGTTGGACATGGACTATGCTGCAGTTGTTATCAACGGTTCTTGGAATGGTTGGGGTGCATGGGGAGTCGAATTGGCATACAATTGGAACAATGGACGTTTCGAAGGTTCTTTAAGCCTAGAGGAAGGAACTTCTTTTGAATACGTCATCGCTGCCACCGGTGAAGCCGATGGCTGGTCAGGATGGGGACAAGTAATCAATGCTCCAGCTGAATGTTCTTCCAACCCTGATGCTCCAATAGGAGAGGGTGGTGGAAATTACATTGCTACTGCGTTAGAGGGTCTCGCAATTGAATTGTGCGCAGGCAGCTGTGAAGCGACTTGTCCAATTCTCGGCTGCACAGATCCTTTGTATGCTGAATTCGACTTGTATGCGACACAGGATGACGGATCATGCGCTACGGCAGTTGTATTCGGATGTATTTACGATTCAGCTGAGAATTACGACTCAGCTGCAAATACAGATGATGGTTCATGTGAATTCGAAGTGAATGATTGCCAAGGTGACTTGGATGGCGATGGTTTGATTGCCACACCAGACCTCCTGACATTCCTCTCTGTATTTGGAACCACTTGCGGCGAATAAACCTAGAGTAAGAACATTCTTCAAAATGACCGGTTCCCTTGTGGGAGCCGGTCATTTTCTTTTTGGTTTAGGGCCGGAGGCAAATTATTCACCGAGGAGAATCTCAACAGCAACCGCTTCAATTACCTTTGGACTTGTGAAAAAGCTCGTTTCATCTCGTTTGCCCACTGCGCTGGGAAATTTTACCATGTCAGCCTATGGGAAAGAAGCGGATTTTTTTCCCCATGTCGTTCTTCAAGCACCATCAATTGATGCTGCGGTGCCTCTCGTGCGCATTCACAGCGAATGCATGACGGGTGATTTGTTTCACTCCTCACGATGCGATTGTGGGGAGCAATTGGATCAGTCGTTGGAGCAAATCGGGAAGGAGGGCGGAGTGCTCATCTATCTCCGGCAGGAGGGAAGAGGCATTGGTCTGGTTGAAAAGCTCAAGGCGTACAACCTTCAAGACGATGGCATGGATACCATCACGGCGAATGAGGCGCTGGGTCATCAATCAGACGCGCGTTCATACGAAGCGGCAGCTCTAATTCTGGCGGATATGGACATTCCTGCGGTTCGGCTCATGACGAATAATCCGCTCAAGGTGGAATCCCTCAAATCCCTGGGCATTGAAGTCAGCCATCGCGTTCCGTTGGTCATTGCTGCACAACCTGAAAATGCCGGCTATTTGGAAGTTAAACGCGCGGTGATGGGCCATTATTTAGGCTGAATGCACGCCCTTTGATGGGGTTACATGGAGATCGCATGCATCAATTCCATGCAGACAATCGCCCCAACAGTTCCAACCGCGTAGCCAAGTACAGCGAGTAATACGCCAACCGGTGCAAGCGCTGGCGAGAATGCACTGGCCACGATCGGGGCTGAAGCGGCTCCGCCTACATTGGCTTGGGAACCAACAGCAACAAAGAAAAAAGGTGCTTTGATAATTTTAGCAACGGTCAAGAGGGTGAGGATGTGGATCGCCATCCAAAGCAGTCCGATGAGGATGACCGACCAATAGACATCCCAATTGTGGTACAATTCTACCACGTCCATTTTCATGCCAATGGTAGCGACCAATACATAGAGGAAAGCGCTGCCGATTTTGCTAGCACCTGCACCTTCATAGCTGCGCAATTTGGTGAAACTCAGTCCTATCCCAATCGCAGTTGCGGCAACGACAATCCAAAAGAATCCCTGTTCGAGACTGCTCAAGAATTGTACGACGCTATCCGGATTGGCATCCAGAATGGAACCAAACCATGATTTGAAGGCCGGACCTAAACCGTCCGCAGCAACGTGCGCTAAGGCCACTGCGCCGAACGCAATGCCTCCGATGATCATCAGGTCTTGAAACGACGGAATTCGCGCAATTCCCAATTGGAATTTTTCAACTTTTTCTTTCAATGCATCCACGGCAGAAGAGTCGGCCTTGAGCTTGCGGTCAAGCACTGCGCTCATTCCCGCTCCGATCAAAAGGAATGGCATCCAGAGGTTGGCAACGAATACATCAACAATCAGCATCGCACTGAATTGATCGTCCAGTGTTTGCGAAATTTCTTTGAGCGCAGCCTGATTGGCTCCTCCTCCAATCCAGCTGCCCGCCACGGTCGACAAACCTCGCCAAAAAGCCTCTGGCGAATCACCACCCAGCACGTTTGGTTCTATGAAGCTCACGGCCCACAGCGCAATGGGACCGCCGATGACGATGCCGATCGTGGCCGTAAAAAACATGATCAACGCCTTGGGGCCGAGGTTCCAGATGCCTTTCAAGTCGATGCTCAAACAGAGCAGAACGAGGCTGGCTGGCAATAGGTATCGCGAGGCGACGAAGTAGAGGTTCGAGGCTTCACCGTCTACGATTCCCAATGAGTTGTAGGCAGCCGGAAGGAAGTAGCACAGCAGCAGGGATGGTATTATTTTGAAAAACCCTTTGAATCGAGGCAGCGAACTGCAGTGAAAAACAAGCGCCAAGGTGGCGATGAGCAGCCCCAATACGGTGGCGTCATTGGTGATGAGAGCATTCATAACGTGCAAACTAATCATCACAGGCGGAACATCGACCGATGTTTACGGCAATGATGCCAAGGCGGATGTTCAAAAATGATGGCATCAAAAAACCCCAGGACAAAGGCCCTGGGGTCGCTTGCACAGGGTGCGTTTTCGTTTACTGAACGGAAATCAATTCCACTTCAAAGATGAGCGCCGCAAGGGGAGGAATTGGCCCATTTGGATTTGGGTTGGCTCCGTACGCTAAGTTCTGTGGAATGTAAAAAGTGGTCTTTCCTCCGGGCTTCATGAGTTGAAGTCCCTCGGTCCAACCTGCGATTACATTGCCCAAAGGGAATGAGATTGGCTCGCCTCGTGAGTACGAAGAATCGAATTCAGTTCCATCGATCAACGTTCCACGGTAGTGCACTGTTACCGTCGAAGCAGCGGTTGGCGATTCGCCCTCGCCGACAGTCTCATGCTTGTATTGCAGGCCTGTTGCTGTGGTTTGAATTCCATCTTTGCTTGCATTTTGAGCGAGAAAAGATTGGCATTCTGCGTCGTAACCTGCTGAGGCTTCAGCTTGTTTGGCTTGCATAAAGGCTCCTACCATTTCGTTGGCTTGTTCAGGAGTAAGTCGAGCGGCGCCTGTCATTTGACTGGATAACCCTTCCGCCATTTCAGAAGTTGAAATGGATTCAAGTCCCTGGTCTTGCAGGTTTTTAGCGAACAATACGCCCAAAGCGTAGCTGATGTCTTCCATGGATGGAGTTTGATTTTGGGCTTGCACAGTGGTGGCAAGCGCTGAGATGATGAGGATGCCGAAGGCACTTTTTAGCCGTCGGCAGGTGATTGAAAATGATTTCATGATGCGATTGATTTTTTTTCTCGGGTGAACAACCAGGTATCGGCACTGGACAAAGAATGGTCCCAGCGGTAGCCCATTCCACCAAAGTCTTTCATTTCATCGGGGTCAGTGATTCGATTTTGAATGATGAATTTCGCCATGGTACCGCGTGCCTCTTTGGCGTATGCCATCAGGGCTTTGTATTCGCCCTGGACCAAGTCTTTGAAAACGGGCGTGATGATGCGTCGATCCATCGACTTCAACTGAGCTGCTTTGCTGTATTCTTGACTCGCCAGGTCAATAATGGGGCCTGTAATCTCCTTTTCAAGCTTCTGTTGCAACCTGTCTCCCCAAAATGCATAGAGGTTTTTGGTTGTGTCATCATTTGGCCATTTCAATCCCATTTCGAGTCGATAGGATTGCATGTAATCCTTTGGCCTCAAAATGCCATACAGTCCGCTCAAAATGCGCAAGTGGTCTTGTGCAAAATCCATATCATCTGCTGACCAGGACCGGGTGTCCAGTCCAGTATACACCGCACCTTTAAATCCGTAGGCCGCCGGTTTCGCATTTTTTTTAGTAAAAGGTGCCTCCCAATCGGCACAGCGTTCATGCGCTTCTTCGGCAATGGCTTCGCTGACTTTCATCAAAGACGCGATATCGGAAACACTGAGCTTCTTCAATTCCTTCATCAATGACCTTGCGTCTTCCAAAAAGGATGGCTGCGTGGGGTCGAATTTCACGGGAAATGCATCCGAGGCCATGGTTTTGGAAGGGGAG
>JADHRK010000117.1 GCA_016777435.1 Flavobacteriales bacterium
CACCGCGCAATCCCACGGGTACAACGGAATCGATGACTTTTACCCGGCCGTCGTGGACTACTGGCACGAAACCGTCGTCGACAGTTTGCGGTATGAATTTCCAGAAACCAACATTTTTTCCATCCCAACGGGTTGGGCCACCATTCATCTGGCCCAAATGCAACAGGATGATCTCCTTGAGGACAACATCGATCGTTTTGGAGCGAAGCCAACGTCCATTTTCACTGATGACAAAGGCCATCAAGGTCAAATCGTGATCGAAACCGGCACCTTAGTTTGGCTCGCCAGCATTTACGGTGACGACCTGAACGCAAACGGTTATATCACCGGCTTCGAGACGGATTTGCATGGCCTCGCCACCCAAATCATGAACGACCACGACGAAAGCTACAAGCAGTAACTATCGCTGCGACTCATCGAGGCGAGGACCATGTCCCTTGTTCAAGTCGATGCTGGATAAATTCAATCCATGCCTAGCGCGAAAAGCACAAAAAAAGAGCCCGGGTCATTGCCGGGCTCTTCCATACCCAAAATGGGATGTTTGTATTCAATCAAAGCTTCAATTCGCCTTACTCGGGTAAATTCCAAGCGTTCATATTGGTCCGAGTCCAAGTCAATGAGTTTCGATTGGCAGCGGTAGCCTGAGCGAACTTGCCGAAACCTTCCGACTGGTACATCGTTTGTGATGCCGTCATGAATGCAGCGTAATCCTTGAAGTTTGCGGAGATGTAATGCGAGATTGCACCCTCTTGGCCAGCCATGGCTTGGTGCAATGCAATTTCCACATTCAATTCATCAAGGATCGGTTGGCTGTCCTTAACCAACTCCGCGAAAGCAGCTGCAGTTGCCATAGGATCCGCAACTTCAATGCCCCAAAACCCTTGATAAAAATTTCCCTCTTTTGCGGTTGACCCCATCAAACGAACACCCGTTTGCTGGCGGGTAGGTTCCACATTCATGTCGAACCACGCGTACATTTTCATAAAGTCAGGATTCTGAAAGATTGCCTGGTAATCGAAAAGTGGTGCCATATCCTGCACATCGTCTGAAACAAAAGAAATTGAGGTGTTGTGCGTGGCTGCTCCCATTTCATGTTGGCTCATGAAACACGTTGGCAGCGACTTGCCCGTTTCAGTATTCATGAATTCCGCCCAATTTGCGTTGAATAACTCTGCCTTGTCCATTGGGACGGTAAAGTCAAAGTTTACCCATGTTTGGGCTGTTAGGTTTAGACCGAGAGAGGTCATTAAAAGGAGTTGAAAGAAATGTTTCATAGCTAAATAATTTGTGCAATGCTACTTCGATACACTTTTGCTTTAACACCAAATTCATTCCTTTACAAAAACTTGACATTCGGAATGAATTTGACAAGCAGTATGGATTTGCTACATAGACGATTGACTCGTTGCGTGTTCTACCAAATCAGCAAATGGCTCAGCGCTTGGTGTTTTGGCATCTCCATTTGACACACGATACAACACGCCAAATATGATCTGCATCATTTGTCGGAATGCTTCTCACATCATGAATGCAGGACAGGAATCGAACACCATCAAGACTGAATGGTCACATAAATTTCACTTCACGATAAGAAAGGCGAATGGCGAAGTCTGCAGAGGTCGACTACCTTTGCAGGCCAAGAATTCAAGCTTATCTTTGCTCACCTTTTTTTAATTCTACGGCTATGCATGTGATTGGAAGTGTCGAGTGGTGCCGATTCCCAAATTTGGGGGTGCCCGTCATCAAAGCCCGCGTTGATTCTGGCGCCAAGACCTCCTCTATCCAAGCGGACAAAATCAAGCCGTTTATCAAAGACGGACAGGAGTGGGTCAAATTCGATGTAACGCCTCTTCAGGACAACCAAAGCATTGTGGTGAGTTGTGAGGAACGTGTGACGGGGCGCAAGTTGGTCAAAAACACCTCGGGCATTTCGGAAGAACGCCTGGTGGTCCAAACGACAGTGCAGATCGGCGATCACCGTTGGAAGGTTGACCTTACCTTGGCTAACCGTGAGACTATGGAGTTTCGCATGCTCCTCGGACGTGATGCCTTCCTCGAACGGTGTCTGGTCGACGTGTCCAAAGAATACATTCAAGGAAAAGTACTGGAGGAGGAACTGAACGACCTCTATAGCGAATACACCCAAGTGAAGAATGGCCTGCGCATTGGCGTGCTCGCCTCGAATCCTCGCCTGTATAGCAACAAGCGGATCATAGAGGCCGGCGAGGCCCACGGCCATGAAATGGTGTTCCTTAATGTGGAACATTCCTACATGAAGCTCGACGTCCACAGCCCCGAGATTAGGTACCGTGGTGGAAACATCCTCAATCAATTCGACGCCATCATTCCGCGCATCAAGCCGGCGGTAACTTTTTATGGATGTGCGATTTTGCGTCAATTCAAGCATCTTGGCGTTTACTGCTTGAACTCGGCCGAAGCCATCACTCAATCGCGAGATAAGCTATTTGCGTCGATGCTTTTTTCGGAAAATGACATTAATATTCCTGTCACAGGTTTCGCCAAGTCACCAATGGACACCAAGGACCTCATTAGAATGGTCAATGGCGCGCCGCTCATTATCAAATTGCTCGAGTCCACACAAGGTCGAGGCGTTGTTTTGGCGGAGACGGACAAGGCGGCTGAGAGTGTGATCAACGCTTTCAAGTCTGTCAAAACCAACATCCTTGTCCAGGAATTCATCAAGGAAGCCAATGGTCAAGACATTCGATGTTTTGTAGTAAACGGGAAGGTCGTCGCGTCGATGCAACGACAGGCGGCAAAGGGTGAATTCCGCGCCAACATCCATCAAGGCGGAAAGGCGTCGGTTATAAAAATTACAGCTGAGGAGCGAAAGCTCGCCACCAAGGCGACCAAGGCTTTGAACCTCGCTGTGGCGGGTGTGGACATCATCCGATCGAACAAGGGCCCTTTGCTTCTCGAAGTGAATTCATCTCCCGGTCTTGAGGGCATCGAGATGGTCACCGGTATTGACATTGCCAAGGTGATGATTCAAGGGATTGAGCGCAAGCTGCAGTACACGAATTAGTTCCATTGGAAATCGAGTGGGGCCAGCGTCTTTCAGTTCTCCATGGACACCCCCAATATCAGGCAGGATTTCAGAATTTTGACACCTCGGGCCACCCCATGGGCTGCCTTGGATTCGCCCAGAGCAAACGCCTCCGGCCAGCACCAATGCGAGTGCGTTACTCCGACCGGGTCAGGTCGAAAAAGGCTGTAGTCTGCAGGTACCAATAATGGGTCCAGCCGAGGCTGCCATTGGCATCGAACTGCTTCCAGCTAACCACCAATGGGCCCGCCTCCCATTTGACGCGATCGTTGACCTGTCGACTGCATTGCAACGACGTCCAGGACTCTCTAAACCTGTCTGCCCCCTTCGAGATATTAGCGCCAGCCCACGCTTCGAGGAAGACCTCTGCACTCGCGGTCAGAACGGCGCCGCCAACGGGCCATGATGCACCGAACTGCTGACGGGCCCGCGGCCGCCATGACCACTCGTCTTGATCCACTCCGAAGGGATCGTTCTCGATCAGCCGCTGGTCCCATCGCGTCCTCAACCACCATTCCATTCGCTCTCCTCGCTGGACCCGTCTCACCTGAAGCCAGGTCCGATGCTCGTCGCGTGTGTAACGCTGAGGAACCCAAACCCGGTTGCTCATCTTCGGCACCCATTCGTGCGTGTAACTGCCCGTCACCGACCACGCTTCGTTCAAGGTGCGCGTGAGGTCGAATTCCGTGTAGGCGAAAACCAACGCCCGCACACCCCGAAACTCCCCTTGCTCTGCTCCCGGCCCATAAACGTCCATGGCTTGGATCTGGGAGAATGAAGGACGGGATTGTTCGAAAGGAAGGACACATGCAAACGAATAATTCTCGAAGTACCAATTTTCACCGAGGGACAACCCCACATCCACGGTCGGCATCACGCCGGTTAGTTGAATGTTCTGCTGGCCTTGCACACCGGACAAGAAAATCCAGCATGCCACCAGGGCAAAAGCGGTCCTTAAGGTCTCCAAATTCATAAGACGCAATCTAACTTTTTCCATGTTGTCCCTGTATGAACTCCATCGGGTATTTGTGTTACCAGGCAAATATTAAGCCTACTCTCATTGGAGTCGGGGGCTTTATGGCGCCTTGTGAAATACCGAGCATTCAAAGGCATTTCAGGAGATTGATCCTAACTGACACCAATGATGACAACTATATCTGGAGTTAAAAAGGGATTAAACTCAAAATATGGATGTCGATAAGAACAAACGGGTCATCTGGACACTTTCTTTATTGAACATCAACCATTCATATCCTCAAACCATGAAATCCTCCGTTCAATTCCTTCACAAATGGTACCCCGTTATACTGGCGTTTGCTTGCCTCTTTTATTCCGTAGGCTTGGGCATATTGGGCCATACTGAGGAAGCATTGTACTCGGCGCATTGGGCCGGCACAATTCTCCTCTTTTCCATCGCCATTCGGCAACGCAGAATCACTCAGTCATGAGCATTTCGATGTTCGTCACAGGGTTTGTGATCTTCTCCATCTACCTAGCATTTCTGATTTGGAACATTTTCAATGGCCACAAACCACCAAAGTCCCAAAATCAGTTGGATTACGAACCAGACAACCTCGACACAGATGGCATGGGAAATTTCTCTCGATTCCCAGAGAAAAAAGAGAAATGAGTTATCACTGATATTTTTATGCCGTTAGCCTTCAGGTCAAAACCAAGGCAGCAAAAAAATTTACTGTCAGTTGGATCGAACAGAACATCGACATGAGCAACACATTACTTTTCATCGAGCCATGAGTACACATATTGCGAAGCTTGAAAACATGTATCTCCGCTGCCCAATTAACCAATCGATGTACCCATCAACCCGAGCATTTTTTGATGCGAAAGAAACGCTGATAACACTGGAAGTTGATCGGAACCAATTCCATGCCATGGGCGCTGCTCATGGAAGCGTATGCTTCAAGCTTATTGATGACGCAGCTTATTTCGCGGCTCAGGCCCATGTAGAGGACTGCTATATACTCACTGCCGGAATGAACATCAATTTCATTAGACCAGTAGCGAGCGGGATTATCGAGTGCCGGGGTAAAGTGATTCACCGAGGACGTAAGATGCTTGTTGCAGAGGCAGAACTCACCGATGCTGAAGATCACCTGTTGGCGACTGGACGGGGCACGTTTATGCGGAGCGAAAAACCGCTTGAAGCTGATTTCGGTTACCGGTTGTGAAAGTTAATTCCACCCGTGTATTAGAGGTTTCGGCCCCTCGATTGTGGGAAGGCATCACGGGCAATGGTCATCTAGAAGCGTCTCATCCCTACGTTCATCATCACCTGCATGAGGAGAAGATGTGCTTAGGGGCTAAAGACACAATAATTTACGCAAACGGTTTGACCTTTGAACGAGAATTTATCGCCTGGGAAAAGGGGGTTGGTTATGACCTTCGCATTGGCCGTCCTCAGGGAAAGTCAAGGAGTTTAGTGGAATGGCGCATCCAGTCTTTGGGACCCGATAAATCTTCGCTTTCCATTACAGTGCATCCTGATTTTTTGAAAAAGTGGCCGCTTTGGCTGCGCTGGATTGTTTTTCGCATCAAGGCGAACAAGCCC
>JADHRK010000011.1 GCA_016777435.1 Flavobacteriales bacterium
AGATGTGATTTGACGTGATGCATAGACTTTTTCGAATGTTCTCGGGTCCGCGCAGTAAAATCCTGTGGCAAGAAAATTGCCGCGGAAGCCGAGCTTTTGAGCAAAAGGCTTCTGAGGATCTCCGGGCACCCAGGCGCGGTTGAATCGTCGTTGGATGAAAAGCGTCGAGGTCAGCACAGCCAACCATTGCCGAGTGCTACCCGTCCACCAGTTGTCGAGCGTGAGCACCACAGGGATGAGTTTGCAGTATGCTTTGGCCATGGCGTTGTAGTCTGAATCCATCCAACCGGAGCAGACGACAGCAGTGGGCTTGATCTGGGCCAAAAGTTTTTTCAGTTTATCACGGTTGTAGTCCTTCTTTGGATGAAGCGTGTATTGCGAAGTAGACGAAAATTGAAAAGGTGCTTCAGGGTTGATGGGCCAGTGCACGATATCCACCGACGCAATTCCAGGATGATTTCCCAAGGCCTCTGCGCATGCCAAGAAGTAACCGGCAAGCTCAGAATAAAGGAAAACGATGCGATGCCCGGTTAGACTCACGATGGAATGGCTTTCGAGGGTGTTCCCAAATCTAAAACATCATCACATCTGTCTGCCAGCGCTGTGTCATGCGTTACGAGGATGACATTGCACCCGGCATCGGCGCGTTCGCGAAGCAAATCGAAAACAACATCGCGCAACGTGTGATCAAGGGCACTGGTGGCCTCGTCGAGGATGAGGACGGGGCGCTGCACTTGCAAGGCCCGAAGCAGAGCAAGGCGCTGTTGCTGTCCGCCGCTCAGGTTGCTTCCTCCTTCTTGGAGCTGAAATTCCAAAGGGTTAGATCCTAAGCATTCTTCGAGGCTCAGTTGTTGAATCAGAAGATTCACGAGGTCTTCGTTGACGGTGGATCCGGGTACCCGCAAGGTGAGGTTGTCTTTTACCGACCCTGCAAATAAGAAGGGTTGCTGACCCAAGTAACCGACGTTCAGGATCCAACTGTGTAGGTCGATGTCCGTGCCAAGAATTCGTATATCATTGTTCGATGCGCGCAATTGCACGCGGCCGTTTTCTGCCTTGTGCAATCCAAGGATGGAGCTGATAAGCGTACTTTTTCCAGATCCCGATGGTCCCACAATAGCATGCAATCCAGCAGCTAAAAAGGTGTGCTGTAGGTGCTCAATTACCGGTTTTTTAAGCGCCTCATAAGACAATGTGATATCATTCAGTTCAATGTCTATGTTCTGATTTTGAGTATTCGCAACGGAATTTATGGACGGTTGGTTGGATGAAGACTTGTCGGCGTCTGTTTGCGCTCCCAGTTCCATGGTTTCCAACACGTACTGCTGTTCCCTCATTCGCATGATTGCACTATTAAGCCTACTCATCGAGGGCATGATGCGGTAGGCACTAATGGCCATGAAGCTGAGCAGTTGTAAAAAACTGGCTTCAGGGGTGCCTTGGAGCAGGGCGATGATGATGGATCCAGCCACAGCGATAACGGCGAGAACTTCGTAGAGTTTTGAAGGCGAGAGGTTGAGAACACTGGTATTGCTTACGATGCGGAGAATGGTCCATCGATCTTTGAGGTAGGCATTGCGCACAGCATCGGAGGCGCGGAAGGTGATGACTTCCAAAAATCCACGAACAGCGTTTGTGATCAAGGTATTTGTGCGGGGTTCTACTTTTTGGCGGGTGGTGCTGTAAACCCCAAGGCGTCGCTTCGTGACTTTCCGAATGATGAAAGCACCGATGGCTAGCAGCCCCGCAATGCTCAGAAATACCACAGAATTATAAAACAACAAGCCAGTTGCGATGAGGCTGATGACGCTGACTTCTGTGAGAATCATGAGGCCGCCCACCATGAAGGAAGTCGCGAAGTTTACAGGCCAAGTGTTGATTTCGGCAAGCACGCGACCTGAGTCCGTGCCGCGCATGCGCTCGAGAGACTTCGAGAAGTGGTACGACCACATTTGGCCTGAGAGGCGATGCGCTACCGTGAATGAGAACCGTGTTTGGAATAGATTGACTGCGAGACCAAAAAGCGCCTTGAATAGGAACGCACCAATCAAAATAAAACACAGCGCAATGAGGAAGCGGGAAGGAGTGTTGACACCTAATGGCGCGACAACTTCGTAAAGCGCGCGGAGAGTGTCGCTGGTCTGAATGGTCTCAGGCCGAATCACGAGGCCGATGACGGGGACGATGACAGCGAGACCAAGGATTTCAACGATGCTGTTCGCGAAGATGCTCAGAAACAGAAGGATCGAGCGTTTGCGCTCTCGAGCATTGAGCAGCTGATAAACCCGCTTGAGGATGGACCGTATGGAGTCGGATTTGGCTGTCATCATAAGTTCTGGGAGCGAGGTTTTTTCGCGGTGGCCGGATTGCCTTGGTATACTGTCCAAGCTTCAAGATCTTTTGTCGCTACGCTGCCAAGGGAAAGGACACTGTGAGATTGGCAAGTCACACCTGGCCCGACAACGCACTTCGCCCCAATCCAAACGCCGTCCTCCAGATCGATTGGGCGTGTGATGAGGTCGAAGGTGGATTTTTTGAAATCGTGGTTTCCACACAGCAACAAAGCCCCTTGGGATATGCAGACGTGGCTGCCGATTGAAATTTCTGCGAGGTTATCAATCCAAACATTTTCACCAATCCATACATGATCGCGGATGCGCAGTTTCCACGGATATTTGATGGTCACTCGGGGTTTTAGGATCAAGCCCTCGCCAATCTGGGCTCCAAAGATTCGGAGTAGGGTGGATTTCAATTGCGAAGGCCAAGGAATCCAATTTTGAAAGAATAGCCCAGAGAGGAGGGCCCAAAGCAGCCTTTTCAATGTGCTGCCCGGATAAAAATCCGAATTATCAAAAAGGTCGAGACGAGTCGAGTGCACTGACGAATCTGTCGCTTCTGGAGTGTCACTTTTAGGATGCAAAGGAGCGGGTTTTTCGTGCCTCGGTCATTGTTTTCATTCCTGTCTAATGTACAGAATATACGAGCGAGATATTTCTGAAACTCGGGAGTTTTTGGAAAGTGATTTGTGGATTAACCAAATGGAAGAGGACCGGATTCAGCGCGGTCAATTTGACTGATCATTTTCATGAAAAGCCCTAGAAGTGTCACACATGGTGCCGAATTACAAAAGTCCTTCAATGACGGATTCGACCGTGTGGCCCTCGGCCTCGGCCTTGTAATTGCGGACAATGCGGTGCCGGAGAATTGGCGTCGCCACCGCTTTCACGTCTTCGATGTCGGGGCTGTACTTGCCGTTCAGCGCCGCGTTGACCTTCGCGCCCACCACCAAATACTGGGAAGCCCGCGGTCCGGCGCCCCATGAGAGGTAGGCGTTGACCGTTTCAGTAGCGCGCTCGCGGCCTGGGCGTGTCTTGCCCACGAGTCCCACCGCGTATTCCAGCACGTTGTCCGCTACCGGCATGCGTCGGATGAGCTGTTGGAAGTACAGAATTTCCTCACCGGTAATGACGGGCTTCACCGAAGCCACCGCGTCGGAAGTCGTGGCCTTGACCACACTCAACTCTTCGTCGTGGGTCGGATAATCCACCCACGTGTTGAACATGAATCGGTCCAGTTGCGCTTCCGGTAACGGATAAGTGCCTTCTTGTTCGATTGGGTTTTGCGTTGCCAAAACGAAAAATGGCGAGGGCAATGGATACGTCTGACCAGCCACCGTGACAGAGCGTTCTTGCATCGCTTCGAGCAATGCGGACTGTGTTTTGGGCGGCGTTCGGTTGATCTCGTCGGCGAGGACGATGTTGGCGAACAGCGGCCCTTTCATGAATTTGAATTGACGCGATTCATCCAGGATCTCGGAACCGACAATGTCCGATGGCATCAAATCCGGTGTGAATTGCACGCGGTTGAAGCTCAAGCCCAAGGATTGGGCAATGGTATTCACAAGCAGCGTTTTGGCGAGTCCGGGCACTCCTACCAGCAAGACGTGGCCGCCGGCGAAAATCGCGGTTGTGACTTCTCGAATGACCTGTTCTTGGCCCACGATTACATTGCCAATTTCGCTGAGGAGTGCTTTATGCTTGTTGTTCAGGGCCTCCAGGGCCTCTTTGTCCGATCCGTACATGAGGAGGGTCTGGTTCTTTCAGTTTGGGGGTTCACAATCAGCTGCAAGGGAGCGCTTCGCGCCAACCCCACAGCATCACGAAGTAAAGATAAACGAAGGATGCGAGTCATTTGACATGTTCATGAAACTCATGCCAAACGCTCCATTCATTGCAACGGTGGAAAATTCGAGAACCACCAGGTGAGCATGCGTTCTTTAATGGTTGGTTTTCGCTTCGAAACACCCGCCCGTTTCTTTGCTTTTTTTCCTTGCTCTTGGCCATGCACCGAAGGTAATTGTCACCGGATGGAATTGGTTAGCAATAAATTTAAAGTTTTGAATAGAAACTGTTGGAAAAAGGCAATAAAAACGTGTCAAGCAGACACAGGACTTCATTTCTTCTGCTGCCATTGCGCCAGCTTTCGAAGTGGTTTCATGAGGAGTGTCCAAGGGCGAGGTTTTAGTCCGTTTAGCTTCCAGGCCAGGCGGTCTTCACGATTGGCTTTGAGTCGATTGGTCCAATTTGCATTGCTCACGCCGCCGGTGCGCATCCGAACCAAAACTTCCGGGAGGTAAGCGGTGGAAAGTTGTTGTTTGAATAACATTCGGAGCATTAGCTCATAATCAGCCGCGGATTTTAGCTGGAGGTTGAAAGCGCCGTGTGCATCGTACGCGGATTTGCGTAGAAAAAAAGTGGGGTGAGGCGGCATCCACCCGTTCAAAAAACCGGTGCGCTGGAATTTTCCATCGCGGAAACCGCCACTTTGCCAATTCCGAACCACTTCGTCGGCTGCATTGACATAGACCAAGTCACCGTATAGCGAGTCTGCTGCGCTGGAAATCAGGGTTTGGGCGACGCGTTGCAAAACGAGGTCATGTGCATAAACGTCGTCGGCATTGAGGATTCCAATAAAGTCGCCGGTTGCAGCTGCGACCCCTTTGTTCATCCCATCATAAAGGCCCTGGTCGGGCTCAGAAATCACGGTAGTGATGCGTTTTCGGTAAGGCTCGATGGCGGCCAGTGTGCCGTCGGTCGAAGCGCCGTCGATAATGATGTGCTCCAATTCAAAGGCATCGCCCGATTGGTTTACCACGGATTGCACTGCATCAGCGATGGTCGCTTCTGCATTGAATGCGATGGTGACGATGCTTATTTTCATGGCGCCTTCAGACCCGATCAATCAGGAGTCCACTGGTTCTTGAACGTGCAATTGTCGTAAGGCGGGTCAATGCGCACATAGGTGTAATCAATGGCTTTGAGGGTCCACTTTTGGAGTTGCTTCTCCCGCAATTCATTTTCGACGAGGGTTTGGAAATAGCCGAAGTCCTGGGTGGGATTGGCCCGGTGCGCAGCCACGCGTTCTTCCAGTTGCACAGCAATCCAATACCCTTGGTCCTCGTCATCGATGAGCTGAATGGGTTCGGAGATTTCTCCGGGCTCCATGGCGTTGAGTAAGAAGAATAAGTTGGGGTCGAGTTCATCGGATCCGAAAAGTGTTCCACCGTCCCGAGGATTGACCACTCGGCCGCCTTGATTGCGGGTTTCGTCGCGTGTGGAGTGGCTCAAGATGGCATCTTCCACGGTTGATTCGCCGCTCTCGATTTGCGCCATTACCCCATCCATGTCATCGCCCATGGCTTCCAAAGCAATGGGGTCCACTTTCGCAGATACCAGCACGTGGCAAGCACTGAAAGATTGTCCTCGGCGGTCGGTTACACGGAGAAAGTGGAAGCCAAAATCGGTTTCGAACACAGGGGACATGTCCCCGATGGGCGTATCAAATGCAGCTGCCTCGAATTCGGGAACGAATTGGCCGCGGCCCACATTTTCATAGCACCCTCCTTTGTATTTGCTGCCAGGATCTTCTGAATAGCGTGATGCCGCGAGCGTTAGGCTCATTTTGCCTGTGGAAACCAACGTGCGAATTGAGTCCAAGAAGTTTCGAACGTCCGCTTTTTGACGTTCGGTGATGGCCGGTTGCATGACCAGTTCGCGGTAGCGGACCGCCTCGGGAATGAGCGGGAGGCTGTCGGCCGGTGTGGATGCATAACGCTGGTTGACTTCGGCGGGAGTGGCGCGCACTTGTTGGTTGATTTCGGCTTGCATGCGGCCAGCGAGCAGTTGCTCGTAGACCGGATCTTCAAATTCAGCTTTCCACTCACTGACGGACTGACCGTACTCTGCTTCGAATGCCTCGACCGTGCCAAACATCTGGATGTAGTAGGCCAGTCGACGCTCTATTTCGTCCATCACCTCAGCCGGGGTCACTTCGATACTGTCCAAACGGGCTTGGTGCACCAAAAGCTTTTGGAACAAGAGGTCTTCAATCAAATTGCAGCGTTGCACTTCGGTCAATTCCCGCATGGATTGTCCGGTTTGCGCCATTTGCGCCTTCATGGCGAAAGCCTGCGCCTCTACCTCGCTTTCGAGGACAATGCCTTCTCCTACGACCGCGACAATGGCGTCAATGGGAGCATAGGTTGCGGTAGCTTTTGCTGTCGGTTGGCCATCTTGTGCATTCCCAATCAAACTCAAGGCGGTGCAAGAAAGTGCAAAGAAAACGTTGGATCGCATGGTGTTCTGTGATGAGCGAGCGAAGTTAAGTTGAATTGCAAGAGTCGCCCAAGGCGTTTCAAGGATTATCCGTAAGAAAGGTTAATCCTTGAATTCGTTCATGCCGACGATGGAGCTGACGAGTACGACGTGCGACGGCTTGGACATTGCGGAAATGGAAGGCGATTGGGACGCCTGGGACGTTGCATGGGAGTCGACCGACGGAGAAATGTCCGGTGACGGCTTCCCTTACGATCTCCCCAACGGAGAATACGTTTTCACCTACGCCAATGGTCTGTCGGGTTGCGCAAATGCGATTCCAGCATCTGTTCAAGATGCGTGTTTGGGGGATTTCAATGCCAACGGGACGCGGGACATCACGGACTTGATGGTGCTCCTCGCAGGAATGCCCGGAAGCGGCGGCACAAGTGTTTTGGGAGCCGATGTTGCGGATTGCAATTGCGACGGACTGGTCACCATTGAGGATATCTTGACGTTTCTGTCGGTGTTTTCTTTGGACTGCGCACAATGATTCCTGGACTTGACCGCCGAAGGCCCTTCAGCACTTGAAGCATGAACAGAACGTGAAATAAGAAATCAATGAGAAGGTGCTGCCCGCAAGGCTGCGCCTTTTTCTGTCCGTTGCACAGCGCCTTCTGCCCAAGCAGCAACCACGAGGTTTTCTTCAAGTTCCATCAGCAAGGATTGGCGGCGTTGGTGAAGAATGAGTTCATCTACTTGCGCTCGAACGGCTTCGAAAGGAGCAACGTCATTTTTGAGTGCATGCTCCAAGAAACGGACGAGGAATATGCGTCCTTCGGCTTCGAATTCAATGGGGCGCCGGCGAGCGATTTGCGATTCGGCCCGATAGAGCTCGAGAGGCACTTCTTTCGTTAAATCGCCCAGTGTCCACCAGATGTCGTCGGTCAACGAGAACGCCGCCGCATTTTCGACGCACCAACGTTCCATGGACAGGAATTGCGAGGAGTCCAGCGAGGTCATCGCTTCCCGGATGGGATCCATTAGAGCGTCCAAAACAGCCGGCGCATGGATGAAAATTACCCGAACGCTATAATCGGTAAGGATGAATGAGCTCTTGTTTCGATCGTAATAGGCCGCGGCGTCTTCATCGGACACTTCGCTGTTCAAGCGTTCGTTGACGTATCGCTCCTTGTAGGCGTGAAGGATCAATGCGTTCCGGTACGATGCGAGTTCACGTGTGAAGTCTGTTTCATTCTCAGGAAGCCATATCTCGGCTTGGTGGACCATGACTTGTTCACGAATCCACTGATCCATATACCGCGAGGCCATGGTGATCGAATCTGCCGATGAAGTTCCGAGAGGGATGTGATTCTCGATTTCACTTAGCGGTAGGTTTTGATCATAAGCACGAGCGGCAATAGGCTCATTGAGAATGGAACGCTCGTCATTTTGATCGCAGCTCATGAGTGCGATTCCCACGAGGAGTGAGAACCAGGCCCAATGCATCCGGCGAACCGCAAGCACCAAGCTCAATCCGCTAGGTTTTGCAACAAATCACGGTTGATTTCAACGGTTGTATTGCCTCGCAGCTCACGGATCCATTCGGCTTCCAAAAAGTCTTGGTAGGCAGCAATTACCTGCCCACGGGCTTCCATCAGCGACTTGGGTTCTGCGTCGCGCAAATCTTGGATGTACACCACAATGGTTTCGCCGCCGGCCCCCTCATAGGTTGCTGTTCCCGTGGACAGCGTTTCCACAGCATTTTCGGCCAAAATTTGGTCTGCCCAGTTGTTTTCACCTTCGCTAAACAGTCCAGACTCCATGCGCACAGCTGTGCTGTTTTCTGCATTTGCCTCGCGCTGAAAGGCCACGAGGTCTTTGCCTTTTTTGATGGCTTTCTTGGTGGCTTTTACCACCTTGTCATTGGCACAAGTGAAGATGGTTACTTCTGCTCGGGGTCCCCACATGAAATCATCGCGATGCGCCGCATGAAAAGTTTCGAGTCCGGTTGTGTCTTTGACCGCTCGGCTCCAGACTTTCTCGTCGGTCAACTCAAAGAGCAAAATGCCATCATGGTATTCCTCCATGAGCAGGCGAAAGTCATTGTGTTTTGCCTCCAATTGCGTGTCTTCATAGTCGAGCATCAGTTTCTCTGTCCAAATTTGAAACTGTTCATCAATCACTTCACCGCTTGCTTTTTCCAGGCTCCTGATTTTGGCTTTGTTGAGATAATCTACGAAGTCCTGCACCGTGGCGGTTTGTCCGGCGAGGGTGACCAATGTTTTGCTCCGATCGCTGCTTCGTCCAATCTGCAATTCGTGGTTGGGAAAGAAAACGCTGTCTTGGCGAGCGGCATAACGCTTAATACTCGCCAGGGCGGCCGTGTTAGCCGTGAAGCCATATTCTATTTTGAGGTTTTCAAGGAAGGATGTGCGGGTCAATTCGGATCGACTGTCTCGGCTGACGCGCTTTTGCAATTCCCTTTTCGATGCTTCGAAACCCAGCGGTGCGCGGTATTCCAGTCGCTTGACAATGTGCCAGCCGTAAGACGTTTGAAAGGGCCGTGAGATCGCCCCGTCGGCTTTCAGACCAAAGGCAGCATTCTCAAACTCCTCGACCATTTTGCCGGTGCCGAACCACGGCAGCTCACCTCCTTTCCCGGAGGTGGTGGCGTCTTCCGACATTTTCATGGCGAGTTCCTCCCAGGGCAAGCCATTTTGGAGCAGGTCGTAAACCTGTCCGATGCGGCTTTCGGATTGAGCTACTTCGTCTTCGGATGCCCCTTCCTTGGTGCGGATCATGATGTGGGCGGTTCGGATTTCTCCACGAGCATCGCGCCGTCCCGTAACCTCCAGCACATGGTAGCCATATCGCGTGCGAACGATCTCGCTCAATGAGCCAACAGGCGTATTGTAAGCGGCATCTTCGAACGAATAAATCATCTGAAAGGCACTGAACCACCCGAGGTCGCCGCCGTTATCACGAACGCTTGGATCGTCAGAACCGCCTTTGGATTGGGCTACCTTTTGAAAGTCTTCACCGTTTTCCATACGTTTGCGCATGGCCAGCGCTCGCTTGTATGCCTTGAGCGTGTCCGCGGCAGAAGCCTCCGCGCTGCACGAAACCAGGATGTGGCGAGCGCGCACTTCTTCTTGCTGCCGCTCCCAAGCTTGCTTCACTAAGTCTTGCAAGAGATCATTGTTGGTCAAATACGGACGTGCCAACTGGGTGCGATAACCGGCCAATTCCCGCTGGAATGTCTCCATGGTATCCATGCCTAGCGCTTCCGCAGCCTGGACTTTCAACTTGAAATTGATGAACAGCTCCATGTATTCGTTCAGCGCGTCTTTTGTAATGACGCTGTCTCGGTTGTTTTTCAAAAACACGTGCTGGAAATCAGCCGAGCTGACTTCTTCGCTGCCAACCGTTAGAATGGTTCCTGATTCTTGTGCGTTTTGAGCAAGTGGCATCGCCCAAATGAGGGCAAGGGCTCCGAAGAATCGGATGACGAGGTGATGAGAAGGGATCATGGCGTAGGTAAACTGCTTGTGGTTTCGTTCAATTCGGTCTTGTTGTTGATTCAGTTGCGATCCAAGTCGCAATCAGCGAATGCTGTAATTGGGTGCTTCGCGCGTAATGCTCACATCGTGCGGATGGCTTTCTTTCACGCCTGCTGAGGTGATGCGAACGAACTGTGCTTGTTGCAAATTAGCGATGTCCGGAGCGCCGCAGTAGCCCATCCCAGCGCGCAATCCGCCTATGATTTGGTGCATTACTTCTTGGACATTGCCTTTGTAGGGAACGCGCCCTGAAATGCCTTCCGGGACAAGCTTTTTGAGGTCATCCTCTGCATCTTGAAAATAACGGTCCTTGGAACCTTTTTGCATGGCTTCCAAGGAACCCATTCCCCGGTAGCTCTTGAAGCGGCGACCTTCGTAGATGATCGTTTCGCCGGGACTTTCTTCGGTGCCGGCCAGCATGGATCCGACCATCACGGTGTGTCCGCCTCCTGCCAAACCTTTGACGATGTCGCCGGTGAATCGAATGCCACCGTCAGCGATGACAGGAACTCCCGTGCCTTCGAGGGCTTCTGCGACATCCATAACGGCTCCCAATTGCGGCGCTCCAACACCCGCGATGATCCGCGTGGTGCAAATGGATCCAGGTCCGATGCCGACTTTGACGGCATCCGCACCAGCCGCGACCAAAGCCTTAGCCGCAGCTGCCGTCGCGATGTTGCCACAAACGACGTCGATGGAAGGGAAGGCTTGCTTCACTTTTGTGAGGGTCTCCAATACGCCTTTGCTGTGGCCGTGGGCCGTGTCGATGATGACCGCGTCCACTCCGGCATTGACCAGTGCTTCTGTTCGTTCCATAGTGTCGTGGGTAACGCCCACTGCTGCAGCCACACGCAATCGGCCAAACTGGTCTTTGCACGAATGTGGAAATTCGCTCAACTTGATGATGTCCCGGTAGGTAATCAGCCCCACCAACTTTCCAAGTGCGTCCACGACGGGAAGTTTCTCGATGCGGTGTTCTCGAAGCAATTCTTCTGCTCGTTGGAAATCCCGGCCATCTCGGGTGACGATCAAGTTCTCGCTCGTCATCAATTCTGAAATGGGGCGGCTCCTCTCTTTTTCAAATCGCAGATCGCGGTTGGTTATAATGCCGACCAGCGTGTTGGAATCGTCCACCACGGGAATCCCACCAATGCGATGCTCCTTCATGATGAGCAATGCATCTCCTGCTGTGGAATTCCGAGACAATGTTATCGGGTCTTGGATCATACCGCTTTCTGAGCGTTTCACCCGACGCACTTCTGCCGCTTGCTCTTGGATGGTCATGTTCTTGTGAATGACACCAATCCCGCCTTGGCGAGCCATCGCAATGGCCATGGCACTTCCCGTAACGGTATCCATTGCCGCAGAAATGACGGGGGTCTTCAGCATGATGTTGCGTGAGAAAGGGCTTTCTAACTGCACATCACGTGGCAGAACTTCAGAATAAGCTGGAATCAAGAGGACGTCGTCGTAGGTCAATCCTTCTCCGACGATTTTTGGTTTTTGTGCAGTGGCCATGGCGGGCAGTTGAATCGTAAGGCCGCAATTCACGAACACCCCATGGGGCGCGTGCGAATCACGATTCGCGCAAAGGTAATCAAAGCGCGATTACTTGCGCGATCCGATTGTGCGCATTCACATGATTTTGCAAAGTGCGGGATTCAGTCGCTGATCAGCAAGGTCATCATCCCTTGCTCTTCGAAGATTCGTCCAGACCCATCTTGGATGGTGATGAAGTAACCGTATGCTCCTTCAGGCGCGGGTTCGCCATTCAACTGGCCATCCCATCCGCTTCCCACTTCAGTCGTGCTGAACATCAAATCTCCCCAGCGATTGATGATGTCCAATCGGTAATTGGCAAAATCGGCAAAGCTGATTACCGGTTTAAATTCATCATTATATCCACCGACAAGCATGGCATTGGGCACCCAAATCACAGGTTCTTGTGTTAGGCAGAGTTTGTTGGAGAGGGCATAATTGATGGCGCCGTCTGGCCCAGCATTCGAGTCTGTGGCTTCGATGATGTAACAAAAATCTCCCGGGCTTAAGAGCATGTTGCTCACATCGTCTTCAAAGGTCAAGACACTCGATGGCAATTGGGTCAATACCTCTGTGCTGCCTCCGCTGTTGGTCTGGCGATAAATGCGGTAACCAGCTGTGGCTCCTGGGAAATCTGCATACGCCGTCCAGTGCAGGGTGTTCTTGAGGAGTTCATAATCCGAAATGCCTTCAACGTGGACGGTCGCCGCCGCATTGGACGCGCCGACTGAATCGCCGCAGTCATTGTAAACTTGGACGCGGTACTGGTAACTCATCGCATCCGTCTCGGCCGTTACATCTTGGAATTGCAAGGTCATGCCCGCCACACCTTCTAACGTCTCGAGGTCGAAATAAGCCGGGTCTTGTGTGCGTTTGCGTTGGAGGGTGTAAGCGTGAACATCTGTGCAGTTGGGATCCAAGTCCACGACCACGTTGACCGCGCCGCTATCGCTTACGGTTGCGCGGCGGAGTGACGTAAATGCGGGCGCGCCGGGATAGCTGAAATCCAAGGTGCGCACGTTGGAAAGAATGGAAGAGCCATCCGTAGTTTGGGCGGCAACGTGAAATTGGAAAGTAGAGCCGAAGGTTCCTTCTTCAAAGACCCATTGTCCAATGCTTCCGTCCAGGGTTTGAACCATTTGAAGCCCCGACCAATTGCCACTTCCTGTCGGACTTTCTTCGTTGATCCATATCTCATAACCTGCAAAATCACCCGGTAGATTGTAGCCGCCGGTCCATGTCAACGTTGCTTGGTCCGAGCAGTTCGCGCTCGTTGCATTGAGGAAAATGCTACTGGCGCAAAATGCACTGGCGGCACCGGGGTCAGGTTCGCCCCCTACAAAGCAGGAGTCAAAGGCTGCAACATTGTACGATTCGATGTATGCCTGCACATTGGAATTCATGTCCAAGTACGATGTGGCGGTAGGGTCAAACAACGTGTCGATGGCCATTTGAAACCCTCCGTTGCAGATGTAAACGATATAACCTGCCAAGTCCTCTGCTGTGCTGGCCTCCCATTCTACATTGGCTTCTTGAAAGACATAGTCCACTTGAACAGCTGTGATCAATGGCGGGTCAGGATCGAATTCATCGGACAATGTGCTTCCCGCTTGATTGGATTGCTGGTCGCAATAGTCAAGCGTGTTGGGCTGCAGAACCCTGAACACAAGATCCCCACTGCATTCATCCAAGGTGTATGGCGTTGTCATCATGCCGCCGTTGTCCGCTACAATGGCGATTTCAGTCCAGGACCCGTCAGCTTCTTCCAATTCAACGGAAAGTGGTTCCGGAAATAATGCGGGGACTTCGCTTCCAATCGAAGGGCTGTTGAAATTCAAATCCACGGTACCTGGGGTCAGGGAAGGGTCTGCCGTCAGGTGAATGCTACAGAGCGTGTCGGAAGAGGGGCCAAATGTACCGGCAGGGCCCTCCGTCACGATGAAGTAACACAATTCAGTGGTGTTCGCATCGTAGATTGTATTCACAAATGACGGGTTCGCCGGGTCGGTGGGATTGGGAATGTTGTAGGTGTCCAAAACCAGTCCGCTCGAAGGCTCGAACAAATGAAGGGTGTATTGCACAAATTCTCCGGTCGGGTCCATCGCCTGGTCCCACGAAACGGAGGCGTTTCCGGCTTGGTTCACCTGCACGCACTGCATGGTCGTTTCCAACTGGCACCAACCTGTTTTTGTCATGCAAACGCTGAACACAAGCAGGACCATGGAGGCGCCCACCGAGCACAAATTGCTCTTATTCAGTCGTATGTGCATGTCTTCTTTCACGAGCCTATGGCAAAATTACAAATCAAATCGTCGTTTGCATCTTATCTGTAAGACGTTACAAACATTGCCTTTGTTGCATCTGCTCAAGAATGAAGCAGTGAAAGGAGGTTGCCGTAGGCCGGAGGCTCAGGCTTTTGTTTCGGGTTCGTCCCCATACGTGCCTGTGCCGTAGCCGCCGTATCCATAGCCATATCCGTAGCCATATCCGAAGCCGTATTTGTAGGCGTACTTGGCGTAATACTGACCAAAGCGAGTGGCTCGAATGTTGTTCATGACCAGCGAGGCGTGGCTCAGATCATTTTGCCCCAGCAACTCTTCGAGGTGCTTGATGCCGCGCTTTGTCGCTTTTTCTGTGTTCGTCACCAACAAACCGGTATCCACTTTGCTCATGAGCACCAGAGCATCCGTGATGAGGAGCATGGGAGGGGTGTCCAAGATGACGAAGTCGTACTCCGCTCGTAATTTCTCCAACAATGGGTCCATACGGTCGTTCAAAACCAATTCAGACGCATTGGGCGGTACAGGACCTGCGGTGATCACGGTCAAGGTGTCAACCGGCCCCGCTTGGCCCATTTCGTCGGCAGAACACCGACCGATGAGGTAGGTGCTCAGGCCCAATTGATTCGATAATTTGAAGTTCTTGTGGATCTTCGGCTTGTGCATGTCGAAATCAACGAGCACCACCTTTTTTCCGGTTTTGGCGAGGACCGTTGCTAAGTTGGACGAGACAAACGATTTTCCTTCGCCCGGATGCAACGAGCTGATCAGGATGGTGTTTGCGCCCTCTTTGGCGAGTAAGTATTGCAGGTTGGTCCGAAGACTTCGAAAGGCCTCTGTGATTTGTGCACGGGAGTCCGCGAGGATGGCCAGTGGATTCTCGTCAATCCCAGGATAATTTGGAAGTCCAACGACCACAGGGATGACCGACGCTTCTCGGAGTTCTTGCGTCGATTCAATACGCTCAAACAGCAGCATGCGCGCAAATGCAATGGCGAGGGCGATCAATGCACCGTAGATCGTGTAATTCCGGATGGTCAGTTGCTTGTTTGGGCCTATGATGCCGGCGCTTCGCGCAATTTCAATGATCGAGGCTTCGGGAGCAATTCCAGCTCTTTTGATGATGTTTTGTGCCCGAGCTTCTAACAAATAAACGTACATTTTTTCGTTGACGGAAAGCTTGCGCTCCATGCTTAGGATGTCACGTTGTGTGGCTGGTATTCCGCTTAGGCGATTTTCAAGTGCACTGATTTCAGATTGAACATTTTGGATTTGGTTCGAGATTGCTACACGCGTGTCTTCGATGTAGCGCTTCACCGTAAATCGCGAATTGCTGATGGCGCTGTCGAGTCGGCGTATTTGATAGCTGTCCTCGGTGACATCTAACAAAGCGCGCGTTCGGTCGCTTCGCATCTGAAACAAGGTGCCCACCTGTTCGATGAGCAAAGGATCCTCGTCAATAAGGTAGGAGGTAGGTGGAAGGCTGTTGCTTTGAATGCCTGCAGCGAGGTAGGATTGCAGTGAAGTGAGTGCTTCCAGTCGGAATTGAAGCTCTCTTTCTTTCGTTTCGAGGGTGACCAGGGTAGTGAAATATTCAGACTGCTCTCGCGTCAAATCGAGTATTTCATTTTGCTGTTTGAATCCATCTACCATCAATTCCAAACTGTCCATTATAGTGATCAACTCATTCAATTGAACGTTGATGAACGATTCGGTCTTTAAGCTGGATTGAAGCCTAGCCTCTTTCGTGTATTCGATGAACTCTTTCCCCAGTATATTAAGAAATGTTTTCGGGCGACCAGGCAGCGTGCTCGATGCCTGCAGCGTCAAGATGTTTGTGCCCATTACATTATCGACTTGCAACCCCCCCCTCATTTGGTCGATTCGCTGGCCTCTATTGAATACGCGGAAGCGATAGTGTTGCTTTCGGGCCTGTTCCAAGGCGTCGATTTTGATGCGTGGTCCTGAAGGGTCACTGAGGTCGAAAACACTTTTGTCCTTCAAGGTGATGGTCAACGCGAGGTTTGGTCCTTCCAATGGAACGCCAAACGGATGGATGGTTTCTTTGACTTCTCCATTTGGCTCTACATAGCTCATTCTGAAGTGAGCTTCATCTTCAACGAAAAGGTCAATATCCAGGCCCAAATAGCTTGAGTTGAATAGTTCAGGGGAGGCACTAATGGTCATCGCACCGAAGTTGGATACGTGACTGGTCTTCAGCCGGCCGACAAGAAAATAATCAATGTCAAGAGGCATATTGTCGACCGCGCGCCCAACGAGATCATACGACCGTAAAATTCTCTCTTGGTTCTTGGTGTCTGTGCCACCAAATCGTGAGTTTTGTGCGCCGACCATTCCACCTAGTCGCTCCTGATAATCTAAGTCTTTGTCTTTTGCGATGAGGATTTCGGTGGATGCGCTATACATATCCAGTTGCCGGTGCGTGATGAGGCGCGCGGAAGCGTATCCCGTTCCAGCCAGAATTGCGATGAGCCACCAGTTCTTGAGCAGAAGCTTTATATACGGACGAATCTCGCTGAGGGAAATCAGGCCGGAGAAGCTGTTGGATGAATCGGACATGCGCCTGCAATTTCGTTTAGGATTGCGAAAAAAACATTCAATGGATGCACATTATTATCAACCGGCCCACCGGATCATTAACTTTGCTAAATGGACAGTCAAAATGCAATTTGGGTAGAGGGGGCAGATCGATGTGCCGACAATTGGCAGAGCATGGTGCGAACGTCCAAGACTTGGGTTTATCTCGCAAACCGTGCACTTCTTGAGGACGAGTGCAAGCTTTTCACCCAAGACCTGCAAGCATTTACTGCAGGGTGGCAGGCCCATGGCAAGAATCTTACGTCAAGCTGGAGAATGTGCGGTAACCGACTTTTGATTATTGCGGTAGATGAATCTGCAGCACCAGCGACCGGTTGTTCCATTGATTCATCTGTGGCATTTTTGCGCGAGGCGTCAAAGACAGCCGTCGAACCAGTGGACTGGTTCGATCGTCAAAGTATTATATTCCAGGACGAGAAGGAATGGTGCCAAGCGAGCAACGCTTCCTTTTGGGCACTGAGAAAAGCAAAACGTGTGACCGATGACACCAATTTGGTCAATACAGTATATGTCAATAGCGAAGATTGTTGGGGCAATGTTGTGATTCCGTTTGCTACCAGTTGGCATGCCGAAATGTGGTGAAATAAGCATGCGGCTACTAGATTTTGCTTGCGCACCCTTGGAGGCTTAAATTCTTCATAATCAATGCTGTTGCCGCTTGGAGACGAAACGCTTGGTTCGGTAAAGGACCCCCTAGAGGCGCTGAGTGGCTAAAATTCAGCGACAAGCATTCTGTAATTCCTAAAAAATTCCTTTGTGATTTATTGGATTTCATGAAACCTTGGTATACATTTATGGCCAATCTGAGAAGTTTTTCGTGCCCGCATGATAAATTTTGACGTTTTAAACGGCCATTTAGTTTGTGCCACATCCACGAGTTGAAAGCGTTCGACTCATCCAAATTGTCTGAGAATTCTAACCAAAACCAAATCAAATGTTTAACACGTTTACAAAGTGTTGTAGCATCATTGCGATGTTTGCGCTTTATTTCTACTCCGCTCCAGCTGCCTACGCGCAGGACTGTGATGCGAATGAGTTAACCCTCGAGCTTGTGTTCGATGGCTATGCCGATGAAACTTCATGGGATATTGCTGATGCAGCCGGAAACATCATCGCCAGTGGTGGTGACTATGCTTACGGAACAGCGTCTGCAACAGAAACCGCTTGTCTTGCTGACGGCATTTACACGTTCACCATGTACGATATCTATGCTGATGGCATGTGCTGTAACTATGGTGAGGGCAGTTACACTTTGACCGATGCGGACGGCACTGTTTTGGCTTCAGGAGGCTCTTTCGGAGCGAGCGAGGCAACAACCGTTGTATTGGGTGCTGTGGCTGTGCCAGGCTGCACGGACATGACAGCTTGTAATTACAACGCGGATGCTTCTGAAGACGATGGCTCTTGCGCTTATCAGGCGCTCTCCATCGCTTTGACAAGCAATTTCTGGTCCTCTGAGACCGGCTATAACTTGACCAATGATGAAGGAACGGTCGTTGCTTCACTCTACGGTTCGTACACGAACGGCACAGACATCTTCGAAGAAGCGTGTGTAGTTGAAGATTGCTATACCCTTGAAGTTACAGATTCATTCGGTGATGGAATGGGTTCTACTGGTGCATGGAGCGTCGCATGGAACGGCATGACCATTGTAAGCGGTGGATTTGCCACAGGCAATTCAGTAACATCCGACGAATGGTGCTTTGGACCGGGTTGTACGGACAGCGCAGCGTCGAATTACAGCATGACAGCGACATCGGATGACGGTGGTTGTGAATATGTCGGTTGTACGGACGCTACAGCATGTAACTTCGATCCTGCAGCAACAACAGACGATGGTTCTTGTAGCTATGAGTCGCTTTCGGTAAACATCAACCCAGACAACTTCGCGTCGGAGTCTTCTTGGGATCTTGTTGATGCAGACGGTAACGTTATTGCAAGTGGAACGAGCAATAGCGCTGAGCTTTGCGTAGCATCTACATGCTACACATTCACGATGTATGATTCATTTGGAGACGGCATGTGCTGTACATTCGGTTTCGGAGATTACAGCGTTGTTGACGGCAATGGCTTGACATTAGCCGCTGGTGGTGAATTTGGAAGTTCTGAAAGTTCAGACTTTTGCTTGCCAGCCGTCCCAGGTTGTACAGACGATCAGTCATGCAACTATGACGAAGGCGCCAACTTTGATGATGGCTCTTGTGACTATTCTTGCATCGGATGTATGGACACCGCTGCAGCGAACTATGACCCAACTGCTACGCAAGAGAACGATGGTTCATGTGTTTACTGCGATGCGGGAACATTCGTCATGAATGTTGAGATGTATGATCTCGGCGGTGACGGATGGAATGGAGCCAACTACTACATGGATAGCTTTGACGGTACGGTTGCAGTTTCAGGAAACCTCGATGAGGCTGACCTCGTAATTGATGGTGTCGGAACAGACTTCCACTGTGTTCCTCTTGGATGTTACATCTTCACAAGTGGAGGTGGAACAGCTGACAATGAAATTGCTGTGATTGTGACCGACCAATTCGGAACGGTTTACGGCGATCAAGTTGCCTCAGGCTACTACGGCGCAATGCCTCCACCTTTTGGGTTCCCTAGCGGTGGTTGGTATGTTGACTTTGGTCTCCTCGGAGGTTGCGATTTTGAAGGTTGCACCAACGAAGCGGCTTTGAACTACAACATCTCCGTAACGGTTGATGATGGATCTTGCTTGGTCCCGCCAGCAAACGATGCAATTGAGAACGCCGAAGCAGTTTTCTGTGGAGCTTCTGTTTCAGGAACTTTGGAACTGGCTCAAGACGATGAAGATTTGATCGGAACGTTCGCAGGTACGGCAGTATCTACCGGTGGTGTTTGGTACGAGTTCAACGCTGATGCCGATTATCAGGTATTCGCGAACACTTGTAATACTCCAACATCAACATCTGGTTTTGCAGATCCTGTTTCAGACACAAAACTTCACGTTTTCGTCTACAACGATGAAGGTGAATTGGAGGCTATTGTTGGAAATGACGACAACTGTGGACTGATGTCTGGTGTTGCATTCTTGGCTGAGACCGGAATGAACTATTACATCTACGTATCTTACTTCTCTTTCTTCTCCAGTGGAACTGAATTCTTGCTGGATGTAACTTGTGAGGTTTGTGAAGAATTCCCATCGAATGATTTCTGTGAAGATGCCCAGCCTCAATTGGATGGTGTTACGTTCACTGGAAACGTTTGCTGCTCGAATCCAACACTGATTCCTTCATTTGGAGGAACGAACTATGCCGTTTGGTTCACTTTTAACAGCACGGACGTCGTCACTGGTTTAGATTACGACACATTCTTCTTCAACCTCACAAACTCTACGGATAACCCATCGGGTGATTTGACTTTGACCATTTACTTGGACGGAGGTGATTGTGAAGCGTTGGGTGGATTTGTTGGTTGCGTGTTCACTGGAACATGCGCAGGATCGATTGAAGCGTTCCTTCCAAACTTGGAGCCGAACACCAATTACTATTTCGCTGTTGGTACAACGGATGCAGCTGAATGTGGTGACTTCGAATTCACTACAACTGGTATATTCTTGGGTTGCACGGACAGTGCAGCTGACAACTACTTGGACTACGCGAACCAAGACGATGGTTCATGTGTCTACACGGCAGTGCCTGTAAATGACCTTTGCGAGGATGCGCTTGATCTGCCATGCAACGAAGGCTATTTGGAAGGTTCTATGGGTAACGCTTCTGCTGACGGAGCACCTGAAGTAGTTTGCGCACCTTGCGCAGCTGGAGAGAATTCTGCATACGTTGTAGCTGGCGGTGGTTCATGGGACGGTGAAGTTTCTTGGACCATCACGGACAGCGAAGGTTCTCAATACTCAGGTGTAGCTACGGCCGGCCAGTGGGTTTGTGGAATGGCTGCTGGTGACTTCACATTTGAAGGATTCGATTCTTTCGGTGACGGATGGAATGGTGCAACAGCAAACGTTTACTGGAACGGTAACCAAGTAGTTACTGACTTCGGAATTCCAACTGGGTCTTATGGCTCAACAACAGGCGTTGCTGAAGAAGACGGTTCAGTGGAGCTCGTGTTTGATGCACTTCCAGGCGTATGGTGGACATTCCAGGGAACGGGTGAATTGCATACATTGAACACATGTGGTTCTGTGATTGACACACGCGTTCAAGTTTATGCTTCTGCTTCTGCTTCTTGCGGAGTTTATGATTGCGTGACTGACGTCAATGGCGAAATTGCTGACAATGACGCTTCATTCGAGGGCTGTGGCTTCTTCGAACAAGACGATGCTTACTTGCAATTCGTCTCTGACCCGATGATGACTTACTTCGTTTACGTATCCTACCAAGACGATGGGGTATTCAACGGACAAGGTTCTTACCAAATCGAATTGGCTTGCGAGACTGCAATTGAGGGATGTACGATCTCTGCAGCTTGTAACTACAACGCGGAAGCGAACATTGAAACCAATGACATTTGTGAGTACACATCGTGTGCTTGTGATGCGAACCCAGGAGGTGTAGCGATTTTGGTGAACATGTACGATTCATTCGGTGACGGATGGACAGGAGGTAACTCTGGTTCTACTGGTGGATACGAGATCTTCAACGGTGATGGCGACTCTGTTGCTATGGGTGCCATTGACGATGCAGACTTCTTGATCGACGAAGACAACTTCGACGGAGCTGAGTATGGCTTGGACGTGCTTTGCTTAGACCCTGGATGTTATACGTATGCCTTCACAGGTGCCTTCACATGGTCTGCAGAGCAGTCATGGCAGGTAACTGATGGTGACGGCAACGAAATCCTTGCGGGAGGAGCAGGCGGTAGCTTGGTTACTGAGGTATATCCTTTCTCCGCTGGCGAAGACGTCGTTTGCGGTTGCATGGATGACTTTGCTTGTAACTACAACCCAGATGCAACAACTGAAAACGGAACATGTGAGTATGTGACGTGCGCAGGTTGTACCGATGCTCAAGCTTGTGACTACGACCCTGAAGCAACCATTGAAGATGGTTCTTGCTGCTACGGCACATGTGTGACCATTACAATGCAGGATAGCTTCGGTGATGGCTGGACAGGTTGTGACATCTTGATCACAGACTTGGAAGGCAACGAAGTGATCTACACGACGTTGACAAATGACAACAGCGACGGTTCTTACTTGCAGGAAGTGTACTGCATGGAAGCGGGTTGCTACATTTTGACAACGGGTGACGATACGTTCAACTTCGAGCCTTCTTGGACGATCTCCGGTGTATTCGGTGGTTTGCTCTCAGGAGGTGAGAACTTTGGACCTGCATACTTCAGTGTTGGTGGTAACAACTGTATTGAAGGTTGCGATATCTCTTGCGCTTGCAACTATGATCCAGCAGCGAATATCACTGTGCTCGATGAGTGCATCTTCGATGAATGTTCAGGATGTACTTATGCAGATGCTAACAACTACGATCCAGCTGCCGGTAACGATGATGGCTCTTGCGTGTTTGATCTTTCAAACCCATGCCCAGCCGACATCAACCAAGATGGTTCTGTAACAACAGCTGACTTGCTTGAATTCTTGGGAGCATTCGGAACGGTTTGCGAATAATCCTATAGTCTGATATGAGAAAGGGCCTAGCATTGAGCTAGGCCCTTTTTTTATGCCTGAAATTTTGATGTATCTTTTAGTTCTGATGTCAAAGATTTCGAGGATAAACAGCTGGAGAAGCATTGTTTCGAACTTCCAGAGGGCCTGGCTGGGGGTGTTCGTGATTGTTTTCTCGACGGCTTCGGCACAGTTGATAGAGGATGATAGCATGATGGGGGTCCTTACAGATCATACAGGAGGGTATTTGGGCACTGGAGTGAGTTTTGCCGACTTCAATGGGGATGGCAAGGATGATTTGAGTTTTGGTCACCACGAAGGAGATTTGCGATTTTATGTTTCATCGGATGGTGGTTTTGAGGAGATTGATTTAGGGCTTACCACGCCTGAGGTTCAATCCAAAGGATTGCTTTGGGCGGACATAGATAACGACGGTGACCAAGATCTTTTTGTGGCCTTTCGTTTGGCCCCCAATAAATTGTGGCGCAATGACGGGGACTTGAACATGGTGGACGTGAGCGCTACATGTGGGATTGCTCAGGATAATCGCCGAAGTTTTGGCCCCGCTTTCGGCGATTTTGATCGGGATGGATTGATTGATTTGTTTGTTTCGAATTATGGATATGGGGTGGATTTCCCTCAAGGCAATGAGCTGTATCGCAACCTGGGTGATGGAACATTCGAAGAGGTGACGGAGGAACTAGGGATGGGAGGGCAGAGTCTGCAGTCATTTCAGGCACAGTGGGTGGATGTTGATCGTGATGGTTGGTTGGATTTGAATGTCATTCGGGACCGTTTTATTTACCCCAATTTGTTCTACATGAACAATGGAGCTTCCGGTGAAGTAACATTTGTGGAGTCAGCCGAGTCCATGGGATTGGATATCGCCATCAATTGCATGTCCACATGTGCTCATGATTTTGATCGCGATGGTGACATTGATTTTTTCATGGCCGGAGGGTTGGAAGGCAATGTCATGCTTGAAAATGATGGTTCAGGCAATTTCTCAGACATTACCACGGAATTTTTAGCCATGAACGAAGTGTGTTGGGCAGGGCAATGGCTCGACGTGGATTCTGATGGATGGGAAGAGTTGCATGTTGCAACGAGCATTGCCGTTTATGTTGATTATCCCGGCATCTTGTATGAATTCAACCAAGAACCTGATGAGCTTTTTGCAAACAACGCTGGAACATTGGAAGAGACGGGATCCCTATTCCAGAGCGTGACTTCCTT
>JADHRK010000118.1 GCA_016777435.1 Flavobacteriales bacterium
ACATGTCGGGTGACAAGCGTTCCCACGGGTGTCTTATCGAAATACCGCAAGCGAAACTTCGCCACATGTTCGAACAACTTGGATCGCAAATCCAAGCTCACACTTTGCGCCACCCAATTTGCCATGTAGGTGACACGAAACTGGAGCAACGCTTCAAAAATGAGCAGGCCAACAACAGCGCAGAATATCTGTAGTAAATATGCATGGTCGCCAGCCGGTATGGCGTCATCGACCGCAATCCGAATCAAAGCGGGCCGTATCCAAACCATTCCAGAAAGGAGCAACACCAATCCACCCGTGACCGCAAAGCGAACCCGGTACGGTTGCACCTGCTTGATGATTCGCTTCAGCGTGGCTGCATCAAATACCTTTCCGGCGACGGCCTCCTTGGTCATTTTCCATTTGCTTCCTGGCCCCATTTTCCATGCCATGGCACGAAGTCTGGATAAACCACCCGATTTAAATACAGACCATCTGCTGGGGCTGATGAGCCCGCTTGACTGCGGTCCTTACTGGCTAAAACAGCCATCAAGTCCTCAGGTTCGATTCTTCCCTGACCGATTTCCAACAACGTACCAACCATGGCTCGAACCATGTTTCGAAGGAACCGGTCAGCGCTGACTTCATACATCCATCGGCCTCCACCATCCGAAGAAACAATCCGCGATTCACGCACATCGCAAATCGTGGTTTTTTGTTCAGCTCCTGACTTGCAAAACGCTGCAAAGTCTGCTTTCTGAATCAAAAGCGGTGCGGCTTCTTGCATCCTTTGAAAATCAACATTCCGCATGATGCGCGCTGAACGCTTCACCAAGAAAGGATCCTTGGCGGTGTGCATGTGGTAGACATATCCCCTTTCGGTTGCATCAAATCGCACGTGAGCTTTGGCGTGAACCGGAGAAATCCGGTGAATGGCGATGGCTTTGGGCAACATGCCATTCAATTTCCAAACCGCTTCATTCCAATCCTTGAATCGTTTGATTCGTGGCGCCTCTTCGGGCCAATCCGAATGGGCAACAAAATAGGAAGCATGAACACCCGCATCGGTTCGACCGCATCCCATAACAGCCATCGTTGTACCCGTGAAAAGGGAAAGCGCTCGCTCCAATTCTTCTTGAACGGTATTTCCATTAGGCTGGCGCTGCCAGCCGTGGTAGGCGTTGCCATCAAAAGACAATTCAATGTAAACGCGCATCATTCAGAACGTGAGCCGCATTAGGCCCAAGAAGCAATCTTCTCGCTCTTGTAATCGCCCGCAAACAACTTATCCTTCACTTTGTTGAAGGTTTCGATCGTATACGCGACGTCCTCCAAAGTATGCACAGCTGTTGGTATCAAACGGAGCATGATGGTATCCTTGGGTACTACTGGGTACACCACAATGGAACAGAAAATGCCATAGTTTTCGCGCAAATCCAATGTCAAATTAGTGGCTTCCCCCAGACCGCCAGCTAAGAACACAGGTGTGACACATGAATTTGTTACTCCGATATTAAAACCGTTTGCCTTGAGGCCTGACTGAAGGGCATTGGCTACCGTCCAAAGACGCTCTTTGTGCTCGGGCTGGGTGCGAAGCATCTCCAAGCGTTTCTGAGCACCAATCACGATTGGCATTGGCAGGGACTTGGCGAAGGTTTGCGATCGCATGTTGTAGCGCAAGAAGTCAATTACGTCTTCATCACCGGCGACAAAAGCCCCAACGGTGGCCATGGCTTTGGCGAAGGTGCCGAAATAAACGTCAATTTGGTCTTGGACACCTTGGGCATCACCTGCGCCTCTTCCACTGTCCCCGATGGTTCCAAATCCATGCGCATCATCCACAAACAGTCGGAAACCATAGGATTCTTTGTAAGCGCAAATCTCTTTCAATTTGCCTTGGTCGCCCGCCATCCCGAATACTCCCTCCGTGACGACCAATATGCCGCCGCCCGACTGGTCACAAATGGCTTTAGCTCGGTCCAATTGCTTGACAAAGGAATCCATGTCGTTGTGCTGATAGACGAAGCGCTTTCCCTGGTGCAAACGCACACCGTCCACCATACACGCATGGGACTCGGAGTCATACACGATGACATCGTGCCGGCTCACCAATGCCTCAATGGCGGATTGACACCCTTGATACCCATAATTCAATAGGAATGCGTCCTGCTTTTGCATGAAATCAGCAAGCTGATTTTCAAGCAGCTCATGCTGCGATGTCTGTCCTGACATCATGCGCGCACCCATCGGATAACCCATTCCCCAATTGGCCGAGGCCTCGGCGTCAACCTTCCGCACATCCGGGTGATTGGCCAATCCAAGGTAGTTGTTCACGGACCAAACCAAAACGTCTTTGCCGCGAAAGGTCATTTGGTTGGAAATCTCACCCTCCAGCTTCGGGAATGTAAAGTATCCGTGGCTCTCACGTGCGTGTTGGCCAAGTGGTCCACGGTCGTTGCGAATGCGATCAAAAATATCCAAGGCGATAGGTTTAAATAAGCGACAAACTTACCATTTAAGGCGTATTAAACCTTAGATTTCAAAGGAGACTTCTCCGAAATTTTCCATCATTCACGATTTTGAGGCCAAAAACAGGAAAGTTTTGCCAAAATAAACGGGGCTTCTTGCTGAGATATGCAAAGCCAATTACCTTCGCCGCCACGATGCCACTATATCCAAAATTGCCGAAGCTCACGGCTCACTTATTTAGCCCCGGAGTCTTCGCTCCCACGTTGCTTGGGTCAATCTTCGTTTCGCTCGTTCTCTTCAGCAGTTGCAGCGATTACAACAAGATCATGAAGAGCACCGATTTGGGCTACAAATACGAGAGAGCTCTGGGATTCCTGGACAGCAACAAATGCTTTGGTGCGCTCCCCTTGTTGGAGGAAGTGGCTAGCTTATCGCGCGGAACAGAACGCGCCATTGACGCGGCGTTTTACCGCGCGCAAGCCCATGAATGCGTTGGGGATTTTTACCTCGCGCGGTACCATTTTAAAACCTTCGCCAAAACCTTTCCCAACGATAGCAGAGCGGAATCCGCTCAATTTCAAGCCGCTATCTGCAGTTACAAATTGAGTCCAAAAGCCTCCTTGGATCAAAGCGAAACAGATGCTGCAATCAGTGAATTTCAACTCTTTTTGGACCGCTACCCCTCTACCCCATACCGGGACTCGTGCCAAACACTTGTGGATGAGCTGCGTTATAAAACGGAAGTGAAATCCTATGAATCCGCGAAACTCTATCACCGCACCCAGAAGTACAAAAGCGCTGTCATTGCGTTTGAAAATGCATTGAAAGATTTTCCGGATACACCATTCCGTGATGAAATCCAATGGCTCATCGTGGATAGCTACTATCAATATGCCCAAATGAGCACCGAACGAAGGAAATTGGAACGATTCAACGATACCATTGAAGCTTTTCTTACCTTTGTCGCCCGTTTCCCTGATAGCCAATACATGAAAGACGCGCAAGCTGTTCACGCAAAGTGCATCAATGCCATTGAAAATCTGGAGGCCAACCAAACCATTGAATGACCATGAACTTCAAGTCCATCAAAGCTGAAAAGACGACCGAAACCCGCGACAGTCATGAGCTGGAGAAGAGCGGAACAGGCAACTTATTTGAAACCATTGTGGTGCTCAGCAAGCGCAGCAACCAATTGGCCGTAGAGATGAAACAAGAACTCAACGCCAAGTTGGAGGAGTTCATCACCCCCACGGATTCACTGGAAGAAGTGTTTGAAAATCGCGAACAAATCGAGATTTCAAAATTTTACGAGCGGCTCCCAAAGCCCCACAGCGTGGCCCTAGCAGAAATGGGAGAAGGGCTCCTCGGCTTCGACGAGAAAGACGAGTCTGAAGAAGAAGCTGAAGGAAACGAAGATTGAGCACCTGGCGGAACTCATTTGCCGCCATGTTGCAACACAAAAAAATTTTACTAGGAGTTACCGGAAGCATTGCGGCCTACAAGTCAGCTTTGCTAGCCCGTGAACTGCAGCGTCGTGGTGCAGAGGTGCGCGTGATCATGACACCCTCCGCTACGGAATTCATTACACCCTTGACCCTTGCAACCTTGACAGGGCATCGGGTATACAGTGACTTCACGGAGGATAAAGATTCTGGGGAATGGACCAACCATGTCGAATTGGGACTATGGGGAGATCTTTTCTTGATTGCGCCCGCCACCGCTCAAACCCTCAGCGCGATGGTTGCCGGCACCTGCGACAACTTTCTCATGGCTGTTCACCTTAGCAGCCGGTGTCCGGTCATTGCAGCCCCAGCGATGGATTTGGATATGTTTCAACACGATGCAACACAAACCAATCTCAAAACCCTCCAACAACGGGGCGTACCCATTATCGAGCCAGAATCTGGCCCCTTGGCTTCAGGGCTAGACGGCAAAGGGCGCATGGCCGAGCCCGAAACCATTGCAAATTGGTTGGAGTCCTGGTTCCAATCTCAAGCACCTCTCGCTGGCAAAAAGATAGTCATCACGGCAGGGCCAACGCACGAACCCATTGATGCCGTTCGTTTCATCGGGAACAGAAGTTCCGGGAAAATGGGGTTTGCTCTGGCCACTGCATTGAAACAATCTGGCGCGAATGTGCACTTGATTTCAGGGCCCGTGCAATTATCCCCACCCCTTGGCGTTCAAGTCACGCGGGTAGAAACGGCGGTTGAGATGCACAAAGCAGCGCTGGAAGCATTCAAGACCGCCGATATTGGCATCGCCACTGCGGCAGTAGCCGATTTTCGCGCAAAATCAAGTGCCTCCGAAAAATTGCACCGAAACGAAATGCCCTCAGCCATCGAATTGCATGAAAACCCCGACATCTTGGCTGATTGGGGAAAACAGAAGCGAAGTGATCAATTGCTCGTCGGTTTTGCGCTTGAATCGGATGATGGCGTGAAAAGCGCGAAATCCAAGCTCAAGCGAAAAAACCTTGATATGATCGTATTGAATAGTACGGCCGATCCAGGCGCTGGATTTGGAACCGACACGAATAAAATTTCTGTTTTTGAGCAAAATGGGAATTCCCATATTTTTGAACTCAAATTAAAAGAAGAGGTTGCCCAAGACATCGTTCAACTCATTCAGATACAATTGCAGCCATGATTCGATCCATAAACGCCCATTTTATCGCCTTGTCATGCGCCAGCATACTGTCTTTTGCTTTTGCTAGCCTCCAAGGCCAAGAATTGAATTGCCGGGTACAGGTCATTGCCCCGCAAATCGCCAACGTTGAGTCTTCGATTTTTGAATCTATGGAGGAAAACATCCAGGAATTCATGAACGGTCGTCGGTGGACCGATGATCAAATCTTATTTGAAGAGCGCATCGAGTGCAGCTTCCAAATCACCATCTCCGAAGCACCATCCGCTACCACATTCAAAGGCACCTTGCAAGTTCAGAGTTCACGGCCCGTCTACAACAGTGATTATAACACCTCCATGCTCCTTGTCAATGACAGCGATTTTGACATCAGCTGGGACGGAAGCAGCACCATCCAATTCAGCATTGACCAATACCGGGACAATCTGTCTTCCGTTTTGGCCTACTATGCCTACATGGTCTTGGGCATGGATTACGATAGCATGGGGCTCGAAAGCGGCACACCGTACT
>JADHRK010000012.1 GCA_016777435.1 Flavobacteriales bacterium
TGGGGAAGTAGCGTGGCTTGGAAAACTCCAGTACGATGCCGAGACCTCCTGGTTTGAGTGCACGGTGCATTTCGGTCAGCCCTTTTTCAAGGTGTTCGAAATTTCGCACGCCAAAAGCAACGGTATAAGCGTCGAATGTGTCCGTTTCGAACGGCAAGTTGGCACTGTCTCCCTCCATCAGTTCAATTCTTTCTGTCCAGCCGCGTTTCCGAATCTTTTGCCGACCAACGTCTAGCATGCCGGGGGAAATGTCAACACCAGTAATGTGCGCGTCGGTCAATCCCATCCGGATGGCTTCAATGGCAAAATCAGCAGTGCCCGTCGCCATATCCATGATTTTTGCACCTTCCTGCCTTCCGACCTTTGCCAAGTGCAGTTTTAAAACTCGGATAGACTTCTTACGCCACAACACATCAATGCCAAAGGAAAAGAGGTGGTTGAGAAAATCATAGCTATGCGCAATGTTATCAAACATGCGGGCAACTTGCTCCTTTTTCGATTCCTCATCTGGAGCAGTGTAGGGCGTAATGCGCGTTCCCATTGTTTGTGGTTATCCGACCATGGTATGGCCTTCGGGGTATTTGATGTGAGTTTGTGTCAGTTTTCCGCCAATGGCATAGGCAACGGTGAGCGTTCCAACGCGCCCCACAAACATGCTGGCCATGACAATTACCTTGCCGTATGCGCTGAGCATGGGCGTGATGCCGGTGCTCAGTCCCACCGTGCCAAAGGCGCTGACTTCTTCAAAAATGAGGTCCAAAATGCTATGTCCCGGTGTGTTCAAAATTTCAGCTTCTGTGATGGTTAACATGAAAATGGCAGCCGTGTTTCCGACCAAGAAGAAAAGCAGCACGCTGTAGGCTCTGGAGCGCAATACATCTGGTATGGTTCGCTTGAATAGCTGCACATGATCCAAGCTTCGAACCGTTCGCCATACATCCGCTAAAACAATGGAGAATGTGGACGTTTTGATTCCACCTCCAGTTGAACTAGAAGATGAACCAATAAACATTAATATAATGATCAAGAACAACATAGGTATCCCTACTTGTCCGATGTCAATCGTGTTGAACCCGCTTGTTCTGGTGGCACTTTGAAACACAGATGTGGTCAACTGTCCAAATGGGCTCATGCCTGCGAGGGTGCCCTCTTGCTCGAGCAACCAATAGCTGACGGTTCCAATTCCAACCAAGCCAAGGGAAAAGTACAAGGCAATTTTGGTGGCGAATGAGATGTGTTTCCATGGTTGTTCCATCCGCTCCCGCAAACGATCAAAACCGAATAAGTCGAAGATGGCCACCATGCCCAATGCACCGAAGAACACCAAGACCGTAACAATCCAATGAATGCCGTAATTGCTTCCAACGGCAGGGTTCGCCAATCCATCGGTGAAAAGCGAGATACCGGCGTTGTTGAATGCGGAAACCGCATGGAACACCGAATAAAACCATGTTCGGCCGTTGCTCAGCCCCGGCAGGCTATCGCCCCACGATAGATACATGGCCAAGGCTCCTGTGGCTTCAATTCCAATGCACCAGAGTAGAACGCGTCCGAGAAGTCCGCTGCTGGCATTGAAGTTGTCTCGGTTTACAAAGTCTTCGATGACTTCATGTTGCCTAATGCCAACGCCAAACTTCGAGGCCAGCACCAAGAAGGACCCAAATGCGATCAAATTCAATCCCCCGAGCTGAATCAAAAGCAGGAGGACAATCTGTCCTTTGTAACTGAAGAAAGTCACAGTATCGACAAGCATGAGACCTGTCACACAGGTAGCGCTGGTCGATGTGAAAATCGCATCCAAGAAATGCATGCTGCCGGGAGCTGTCGTCATTTCGGGCAGCATCAGCAGCACGGTGCCGGCCGCAATGATTCCCAGAAAACTCATGATAAAGATGATGGCAGGATTCAAGCGTATGCGGGGTAAAACTGATCCTTCTCGAATCAATTCAGCAACAACTACGGTAAAGAAATAGCCTTGGATAAATAAAGTGCTGAAGTCCGAGATGGATTCAAATGCAATGGAATTTGAAAGGCGACTGATGAGCAATTCGCCGGTCAATAAATCGCTCGCACCCTCGATGACCAGAACGGACATGACGGCCGCTTCGAACCACGTTTTCCGGATGTAGCGAATCGGGTGATAATCGTAAAGAATACGTGTGATGTACTGCAGTACGTAGAAAGCGAACGTTCCTTTCACAAACCCCAAAAGCTGCGCTGCGGTGTGGCTTTCATTGGGGTAGCCGTAATAGATGGCCAAAACGAATAGGGCCGCCGTCGAAACCACCAAGTTGAACAACTTCAATCCATTCAGAACGCGCTCTTTCGAGCCGTACAAGAATACATTGATGCGCTCCCTAATTTCTTGAAGTTTCATCTTGAGAGGGGAGCAGGCGCAATGGATTCACGATGCTGAACCCATTCCGCTTTGAGGCGTTCAAGTTCTACCGGCACAACGCCCACTTTTTCACAAACCAATCCACCAGCAAGGTTGGAGAGGGCTGCGATGTCCATGATGGGAACATCCAATGCGAGCAGAAAAGAAGCAACGGCAATGACGGCATCACCGGCACCACTCACATCCATGATTTCCCGCTCAAATGCAGCAATCCGGCAATAGTTCTGCTGCGCATCGGGCCCGTAAATGCAAACACCTCGCTCACTCAAGGTCACCATTGAAAACAGCGGAGAAAGCAGCTCGTGCATGCGTTTTACTCCTCGTTCGATGCTTTGGTCGCTTTTTTTTTCGATAGCCATTGCCATGCCTTCGCCCAATTCCTTCAGGTTTGGCTTGAACAAGGTCACTCCGCGATAACTGGAGAAATGAGCGAATTTTGGATCCACGGTTGTTTTAATGCCTAGGCTGCTGGCTGCAGCAATCAGCGATTTGATAACCCGGTCGGTCAGCACGCCTTTGTCGTAATCTTCAAAGATGACCACATGGGGTTGCACAGATTCGAACAATGTGCTGCATTCCACCATCAGTTGGTTTTCGAGCGCTTCAGGGATGTCCGAAGTGACCTCCTCATCTACTCGTACCAGTTGTTGTCCGTTGCTAATCACTCGGGTTTTTACGGTAGTAGGACGCGAATCGCTACGCAGCACAGCTGAAGAGCCCACCTGCATTCCCTTGAGAAGAGAGGCGATCGTGTCGCCAGCAGCATCATTGCCAATCACGGTTGCGAGGTGTACTTTGGCGCCAACGGCGAGCAAGTTTTTCACCACGTTAGCTGCGCCGCCTAATCGGGACTCCTTGGCTTGCACATCGACCACAGGAACGGGAGCTTCGGGCGATATGCGATTGACATGCCCCACCATGTATGCATCCAACATAACATCACCAATCACAAGGGCGGTGACATCTTGACCGGATTCAAGGGCACTGAGGGCATCCATGTTACGAAGGTAGGGCGCGCGAATCAATCAAGCGCTTCAACGGCTTTTGAAATGCGACGAATCGCTTCTTGCAATTGCGCTTCAGATGCAGCGTAGGACAATCGAATGCATTCCGGCGTGCCAAAGGCGCCGCCGCCAACAGTTGCCACATGTGCTTCTTCTAGCAAGTACATTGCGAAATCTTCCGCATTGCTGATGTGGCGCTGCCCAACAGACTTTCCGTACAATTCGCTTACATCGGGAAATAGGTAAAACGCACCCATAGGCTTGTTGACCTTCATGCCCGGAATCGCACTGAGCCCTGCAATCATAATGTCGCGACGCTTGAGAAAGGCGCTTTTCATCTCGTCTGCAATGGAAGGGTTGGCGGATACGGCTGCTCCCGCAGCAACTTGTGCAATGCTGCAAGGGGCTGAAGTAACCTGGCCCTGAACTTTTGAACAAGCCTTGGCAATCCAAGTGGGAGCTCCAATGTAACCCAATCGCCATCCCGTCATGGCAAAACCTTTGGACACACCATTCACGGTGATTACGCGATCCTTTAACGCTGGGATGGTTCCGATAGAGGCGTGCTTGCCGGTAAAGTTAATCAGTTCATAGATTTCATCGCTAATGATGAAAACCTGTGGATGACGCTTCAAGACTTCCGCAAGAGCATCAATTTCGGATTGGGTATACACCGATCCCGATGGGTTGCACGGCGAAGAATAGATCAGCAAGCGAGTTTTGTCCGTAATGGCCGCTTCCAATGCTTCGGGCTGAATTTTAAAATCATGTTCTATGGAAGTGGCCAACACCCGGGAAGTGCCACCCGCCAAAGCGACCATATCCGCATAGCTCACCCAGTATGGAGCCGGTAAAATCACTTCCTCGCCCGGATCTACCAGCGAAAGCACGACATTGGTGATGCTTTGCTTCGCCCCGTTGGAGACGACGATTTGATCCGGTCCATAATCGAGTCCATTGTCTCGTTTGAACTTCTTGCTAATCGCTTCACGGACATCCAAAATCCCCGGCACGGGCGTGTAATGCGTGATGTTTTCTTCGATGGCTTTGATTCCTGCGGCCTTGAGCAATTCTGGAGTGTCAAAATCGGGCTCTCCAAGTGAAAGCGAAATTACGTCGACACCCGATTTCTTCAGTTCGGTCGCTTTCCTCGCCATGGCAATGGTGGCGGACTCCGAGAGTCGATTGAGCAGTTGGGAGGTACGTTGCGTCATGGCAAGCGGTCAGTTCAGTGTTTGTTATGCTTCGATGAAGCTGCAAATTTAAGTTTTGTGGCAATGCGAAAAATTCGAGAACTTATTTTTTGCCAGCGGCGAGTGCCACAGCCCCCAGTCCAAGAAAGGTGATCAAACCATTCACAGGCAGTAAGGCGAAGCCAAAACTGAAGCCATGGATAGCCTTCAAGTACGATTCAAGGGCATAACAGATTAAGGGAGCTACAATGGCCACGATGGGAATCAATGTGTCCGCTGGACGAAGGGATGTTGCGAGACCAAACGCGAAAAGGCCGAGGATTGGACCGTATGTGTAATTGGCGGCGGTAAAAATGGCAGCTACCACGCTGGTGTCATTCGCGGAACTAAAGGCCATGATGACAGCAAAAAGCACGACGGTCATCCCGAGGTGTACTTGTTTTCTGCGTTTCGTGGCTTGCCTTGCCTCCATTTGCTCTGTCCCGATCAAATCCACACACACAGAAGTGGTCAGCGCGGTCAGTGCGCTGTCAGCGGAGCTAAATGCAGATGCAAGTAGGCCGATCAAGAATACCATCCCTAGTCCGATGCCAAGCCCGCCATCCAAGGCGACTGTGGGGTAGAGGCTGTCAGCTCGGTCGATGGAGATTCCTTTCATCGCAATCCAACTATACAAAAGTGCACCAAGGACCAAGAACAAGACATTGACCAAGACCAAAACCACAGAAAAACTGCCCATGTTCCACCGCGCCTCTTTGAGGTTACGGCATGCCAGATTTTTTTGCATCATATCTTGATCCATCCCAGTCATAGCAGTGGCAACAAATGCACCCGCCAAAAGGTGCTTCACCAGGTGATTGGACGCCTTCCAATCTTCCCAAACCACCCATTGATTCCAGCGCGTAGCAGCAATTTGTTGAGGTACTTCTGTCCATGTCCAACCCAACGCGTTGACAATGGCGTGGCCTGAGTAGATCACCGCAATGAGCATAGCCGCAGTTTGAAGGGTGTCCGTCCATACGATGGTGCCCAATCCCCCTTTGCGGGTATAGCTCCAAATCACCGATAAAATGATCGCTACGGCCGCTGCATATCCCACAGGCACTTGCCATCCGCCAAACACGGCCCATGCAACATCCCACCCCAAGGGCTGAAGGACAAATAAATCCAGCACGAGGGCGATGAGAAATAAGCGAAATGAAGCTCCAATGGTGCGGGAAAGAATGAAAAAAGCAGCGCCTGTTTTGTAGGCGCGACCGCCAAAGCGTGATTCGAAGTAACCATATATGCTTGTGAGCCCCATGCGATAATACAAGGGCATCAGAACGGCCATGATAAAGCCATAGCCAATCAAGTAGCCCAATACCATTTGCATATAGGTGAACCCCTGACTTTCGACCCAGCCCGGAACGCTAATGAAGGTCACACCGCTCAGGGAAGCACCGAGCATGCCGAATGCCACGGCGTACCACGGTGCCGATTTATTCGCTGCAAAAAAATGGGCGCCTCCATCGTTTGGATTGCTTTTTCGATTCGTCCAGCTAGCAATGCTGAGTAAAACGAGTACATAGACCAAAAATACACCAATGACCATCTGCGGATTCATGTGTCAAAGATGGGACAACATCGTAAATTCGCCACATGGAACTTCCTTCGCGCCTCATAGAAGCTGCCGTGGACCAAATGGCTTCCCTTCCGGGCATTGGCCGAAAGACTGCGCTGCGGTTGGTTTTGAATCTTTTGCGGCGATCGGACGAACAGGTGGAGGCATTTTCAGAATCATTTCAATTGATGCGTCAAGGTGTCAGAGGATGCGCTACCTGTCATAACCTAACGGAATCAGATCGCTGCTCCATTTGCATCAATCCACTCCGCAAAGAAAGCCTCATTTGTGTGGTGGAAGACCTGCGTGATTTGCTGGCCATCGAGGCCACCGGCCAATTTCAGGGCCGATACCACGTGTTGGGTGGGGTCATCAGCCCCATGGAAGGAGTGGGTCCCAACGATTTGAACATTGAATCGCTCGTGATACGTGCCGGCCAATTGACCAAGGATGACGACGGCGAAATCATTTTTGCACTTCCAGCCACAATGGAGGGAGAAACAACGGCGTTTTACCTTTTTCGGAAATTGAGTTCATTCGATTTGCAGGTCACATCCATCGCTCGCGGCATTGCAGTCGGTGAGGATTTGCAGCATGCCGATGAGGCCACATTGGTGCAGAGCCTGAGGCAACGTTTGCCATATACCAATTGAGAGCATTATCTCGTTTTCATTCGGTTGATCCCTTGGTTTGGCTTTAAATTCACAGCGTGGACCTATCCATTATTATCGTCAATTACAATGTTGAGCACTTTTTAAGCCAGTGCCTTTTGTCCGTGCGCGCAAGTGTACGCGAATTGGAGGCCAAGGGCTTTCAAGCCGATGTTTGGGTGGTTGACAACCGGTCGGTCGACGGAAGTTGCGCGATGGTCCGAAGTCAATTTCCAGAAGTGAATCTTTTGGCCTTGGATGAAAATGTGGGATTCTCCAAGGGGAATAATCGAGCGATTGAACAGAGCAAGGGACGATGGGTATTGCTGCTAAATCCGGATACAGTGGTTCCCGAGAATGCCTTGAGCAAATGCTTGGAATATGCCAATTGCCATCCGAAACTGGGGGGAATGGGGGTGCCGATGGTAGATGGCATGGGGCGGTTTCTTCCCGAATCCAAGCGCGGAATGCCGACACCTTGGGTGGCATTCTGTAAAATTTCCGGCCTCTATAAGCTGGCGCCGCGATCGGCGAAGTTGAACCAGTATTATATGGGCCATTTGCGCGCAGATGCCAATCATCAAATTGAAATCTTGAGCGGCGCCTTCATGTGGATGAGACGGGAAGCACTGGATGCGCTCGGTTTGCTGGATGAGTCCTATTTTATGTACGGTGAAGACATTGATCTCAGTTGGCGCCTGCTGAAAGGTGGATGGCAGAATCATTATTTCGCTGAGACTTCCATCATCCATTACAAGGGAGAGAGCACTAAAAAAGGTTCGCTCAATTACGTACTGGTGTTTTACAAGGCGATGCAGATTTTTGCGCGCACACACTTTTCAGGTGGAAATGCCCGTGCGATGCTTGGGTTGATTCAATTGGCCATCTATTTCCGAGCAGCGTTGGCCATTTTTGCACGCATCATTCGAACCATCCAATTGCCCGCAGTAGAATTCAGTCTGTTCTGGGCGTCTTTGGTTGTTTTTCTTCGGCAATATGGCCAATTCAAAGGCATTCTTTACGACTGGAATTGGGCGATTCCAGCGACTGGAGTCTATGCTGGATTGTGGCTATTAAGCCTAAAATTTCAAGGTGCATACGACAAGCCGTGGAAGCCTATGGCGCTCTTTAGGGGCGTGCTGACAGGTGGGCTTGTGTTGTTTGCAGGCTATGGCTTGCTCCCGGAAAACATGCGTTTTAGTCGAGCATTGCTTCTATTTGGCGCGGCAATCTTGCCTGTGATTCTGTTCGCCGTTCGCTGGCGCTGGGACAAGGGAAGAGGATGGAGTGGCAAACGCCAAAGGAGAAGGTTGTTCATTTCGAGCCCAAAGGAACTTTTGGCCATCACAGAATTGATTGCAGAACATGAGCCGCAGCCAGCGAATTCCACAGAGACGCTTCAGGTTTTGCATCCTGCGAACCGAGCCGATTCGGACGAGCAGGTGCAAATGGAAGGAATGAAATACCTCGGCGGGCTGCGTGATCTGAACGAGGTGATTCGGATCAATCGCATCAATGAAGTGATCCTCAGTGGAAGGGAAATGACGGCTTCGCAGATGATATCAGCCATGACCGGTGCGGCCAATGCAGCAATCCATTTCAGAATTGCTTGGACGGAAGGAGGGCACGTCGTTGGCGTCGGCGGTCCTGAGTTGGGATCCATTTCCGATTGGCCCCGGGCCATTCACCTGCCTCGAGCCAAGCGTGTCAAGCGCACATTTGATGTGTGTGCTTCGGTAATTGTCTTCTTTTTGAGTCCCATTTTAGTGGCATCTGGACGGTACAGTTGGATTCCTTCAGCCGCTAAAGTGATTGCAGGAAAACGCACTTGGGTGGGCATCTCAACGGATTTCTCCAACGGTTCCAAATGGGAACATTTTATTTTCTCTCGTTCCAATTCCGACTCGAATCGGGCGCGACAGAGAACACTTTTGACCTATGTTCGAGATTATAGATGGACGGTTGACTTCGGAGTCATCCGCGATGCCTTAATTTCGCACCGCGTAATACATCGCCATGGCAACAATTGAAATACTTCTTCCAAAAATGGGTGAGAGCGTAGCGGAGGCTACGATCACCAAATTCATCACGCAACCTGGGGAACGAGCAGAGGCGGACGAACCGTTGGTCGAAATTGCGACCGACAAAGTTGACAGCGAAGTGCCAGCCCCTGAGGATGGTACTTTGGTTGAATGGTTGGTGGCGGAAGGAGATACCGTAGCCGTGGGACAGGCGATTGCTCGGTTTGATGTGGAGACGGAAGGCGCCAATGCGGGCGCACCTGCCGCAGCACCTGCCGCAACGCCTGCCGCAGCGCCTGCTGAAGCAGAAGCGCCAACTACAGCTCCAACTCCAGCTCCAGCTCCAACTCCAACTCCAGCTCCAACTCCAACTCCAACTCCAGTCGGTGACGCGTCTCCCATTCCAGAAGATCATATCCTGGAAACATTGCAATCGCCTTTGGCAGAGCTGCCCCCTCGACTGGGGGCGTCAGGAAGGTTTTATTCGCCCTTGGTTCGCAGCATTGCGCAGTCTGAAGGAATCTCTCCAGCAGAATTGGAGTCAATTTCTGGCACGGGCTCAGAGGGAAGAGTTACCAAGGCGGATATACTCGATCATGTAGCGCAACGTGGCACGAATGGTGCTACCGCTGTAACGCCTGTTCAAGCCGCACCCGCCCAGGCCATGCCTTCGGCTGCATCGTCTGCTAAGCAGAGCAATCCAGTTGTTTCTTTTTCAGGGGAGGATGAAATTGTGGAGATGGATCGGATGCGAAAAATGATTGCTGACCACATGGTCCGTTCGGTGCAAACAAGTCCACATGTCACAAGTTTTGTGGAGGCGGATGTCACACGGATGGTGGAGTGGCGCAATCGGAATAAGGCAGCATTTTTGAAAGCGCATGGAACGAAACTCACATTTACGCCCATGATTGCGGAGGCGATTGTGAAGGCTATCCGCGATTTCCCAGGTGTGAATGCGAGCGTTGATGGCGATCGGATTGTGATTAAAAAGCAAATCAATTTGGGCATGGCTGCTGCCTTGCCATCAGGCAATTTGATTGTGCCCGTCATTCGCAATGCAGATCAGTTGAGTTTGGTCGGTCTTGCCAATCAGGTCAATGACCTTGCCGGCAGAGCGCGTGCGGGCAAATTGAAGCCCGACGATACTGCAGGAGGGACTTACACCATGTCCAATGTGGGTACTTTTGGGAATGTCATGGGCACGCCAATCATCAATCAACCACAAGTGGCCATATTGGCCTTGGGCGCCATTCGAAAGAAACCGGCGGTGATCGAAACCGAGGAAGGAGACGTCATCGGTGTTCGTCAAATGATGTTTTTGAGCCACAGCTATGACCACCGAGTCGTTGATGGAATGCTGGGAGGAAGTTTTGTGCGTCGTGTCGCAGATTATCTGGAAGGGTTTGATTTGAATCGAACCGTTGTCTAACGAGGAAACGAAAGCGAAGCAATGAATTTGAGTGCCTTAAAACTGAAGAAGCCTTTGGTCATTTTTGACCTTGAAACGACGGGCACAGACCTTTCCAAGGACCGCATTGTCGAAATTGCAATGATCAAGGTTCATCCCGATGGAACGGTCGAGAAGAAGCCTGAGGCACGCGGAGAAGCGCACCGACTTTTGATCAATCCGGGTGTGCCCATTCCCCTCGAAACCAGTTTGATTCATGGCATTTATGATGCCGATGTTGCGGATCGTCCGACATTTCGGCAGTTTGCAAAAAGCATGGCGGAGTTTCTGGAAGGGTGCGATTTGGGAGGCTACAATTCCAACCGATTTGATGTTCCATTTTTGGCAGAAGAGTTTTTGCGCAACGGCATTGATTTTGATCTTGAGGGCCGAAACTTAATCGACGTTCAAAACATCTTTCATTTGATGGAACAGCGGACCTTGCGGGCCGCTTATCGTTTTTATTGCGGGAAAGAATTAGAAGGTGCGCACGAGGCGTTGCCTGATACCGAAGCCACATTGGAAGTTCTTTTAGCGCAATTGGAGAAATACCCTGAGACCACCGTTCGCATTTCCGATGATGAAGTCGTCGGTCCAGTGCCCACGGAGATGGATGCCCTTCATGGCTTTTGTCAACGCCAGCGATTTGCTGATTTGGCTGGGCGATTTGCGTACAACGACGCCAATGAAGTACTTTTCAATTTTGGCCAGCACAAAGGAAAGAAGGTGACGGAAGTCCTCACTGCAAATCCGGGTTATTTTGGGTGGATGATGGGGGCGGACTTCCCAGAATACACCAAGAAAGTCCTCCGTCAGGTTCATGCAGAAATGAATGGTTGAAGCGACGAATTCTCCCGTACAGAAAAAGATAGCTGTTCTGGTTTCCAATGATCTCAATCACGATCAGCGGGTACTGAAAACCTGCACCACCCTGCAGGATTTGTCTTGGATTCCATTTTTGATTGGGCGAACGATGCCTGGATCTGAGGCGCTGGCCATTCCGCACGGAGGAAAGCGGCTTTCAGTTTTGTTTGCTCGTGGGTTTCTCTTTTACGCGACTTGGCAATGTGCATTGCTGGTGGAATTGCTCCGCACGCGTTGCGACGCCATTTGGGCCAACGATTTGGACACGCTGTTGCCTGCTTTTTTGGCCTCGAAATGGCATGGAATTCCACTGATTTATGACAGCCATGAATTTTTTACAGAGGCAGCCGGCTTGACCGGAAGGCCCTTTCAACGTGGCGTTTGGTTGCGTCTTGAGCATTGGGTGTACCCCCGCCTGAAATCGGTGATTACGGTCAATGATTCCATCGCGAATGCGTATGAAAAACGCTACCCAACGGCCTTGTCGGTTCGACCACGGGTGGTGCGGAATATGCCTTTAAAACGCGAATTCCAAACGGAAAAAGTCAAATGGCGTGAAGAGTTGGGCATCCCCAAGGACGCCGTTTTCGCGGTGTTACAAGGCGCTTACCTTGATAAGGATCGAGGCGTGAAGGAGGCTGTCGAAGCGCTTCGTGCAAACCGTGCATGGCACTTAGTGGTGGTTGGCGCCGGGGCCGAATTTGAATGGGCGATGCGACAAGTCTCATCCTGCGATGGACGTCTGATCTGCCTTCCTAAGATGCCCTTTGAAAAGCTGTGTACACTCACGGCAGCGGCGGATTTCGGATTTAGTTTGGATCGCGGCGTACACGGCAATTATTGGTTCAGTCTTCCCAACAAATTGTTTGACTATATCCATGCAAGGATTCCGGTGGTGGCGAGTCCCATGCCGGAAGTGAAGAAGGTTGTGGAGGATTGGCAGATTGGTGTGGTCATTGATGACCACAGTCCAACTGCGATTGGCATGGCTGTGGATGCAGTTTTGCAAACACCATCCGTGGAATGGGAACGTCGTTGCTCGGAAGCTTCTGAATCGTTGAATTGGCAGGCTGAAGCGGCGATAATTGCGGAAGCCATGAAGGCAGCAGAAGCGGTGCTTTAAGCCGCTCCGGTGCGATGGATTCCGGATTTTTTGAAGCCGAATTTGATCAGCAACCATAGGGGTTGCACGGCCCGTTGCCACCCCCGAATCGTTTTGCGTTTCAATTTCCATTCTTGCCAATAAAGTCGGACACCAAAGTTTCTTGAAACGCCTCCCGTTTCAATGTGGCTCCACGTAGCGTCATGCAAAGAGGCACCGACGCCAGCGGACCAAAAATGCAAGTGCATGGCGTAATCGGCAAGAATGCTATATGCCGGCTTGAAATCCGTCGCCTGAATGATTGCCCGTGGGTAAATCACCCCTTGATGGTGTGTCGTATTACGCCAAACCAATGATTCATCCCAGCGAGGAGGATAATGAGAGGGGACACCAATTTCACGCTCATTCCCGAGGTCAACGCCAAAAATATGCAGTTTATCCTGTGCCCAAGTTTGCATCTGAGGCAAGAAGGCAAGCCAGGTGTCCTGAACAGGCAAATCTCCCGCACCGCAAAACCAAACCCACGGGGCAGTTGCGCAGCTTTTGCCGTAGTTCATGGCGTGGTATATTCCCGAATCAGAAGCCGATCGAATGTGATGAATTCGGTGCTGGTTTTCCAATAAAAATTGTTCGGTGTGACGGCATCCTCCGCCATCGATGACAATTAACTCAATCCAATCAATCGATTGATTCAGTGCGAATACGACGTCCAGTGTTTTTTTTAGGCCGGAAAAATTGTCCTTCACCGGAATGATGATGCTAAGAAGTGGTTGAACTTCTTGTTTCATACAGGAATATTTGGGAGTTCTGCGATTCCACCGTTCACGCATTCGATAACACGTCCCGGGTATTTGTTCCACGCTTGGTGGTCATGCGTGGCCATGATCACCGAACGCTCTTGTTTCGCTAAATCATGTAGCAATTGCAATATCCCATCGGTGGTCTCAGGATCTAAATTGCCGGTGGGCTCGTCCGCAATGATCAAAGGTGGTTCGTTGAGCAAAGCACGCGCAATTGCCAATCGCTGTTGTTCCCCTCCGGATAAGGAGTGAGGCATTTTGTAGCCTTTCGTTTCCAACCCAACCGATTTCAGGCACGTTTGGATGCGATTCTCCAGGGCAGCTCCTTTGCTCCAGCCCGTTGCCAGCAGCACAAACGCAAGGTTGGCCTCGGCTGTTCGGTCTTGCAACAAAGCAAAATCTTGAAAGACGATGCCGAGATCTCGGCGCAGCAGGTGCATGTTTTTGCGATTGGTTTTCGCGAGGTCATGACCGCAAACTTTGCCTTTCCCTGAGGCGATGGGAAGGTCTCCGTAGAGAGCCTTGAGCAACGAACTCTTTCCAGAGCCCGTCTTGCCAATGAGGTAAACCAATTCGCCACTTTTAATGGTGAGATTGACATTTTTGAGCACCGCATGTTCTGCTTGCTGGACCGCGATGGATTCGAGTTGGACAAGTGTTTTGGATTCCATGAATGTCAATATCGCTTAAATATTTCCGGGCTGATTCGGATGTTTAAATCCATCGCTTCGGTGATGAATTGAATCGATCGACCATTGGTGGTTTGGGTGATAACCGATGGGAAAGCCAAGCCATCATACGATTGATACTGGTCGAAGTCGTAGTGGGTTGTATTCACGCCGTTTCCGCCGGAACGTTTGACCGTTGCTGCGATGAGTTTGGAAGAAACCGAATCAAAGAACAGCGTTTCTTCGCTGGCATCTGCGTAATGGATGCGCACTACGTATTGGCTTGTTCCATTGGTCGCGTAACTGCCGAGCACTTCCGCAGTGCCTTGCAGTTCTGATAATCGAAGAAGACGATCGAGGTAAATTTGGGGCCGGAGGCGATCGTACTCGCTCGTGCTCATTTTTTGATTGATGCCCATTTGACGTTTGAATCCATCCTTGACCGTCACAACATTTTCCATCATGACTTGACCATTAGCTTCATAGGAAGCGACGAATCCTGTGCCATAAAGGCTTTTTGTTGTGATGGTATACACCGTGCCGCCTTCTGCATCCATGCGTGTCACGGCCAGCGAGGATTTCGTGGTTTCGAATGCATTCGCGCCCCCACATGCTTCGTAATAAGCATTGAAAACACTTGCGGCTTCCAAGCCCGGAACCGGGACGTACGGTTCAATCAAGTTGCCTGCGTCATCGTACCAATCAATATTTCCATCGCTATCGAGTGCAGTGCCGAAATCCAGACCAACGTCCTTCGGCCCTTTCCCCAAGAAATTGAGATTTCGAGGACGCAATCGGTTGTTTGCGACACGTCGTACTTCATTGGCACTGGCATTGTCTAAACGGTGCTGTGCCGAAGCCGTGGACCATGATATCAGGGACTCCGTGCGTTTTGCTGCGTGCGTTGCAATCCAACGCGCGTCGCTGGCGTTGGAACGATGGGCTTCACTTAATTGCTGTTTCGCGGCGTTGAGCTCAACCTCCGTCACCAAGTCATCGGTGATGCGCTGGAGTTCCTCCTGCAGCTGACTCATGCGATTTGTCAGCGTCGAACGATGCAGTACACCCTGTGCGATGAATCGTCCGGTATTGGCATCGGACTTGAAATGAACGGATATATTTTCGTCAACGGTCAGTCCTTCATTCAAACGCTGCTCGAGAATTGCTGCAGCGGTCCTCAGAATCCAAGCTTCACTATCTCCCGGTTTCAACCGCATCACATGTCCGGCTCGAAACGCTACAAATTTAAGTTTGTCGGATTCAATCCAGGCAACCTCAGTGTTGCGACTTACAGCCGGTCGAGAAATGCTTGAAGCTGGGACAGACCGAGATTTCCATTCGTCAAACGCTGAAGCCCATTGCAAGGCGCTGTTTTCATCTGCCACTTTTGGAGCGGCGCAGATGACAATTCGGCAATTGTTTGGTCGGAAATATTGGCGATGAAATTCCACGATGTCGCTAAGGCTGATGGCTGAGAGGGAGGTGCTGTCGGGAATTTCACCATACGGATGCTTGGCTGAAAACAAAATGTGATCCATGAGTTGATCCATTGGTTCTGTGCTTAAAAGCGCCCCATTGGTTTGAAGCGCCGCCTCCATCTCCGTTCGAATGGCAGCCCAATCCAAGGAGTCGGCTTGAAATCCGACCACGGCGACAGCGAGCGCGGAAATAACTTCAGCCATGCCTTGATTGGAAGGGGTGAAGGACACAGTATGCTCTGTGGCATGGATGCCAAGTGAGTCCCAATTCAGCGTTGTTTTTTGCACATTTTTCTCGAAGAGCTGAAGTAAGCATTGCATGTGTGCCTCTGCCAACCCCGTTCGATCCGTCTGCATTCCGCGGTTGTAGGACCAATTGATGGCGATTGCACTCTGATCAAGCAGGGGGCTTTCGATCATTGCAAGCGATAGCCCGTTGTCACGTTCGATATCAGCAATGGCATCAAGACTGATGTCACTTTGCGCAGAAGAAGGAGATTGGGCCTTTGCAGCAATCGGCATGAATTGCATGAAAGAAAGGCCCGCGCTCAGGCAAAAAGCAATCATTCGAAATGGGGTGGTCATGGAAGTCGTTTTATCTGGTTCGAAGATAAGAAGCATTGAACGGTGACAATGGCATTATATTCGAAGGGTGAAAGTAAATGAACTGAACCTCGATCACTGGTCCCTCGAATCCGTTTGGGACTGGGTAGAATCCACCAACGACGTAGCTCTTTCTGTGGAAGCAGAACGATCCATTCAGGATTGCAGGAACTACCTCGAAGAACGTTTGAAGGATCCTTCAGAGCCCACCATCTATGGGGTCAATACAGGGTTTGGTGATTTGGCACATACCCGAGTGGGGTCAGATCAATTGAGTGAATTGCAGCGAAATCTACTGATTTCTCATGCCTGTGGAGTGGGCGATGACGTTCCGGAGGAAATAGTCAAATCGATGTTGTTGCTAAAGATTAAAGCCCTTTCCAAAGGGCACAGCGGCATCCATTTGCAAACGGTTCAGCGCCTGGTCGATCATCTCAATGCACGTGTTTATCCTGTGATTCCAAGCCAAGGTTCGCTTGGAGCCAGTGGAGATCTCGCGCCTTTGGCACATATGGTTCTGCCTTTGATCGGAGAGGGAGAAGTAAGGGTGGATGGTGTTTCGGTTCCTGCGATGGACTTTTTGCTCGCGAAAGGTTGGAAGCCATTGACATTGGGTGCGAAAGAAGGATTGGCCTTGATCAATGGAACGCAACTCATGCTGGGATACGGCGTCATGGCCGTGAAACGATTGGAGCGCATCGCCCAGTGGGCAGATGCGCTGTGCGCATGGTCACTGGAGGCATGGATGGGACGTCCAGAACCGTTCGAGGCGTGCATCCATCAAATCCGAAATCAAGTGGGTGCGGAAATGGTTGCGGGCAATGTTCGCCAATGGCTCGAGGGCAGTGAATGGCAGAAAAGACCTCGGCAGCAGGTGCAAGACCCTTATTCATTCCGCTGCACGCCTCAGGTGCATGGAGCTTCAAGGAATTCCCTGCAGTACGCTCGAGGTGTCTTCGAAAATGAAGTGAATGCGGTAACCGACAACCCGCTTATTTTCCCGGCATTGAATCAGATTTTGAGCGGTGGAAACTTCCATGGCCAACCGCTGGCTTTGCATTTGGATGCACTTGCGCTGGCGGCGCATGAGTGGGGAAGTATCTCAGAACGTCGGACCTACAAACTGCTATCCGGAAAGCAAGGCTTACCCGCATTTTTGTCCGCCAATCCTGGCCTAAATAGTGGCTTGATGATTGCCCAGTACACCTCGGCTTCCTTGGTTTCACAGAATAAACAATTGTGCACACCGAGCTCATCGGATACCATCGATAGCAGCAACGGTCAAGAAGATCATGTGAGCATGGGCGCAAATGGTGCTTTGAAGCTTTGGAAGGTGTTGGACAACGTCGAACAAGTGCTGGCGGTAGAATGCCTCACGGCTGCCCAAGCTACGAGCTTGCGCAATGAGCCGGGAATGGCCCCGCGGCTGCTCCAACTGCAAAAGGCCTTTCGCGAAATTGTTCCATTTTCAGGGACCGATGTTTTCCTGCAACCGCAGATGCTTGCTGCACGCGAGTGGATGTTTTCACAGGATTTGGGTTCTTGATCAACGCCCCGCAGCCCCACCAACTTATCTTCGACTCGTGATTACGCTCAAAGGCATTCGGAAATCGTACCAGACGGGAAGTCAGTCGCTGGAAGTGCTCAAGGGCATTGACTGCGAGGTGTTGGAAGGAGAAATGGTTGCGATCATGGGATCAAGTGGATCGGGAAAATCAACCCTGCTGAATGTGTTGGGGTTGTTGGATGATACCGATCACGGTTCTTACCTGTTGGATGGCCAAAAGATGAACGGATTGACCGAGCGCATGGCGGCGCGGTACCGGAGCCAGTTTTTGGGCTTTGTTTTCCAAAGTTTTAATTTGATCTCCTTCAAAACAGCGCTGGAAAATGTAGCGTTGCCACTGTATTACCAAAAAGTGCCGCGAAAGGAGCGTCAGTTGAAGGCAATGGAATACCTGACGCGCGTGGGGTTGGCGGATTGGTCGCGTCATCTTCCCAATCAATTGAGTGGCGGGCAAAAGCAGCGCGTCGCGATTGCGCGTGCCCTCATTGCGCAGCCGCGATTGATTTTGGCGGATGAGCCCACGGGTGCGCTGGATTCAGTGACCTCTAACGAGGTGATGACCCTCTTGCGTGGTATCAATCAGGAAGGCATTACCATCGTCATTGTTACCCACGAAAATGAAATTGCGAACCAATGCGATCGCGTCATTCGGCTCAAAGATGGTTTGATAGAAAATCCGCAAACCGCCGGCCATGTTTGATCGTGATTCGTGGTTGGAAATCGCCCATACTGTTTTGAGCAATCCACTGCGAACGGGGCTCACTGGATTGAGTATTGCATTGGGCATTTTCATTTTAGTGGTCATGCAAGGGCTCGGAACGGGCCTCGAAAATGGCGTGCAATCCACCTTTGGTGACCGTGCCTCCAACTTGATTGAAATTCGAACGGGGCGAACGCAATTGGCTTATCGCGGTCGAAAGCCCAACCGACAGGTCCAGATGCACAATGCAGATGAAGGCGCGTTGAAGGAACAGTTGGATACGATACCCGCTTGGTCGCGTTTGCTTTTTCGATGGGGCAGTACGGTTCAATTTGAGAACGAACAAGGTTCTTACGGTATGCGTGGGGTGGATCCGGACCAGGAATCCATCGCATCCGTCAATCTAACCGCAGGGAGATTCGTCAATGCCCGAGATCTAGCCGAGAATAGGAAGGTGGCTGTCATTGGTGGCCAAGTGCTCAGCGATCTTTTTCCAAGGGGGACAAAACCGGAAGATGCGGTCGGTTCATTTGTCATGGTACGGGGAATTCAATTTGCAGTAGTTGGGGCCTTTGATCAATCGGGCTCACGTTGGGAGAACCGCAGTGTTTATGTGCCGTTCACCACGGCGCAACGCTTGTTTCAAAATTCAGATGTCATCAGCCGCATATCGATGGGGACGGGGACGGCGGAAATTGAGGAAACAAGAGCAACATCGACCGGATTGCTTTCTTGGTTGCAAAACCGACTGGCTGTGCATCCCGAGGATTCGGAAGGCGTTTGGGTGGAAAACCGGAATGAAGATGCGGAAATGTTCCGTTCCATCTTTCAGGGAATTAATTTGTTTGTGTGGTTCGTGGGATTGATGACCTTGCTTGCCGGTGCGATGGGAGTGGCCAATATCATGGCCATTGTGGTGCGGGAGCGCACCAAAGAAATTGGAGTTCGCAAAGCATTGGGAGCCACGAGCGGCAGCATCGTTGGGCAAATTGTTCAGGAGTCGGTGGTCCTGATGCTCGTTTCGGGCTGCCTTGGATTGGTGGCCGGAGTTTGGACCCTCCAGGCACTTGCCCCGTATGCGGATCACGAGTTTTTCTCGAACCCGCGCGTTGACTTCTCTTCCGCAGTTCTAGCCCTGGGAATCCTTATCGCTGTGGGTGTTGTCAGTGCCCTTGGTCCTGCCACTCGAGCCGTTTCCATTCGTCCTGTAGAAGCCTTGCGCGATGAGTAATCCATTGAAACGCTTCTTCGACCGAGATCACTTTTTGGAGTTGATCCAAATCCTCGTTCAAAAACCGCTGCGTACGGCACTGAGTGGATTGGGAGTGGGGTGGGGGCTGTTCATGATTATTCTGACGATTGGATCAGCCAACGGTTTGGAAAATGGAGTCTCACAAGATTTGGGTGATTCGGCGCGCAATAGCATGTTCATGTGGACCGAGTCCACCAGCATGCCCTACAAAGGCTTCCAGCGCGGACGAAATGTTGATTTGACCATATCAGATGTTGAATACCTCAAGGCAAATAGCCAAACGTTGGTCGCCACTGCTCCGCAAAATCAGCTAGGCGGTTGGCGCGGCTCAAATAACGTAACACGTGGGATCAAAACGGGAGCTTTCACGGTTTTTGGTGAGTATCCTGAGCAGCGACTGATCGAGGCAAAACCCATTCAATCAGGCCGCCACATCAATAACCGGGACATATCCGACCGGCGAAAGATTGCTGTTATCGGAAAGCGTGTTCAAGATATTTTGTTTGCGAAGGATGAAAATCCCATTGGAAATAGCATTCGCATCAACGGCGTACATTTTGCTGTGGTAGGCGTCTTTGGTTCCATGCGCGACGGTGAAGATGCTGAAGAGGATTTGCAGAGCATTTTAATTCCTTTTTCAACGTTCAATCAAGCCTTTCACTACGGAGATGAAGTTGGTTGGTTGTGCCTGCTGTTTGATGAAAATGTTCATGCCGACTCAGCAGCAACGGAAGTGATGGCTGTGCTGAAGTCACGGCTGTCCATACATCCGGACGACAATCGCGCATTTGGTCACTGGACAGTGGCCGAAGAGTATGAGCAAATTCAATCTGTTTTTGGGGCCATTCGTTGGGTGAGCTTCGTCTTTGGCGGATTGGCGCTTTTGGCTGGAATCATCGGAATCATGAACATCATGCTCATTACAGTCCGAGAACGAACCAACGAACTTGGTGTGCGCAGAGCATTAGGAGCATCGCCCGGCATGATTGTTCGACAAATCATGGGAGAGGCGTTGTTTCTAACGTCACTTTTTGGCGTCATCGGAGCTGTATTGGGAGTTGCAACCATTGAAGGGGTGGATGCTATTCTGCTTTCCAGTCCAGGCATGGATGGCGGCAGTTTCCGCAATCCAGAAGTTTCAGTAGATATCGTATTAAAATCATTGGCCATCATGGTCGTAATGGGCGCGGTCGCCGGCATTTTGCCTGCAATCCGAGCAGTGTCCATACGGCCTGTAGAAGCCATTAGAACGGAATAATTCATGAAAAAGGGAAGAGTAATTGCCTTATTGGTTTTCATTGTTTTGGTGCTGGTGGCAGCTGGCTACACCTTGAATCATCTTTTTGAGCAGGAGAAGCAAGAGGCCGCATCGTTTCGTACGGAACAACCTCGCATGGGCGACATCGTTATCAAAACCGTCGCGGCGGGCTCCATTCAACCGCGGCAGGAAATATTGATCAAGCCACAGATCTCGGGGATTGTTCGTAGGGTATTGGTGGAGGCAGGAGACCAAGTGAGAACAGGCGATGTCATTGCCGAAGTCACTGTTGTGCCGGATATGGGAGCATTGAGCAGTGCTGAAACCCGATTGCAGCGTGCCCGAATCAACCTCGAAGATGCAGAGATGAATGCGGACCGGAATCGGTCATTATTGGAACAGGGCATCATTGCGGCGGCGGACTACCAGGTGTTCGACATTGCATTGAAACAGGCCAAGGAAGAGGTATATGCTGCTGAGGACAACCTAAAGATTATCCAAGATGGCGTTGCAGCCCGCAGCGGAAGAACTTCCAATACCATGATTGCGGCAACGATTGACGGCATGGTTTTGGATGTTCCCGTGAAGAAGGGCAATAGCGTCATCGAAGCCAATAATTTCAATGAGGGCACCACCGTGGCGGCAGTAGCGGACATGCAGGACTTGGTTTTTCTTGGCAAAATTGATGAAAGTGAAGTAGAGAAGCTCTCGGTAGGGATGGACATCCAATTGACCATTGGGGCTATCGAAGGGCTGACCATTCCCGCGGCGTTGGAATACATTTCACCAAAAGGAGTGGAGGAGGCCGGTGCAATCCAGTTTGAAATTAAGGCGGCTGTTCAGCTCACCAAAGGTCAATTTTTGAGGGCGGGATACTCGGCCAATGCGAATGTCGTTCTGGACGAAAGGAGGGAAGTACTGGTCATTGCAGAGTCGTTGGTTCAATACGAAGGCCAAACGTCATACGTGGAAATTGCTGTGGCAGAAAATGTGTTCGAGCGACGGGATGTGGACCTGGGACTGTCTGATGGGATTACTGTGGAGCTGCTTTCCGGCATCGATGCAGACGCGTCAATCAAAGTTTGGAATCAACCACAATACCGCTGATCCCACCGAGGTTTCGAGTTGCTGCTATTAGGTTACCGCCGCCTTGCGGACAATCCTGCGCATGAGATTGGGGGCCAATCGTTTCAGATAGGCTCCTACAATTTCGAACCGTCCAATCAGTACTTGCGCTTTTCTGCGTTCGATGGCGCGAATCATTTTCGTGGCGCACTCGGCGGGGCTCAAACCTTGCCCCGTTTTGGCGTCCATGGTTCCCTGGTGGCTTCCATCGCCAACGACGGCATTGAGCGAGATGGACGTGTGGATGAATCCGGGACACACCATGGTGACGCCGATACCATCTTCGTGATGCTCAGCTCTCAGCGCTTCGAAGAATCCATGAAGGGCATGTTTCGCACCACAATAGCCCGATCTCAGGGGAGATGAGAACAACCCCATGAGGCTCGTGACGACGGCGAAGTGTCCTTGCTGCATAGAAACGAAGTGCGGCAGCAAGGCTTTGGTGAGGGCAACCGTCCCGAAATAGTCGATTTCCATGACCCTGCGATCCACTTCCAATTTGGTGTCAATCGCACGAGAGCGCTGGCTTATTCCACCGCAATGCACCATCACATCAACTTGACCTTTCCAAGCAATGGCCTTTTCCACGTGCTGGGGCATGGAGTCAGAATCACTCAAATCCAAAGGCAGCACCATGCTGCGCTTTTGAGCTGAATCGCTCCAAGAGTCAACGACGGATTCCAATGCAGCTTGACGTCGGCTGGAGAGAATGACATTTGCACCTTTTTCAGACCAGGCCTGCGCAGCGGCTAAACCAATGCCACTGCTTGCTCCTGTGATCCAAACGCACTTGTTGCTCCAGTTCATTGCCGTATTTGTCAACGGGGATCAGATGTCGATGTTCGCGTATTTCGCGTTCTCTTCGATGAATGCCCGTCGTGGGGGAACCTCGTCACCCATGAGCATGGAGAAGACGTGGTCACAAGCAGCAGCGTTGTCAATCGTCACCTGACGCAACGTCCGGTTTTCAGGGTTCAAAGTAGTATCCCAAAGTTGTTCGGCATTCATCTCTCCGAGACCCTTGTAGCGCTGAATTCCGATGCCGGAATCATTGCCCGCAGCCCCTTTGAACTGTTCAATCAAGCGATCGCGCTCGTCATCATCCCAGGCATACATCTGGCGCGAGCCTTTCTTCACCAAGTAAAGCGGTGGCGTTGCGATGTACACGTAACCGTTTTCGATGAGTTCTTTCATGTGCCGGAAGAAGAACGTGAGGATCAATGTTTCAATGTGGCTGCCATCCACGTCGGCGTCACACATAATGACAACCTTGTGATAGCGGAGCTTGGTCATATTCAAGGCGCGCTCATCTTCTTCCGTTCCCAACGTTACACCGAGGGCAGTGTAGATGTTTTTGATTTCTTCGTTTTCGAAGATCTTATGTTGCATGGCCTTTTCCACGTTCAAGATCTTTCCACGCAATGGCATAATCGCTTGGGTTGCTCGATCTCGGCCTT
>JADHRK010000119.1 GCA_016777435.1 Flavobacteriales bacterium
AACGTATTCTGCAACTTCTGGCCCTGTTATGGAGGAAGGAAATGACTCGTCAACGTCTTTGAGCCGGATAATGGGGTCCAGTTCCAATCCCCGGACCAATTCGAGCCGTCGGGGAGATTGACTGGCGAGAAGGATGCGCTTGCCTTGGAGGTTTTGGTGAATCATGGTGCAAAAGTACCGTTTCCAATTCGGCATCGAGCCGGAACGACGAGGCTACCTTTGCTTTTTTCAAACGGGATTCCGTCAAAGGGACATTGTATCATGGCACATCAACGCATTCTTATTCTGGATTTTGGAAGTCAATACACGCAGCTTATCGCCCGTCGGGTGAGGGAATTGAATGTTTATTCAGAAATCATACCCTGGCACGCATTTGACGGATTGGCCGAGGATATTCAAGGCGTCATCCTTTCGGGTTCTCCTCACAGTGTCCGCGATGAAGGCGCACCAAAGCCAGATTTGTCCACGATGCTCGGAAAGGTTCCGGTGCTCGGGGTTTGCTACGGAGCGCAATACCTGGCTCAAACCCATGGGGGGGGCGTTGAGGCCTCCAACACCCGCGAATATGGCAGAGCGCTTCTTGCTGAAGTGAACACGACGGATCAACTGCTTGCCGGCATGAGTGCGCAGTCCCAAGTCTGGATGAGTCACGGGGATACCATTCTCTCGTTGGGAGACGGATTCGAGACGATTTGCAGCACGCACGATGTGAAATTCGCGGGTTTTCGCGATGTCCACCGTCCGGTTTGGGGCATTCAATTCCACCCCGAAGTTTGGCACAGTTCCGAGGGGACCATTTTGCTGGGCAACTTCGTTCAAGGCATTTGCGGATGTGCCGGAGATTGGACGCCTGCAAATTTTGCGGATGAGACGGTCGCTCGGTTGCAGGAACAAATTGGTGACGACCGTGTCATTCTTGGCCTCAGTGGTGGAGTGGACTCCACGGTTGCTGCGGGCTTGTTGCACCGCGCCATCGGAAGCCAATTGCATTGCATATTTGTCGACAATGGTCTGCTGCGCAAAAATGAATTTGAGCAGGTTCTCGAAACCTATGAAGGGATGGGACTGCAAGTCAAGGGCATCCAAGCGGGTGATCGTTTTTTAACGGCACTGGCAGGCGAATCAGATCCCGAAAAGAAGCGGAAAGCCATCGGAAAAGTATTCATTGATGTGTTTGATGACGCATCCAAAGAGGTCGAAGGGGCGAAATGGTTGGCACAAGGAACCATTTATCCCGATGTCATTGAAAGCGTGAGTGCCACAGGAGGTCCTTCGGCGACAATCAAGAGCCACCACAATGTTGGGGGATTACCGGACTTCATGAAGCTCAAAGTTGTCGAGCCGCTCCGGCTGATTTTCAAGGATGAGGTGCGTCGTGTGGGCAAAGAGTTGGGCATCAAACAGGCCATTTTAGGACGCCACCCATTTCCAGGTCCTGGCTTGGCCATTCGGATTTTGGGCGACATCACCAAAGAAAAAGTGCGGATTTTGCAAGAGGTGGATGCGATTTGGATCGACAGCCTCAAGGCGTCGGACTTGTACGATGAGGTTTGGCAAGCAGGCGCAATTTTATTGCCGGTTCAAAGCGTCGGAGTCATGGGAGATGAACGAACGTATGAGCAAGCCGTTGCCCTGCGCGCCGTGAGCTCTACCGATGGCATGACCGCAGACTGGAGTCACTTGCCTTATGATTTCTTGGCCAAAGTGTCGAATGACATCATCAATAAAGTTCGCGGCGTGAACCGGGTGGTCTACGACATCAGTTCCAAGCCACCGGCCACCATTGAGTGGGAATAAGATGATTTGCATTCCTGCCGAAATGCCGCCAGACTTGTGCGCGATTGATGATGAACGAAAAGCAATCCATCACAGCAATAATTCGGTGTGCATTTGGGTTTTCGTATCCGGAGAGGACCGCAACCGGTTTATGAAAGAGACCGCTGGAATGGACAAAGCTGACCGTGAAGATTTTTACCTTGCGCATTTCAATACGGAATTGCCATCATGAATAGACTCTTGAATAAGCCGTTGATTGGAGCATGCATTGCATGGTTGTTTATGTGCGCTTCAACCTGCAATGCGCAATCGTGGTACACAGCGCTACCGGGCGATACCTTCGCGCGACTCGCCCGTGCCAATCGCCTCACGCTTGATGAATTGACCGCAGCCAACTCGAACGTTGCATCGCCGCTGGCGCCCGGCCATCAAATCTGGATTCCGGCTGCAAGGGAGTTGTTGGTGGCTTCGAATACCGTAGTCTGGAGAGGAGCTACGCATGAAGTGGTTGCGGGTGAAACGTGGTACGGCATTGCGCGCAAATATGAGATTACGGACAAGGAACTGAAGGATGCCAATGGCCACATAAAGGAGACATTGGGCATCGGTGATCGCTTGCAGGTGCCGACCATGCTGCCTGCGGATACTTCTCGGATCATTTCGGCTGAGGTCGACTTGGGGATGGAGCTTGCTCGAGGCAGAATGCTACCTGTACTCCGTTCGGATACGCTGCGGGTATTGGCTATGCTGCCCTTCATGCTTGACGTGGATACAGTAATCGGAGGAGAGTTTGACGCCAAGACAACCCGCTTGCGCGAGGTTTCTTTGGACTTTTTTCATGGCATGGAATGGGCGTCAGAATTATTGCAAGACAGTGGGTATGCCGTTCAGCTGCGGGTGATAGACACGGAGCCAGATACGCTCGGAACTTATGCTTGGAGCGAATCTGATTTGATTGGATCGGATGTCATTTTTGGGCCGCTGCGCAGCAATAGGATGGATTCGATTAACCGGTTGTTGGCCCAAACCCTGCCCCAAACCCCGCAATGGGTTTTGACCTCCTTGAAGCCGGCTTTCTGGTCGCATCACGCGGCATCTTTTTCGCTGCGGTCCGATGAACGGGATGGGATGTACAAATTGGGCTCGCTTGTGGCCCGAAACCATCCAACAGATACGGTGTTGTTCCTGGAAACGCGAGGGAAAGATGTGGACCTCGAAACAGCGTTTAAAGCGGGATATTCCAGTATTCGCGGCTCGTTGGAGGGGTTGGAATTCTTGGCGGCAAACAACCGATTTGCAGAGGGGATCACTGCAAAAATGGATACAGCCAAATTGAACGTAGTGGCCATTCCATCAGGCAAATATTCGCAGTCGATGTACGCATACGTTCAAACTGAGCTTCAGTTGGCGGATTCTTTTCCTGTGCGCGTCTATGCCCATCCGGCCACCGCTGAGCTGGAATTCTTGGAACGCGATTTTATGACCCGGTCCAATTGGACGATACCGGTGAGCAATCGCATCGATTGGTCTGATCCACAGGTGCAGCAGCAAACGCTTCGTTTTCGGGAAATGTATGGAACCGATCCCACAGCGTATTCCATTTTGGCGTTCGATGCGTTGGTGGAGACGGCGAAGTGGATGGAGCAAGACAAACGTGCGGCCCCAGTAGGAGAATCACCGACCCCGATGGAGCATGCGGTTCAATGGAGATGGGACGAAGCGGCAGCGCGGCTTGTCAACAGCAACTGGCACATGCGCATGTTCTCAGACGGAGATTGGGCGCGCTTGATCAACGACTGATCGCGCTTAGAGCCGATTGTCGATGATGCTCACCCCTGGAAAAAGGTCTGCATCAAATGTGAACTTGTCTTCACTGACAGCAGCGCGTGGTTTGAAAGACGTCACGTCATAGGTGACATCGGTTCCTTCGCGTCCTTTTACAACGGCCCGGACCATTTCCATGTTGGCCTCATCAATGAACAGTTGGATGGTGTGGAATGGCTTTTCATCCCCTTGATTCGGGTAAAGGTTCACGTGGGTCACCTTTCTGCCATCAATCTCCGCATCTCCTTTCAGTTCATTTTTGAAATCATCCTCCCAAAGCGTGAAAAGCTTTGATGGATCCATGCCTTCTTCAGCCATTTCGTCCGCGTCGTCTACGTAGCAATCGTTCACAGCCGTTTCATATGTCCAGATCGTGGTGCCATCGCAAATGATGGTGTAGTCGCCGAGGTCCAAGTAATACTTTTCTTCATCGATGAAAATCTTGCCATTCTGTAGGGCTTCGAAGTCGCTCACTTTGTCCACCATGTGGGAGGTGTAGGTGGCTTCGATTGAGCCGTATGCCTTTGCCTCATTGCTCAGTTGATTCAGAATGGATTCCGCTCCTTGTGCGAACATCGGAGAGGAATTCAACACAATCAGCGCGAGTGCGCTCAAAAGGGACGGCAAAAATTTCATAGTGCGAAGATGCTTCATGCATCTCCTATCTGCAACATCTGTTCCAAACTCATTTCATCCGGAACGAGAACTTTGCGTGCTTTTGAACCTTCGAACGGACCGATGATCCCCGCGCCTTCTAGCTGGTCAATAATGCGGCCCGCACGGTTGTAACCAATTTTGAGTTTCCGCTGCAGCAGGGAGGTCGACCCTTGCTGGTGCATCACAATTACACGGGCGGCATCGGCAAACATGCTGTCGCGTTCGTCGTCGCTCAAATTTCCGCTTTCGCTATTGCCTTCTGGCGTGTATTCTGGCAGGATAAAGGCATCGGGGTAGCCCTGCTGGCTGCCGATGAATTCGCAGATTGCCTCGACTTCGGGGGTGTCCACAAAACCGCATTGGATCCGAATCAAATCATTTCCTGTGCTCATGAGCATGTCACCACGGCCGATCAATTGATCCGCTCCGCCTGCATCTAAAATTGTACGTGAGTCAATTTTGGAGGTGACTCGAAAGGCGATGCGGGCTGGGAAATTGGCTTTAATGGTTCCGGTGATGATGTTCACAGAAGGCCGCTGCGTGGCGATGATCAGGTGAATGCCAATGGCACGCGCCAATTGAGCGAGACGAGCAATGGGCGTCTCGACCTCCTTTCCAGCCGTCATGATCAAGTCGGCAAACTCGTCCACCACCAAAACAATGTACGGGAGGTATCGGTGCCCTTCTTCGGGATTCAGCCTACGTCGTACAAATTTGGCATTGTACTCTGCGAGGTTGCGGCATTGGGCCTCCTTGAGCAGGTCGTAGCGTTGGTCCATTTCAATGCACAACGAGTTGAGGGTCGCAACAACTTTGGTCGTATCCGTAATGATGGCCTCCTCCGAATCGGGCAGCTTCGCGAGGTAGTGCCGTTCGATATGGTTGAACAGGGTCAATTCCACCTTTTTTGGATCCACCAAAACAAATTTCAGTTGCGATGGGTGTTTGCGGTAAAGCAGGCTCACCAGCATCGCATTGAGTCCAACCGATTTTCCTTGGCCTGTGGCACCTGCCATGAGCAAGTGTGGCATTTTGGCCAAATCGAATACAAACGTTTCGTTGGAAATCGTCTTTCCCATCGCAATGGGCAGAGCTGCTTTCGATTGGTTAAACTTGTCGGACGCAATCAGCGCGCGCATGGAGACGATGTCCGGATTGGAATTGGGTACTTCAATCCCGATGGTTCCTCGTCCTGGGATGGGGGCAATGATTCGAATGCCCAATGCCGCTAAACTCAAAGCGATGTCATCTTCGAGGTTTTTGATCTTGGAAATTCGAATGCCCGGCGCAGGTACGATT
>JADHRK010000120.1 GCA_016777435.1 Flavobacteriales bacterium
GCCTTCAAGATGGTTTCACGCATCGCTTCGATGATACCCGGCAACTTGTTTGTGCCAATATGAGGATGTGCCTCCACCAAAATATTTTCATCGGCACCATGCTGAACAAGCAATTCAAGTGCAGCTCGAATGTCCCCGCGTTTGTGGCTGCGTGTGTAGAGTTTGCCGTCGCTGTAAGTGCCGGCTCCGCCTTCTCCAAAGCAATAATTGGAATCCGGATCTACTTTGTGCTCCCGGTATATGTGCACCAAATCCCTTCGGCGTTGGCGCACCGGCTGACCTCTCTCTATGATTACAGGACGAAGTCCGTGGCCAATGCATTGCAGCGCAGCAAAGAGTCCGGCGGGTCCGGCACCGACGATGTGAACTTCTTTCGCCTCTTTTGGAAGCGCATGGAAGGCGACGGAACGAATTCCCGATTCCGGCAATGCAGCACCGCGTTCGGCGGCTTGAATGTTCCAAACTGCGCGCACTGGCAGCTGGCGTGCATCGAGATTTTTGCGCAAAACTTGGTATTCTCCCAATCGATCGGACGGCCAAGACAAGGCTTCAAGCAATGCTTCGCGCAGCTTGGACGCATCTGCTGTCCATTCTGCGGGCAAGCGCACCTCTACGGTTGCAACCGGGCCATCCGCTGGAATAGGCCTGGCTGCAGCGCGCTGGCGGCGACGTTTCATTTTTGAATGCCGGTCTTTTGGCTTAGACATGCAGCGAAGATAATCTGTCTCAGCGGGTATACGGCGATGCGCTTGACCGCTTACCTTCGTATCCAGATGATGGACACCATTCAATTTCCACACAATCCCCTCTCGTTTGATCGAAAGTCATTGAACGATGAAGAAATCCGACAGCTCTACCGTCAGATTTTGCTACCGAGGATGATCGAAGAAAAGATGCTCAGTCAATTGCGGCAGGGCAAGATTTCGAAATGGTTCAGCGGAATGGGCCAGGAAGCTATCTCCGTTGGGGCAGCTGCCGCGCTCGACGCGGACAACTTCATTCTACCGATGCATCGCAACCTGGGAATATTTACCACCCGCGGCATCACCTTGGATCGTCTGTTTTCGCAATTTCAAGGGAAATCAAACGGATTTACCAAGGGACGGGATCGTTCATTTCATTTTGGATCGCGGGCGCACCACATCGTGGGAATGATATCACATCTCGGACCGCAATTGGGGATTGCAGATGGCATCGCCTTGGCCCAGAAATTGGACGAATCGGGCAAGGCCACCCTGGTATTCACTGGGGACGGTGGTGCCTCTGAAGGCGATTTCCACGAGGCCGTGAACGTTGCGGCTGTTTGGCAGTTGCCTGTCATCATCTGTGTCGAAAACAACTCCTGGGGGTTATCAACTCCGTCGGTAGAACAGTTCAAATTCAAGCATTTCACAGACAAAGCCATCGGTTACGGAATTCCCGAGGAAGATGCCATCCAAGTCGACGGGAACGATGTACTTGCTGTGTACCATGCCGTGAAAGATGCGGCGGCGGCGCTGCGCGAACGCCCCAGGCCCATCCTCATTGAATTCAAAACGTTCCGCATGCGCGGCCATGAAGAAGCGTCAGGAACAAAATATTACCCCGATGGACTTATCGATCATTGGGGACAGGTCGATCCCGTGGATCGGTTTACCGAATGGCTGAAAGAAAAGGAGATCATTGATGACAGCTTCATCGAGGGCCTTCGAGCCAGCCACAACCAAACAATTAAAGATGGATTGAAAGCGGCAGCAGCAGAGCCTGAAATCTTAGCCGATGAAGCGCAAGAACTTGCCGATCGATTCGCGGATGCCCCAGCATCGCAATGGCCCAACTTGGACAGCATTGAACAGACAAGTGATCGTGAATTGCGCCTGATCGATGCCATTCAAGAGGGATTGGGCCAATCCATGGAAGCATTCCCAGAATTGATCTTAATGGGTCAGGATATCGCTGACTACGGAGGCGTATTCAAAGTCACCGAAGGGTTTGTGGAACGGTTTGGAAAGGATCGGGTTCGGAATACACCGCTCTGCGAATCCGCAATCGTCGGTGCCGCTCTCGGCTTGAGCATCGCCAATAAAAAAGCCATGATGGAAATGCAATTCAGCGATTTCGTCACCGTTGGATTCAACCAAATCGTCAATAATCTGGCGAAAATCCACTGGCGCTGGGGACAAAATGCTGATGTTGTTGTTCGAATGCCAACGGGTGGAAACGTCGGAGCAGGTCCTTTTCATAGCCAATCCACTGAGGCGTGGTTCTTCCACGTCCCAGGCCTGAAAATCGTCTATCCTTCTTCACCTGCGGATGCGAAAGGTCTGCTTATTCGCGCATTGGAAGACCCCAATCCCGTTCTCTTCTTCGAGCATAAATACCTGTATCGTTCACTTACGGGTTCGGTGCCTGAACAACCTTACACACTGGAATTGGGAAAGGCCAAGGTTGCACTTGAGGGCAATGAACTGACCATCATCACCTATGGTTTGGGCTTACAATGGGCAGAAAAAGCTGCTGAGAACACGCCTGAGCACTCCATCGAAATCATTGATTTGAGGACGCTTTTGCCTTGGGATGAGGACTGCGTTATGGAAAGCGTGCGCAAGACCAATCGCGCACTGGTTTTGCATGAAGACACCATGACGGGAGGCATTGGCGCGGAAATTGCCGCAAAAATCCAATCGGAGTGTTGGCACGACCTCGATGCCCCGGTAGCACGTGTAGCTGGCTTGGACACGGCGTTCCCATTCGCAGGCAACCTAGAAACACAATTCCTCGCCAACAAACGCTTGGCAGATGCGATAGATTCCATCCTCAAGAACTAAAACCACGCCACGCGCAGTTGCATTGATTTGGAGTTGATTGATTTTCAGCCTACTTTGGGAGGTGCTGTACACTTTGACTTGAAGCAGCCTACTCCGATTCATGATTCCAGTTCACCACATTCAACGGGCCATACACGCCTTTTATGCCGAGGTAACGGAACGTGCGTTGCAACTGGCGCTTCACTACCCCAGCAGCCGAGTCCTAGCCGAAAAAACGGTAAGGAAAAGCAACGAAAAGCTTGCCTATTTCATTGGCGTCCTCAAATCAAAGGATTGGAATGCCCAATCACAGGACGATTTGCAGCAACTCTGTCGCGAAGCAGAAGAAAACAGCTTACTCTTTCTCCGAGAAGTTCAGCAGGAAGAAAAAAAAGCGGCGGAAGAACGAAGGGCAGCCTCCCGGTAAAGGGAACAAGTCATCGTAACCGTGCTTAGCGGCCGCGCATTTGCATCATCTGCGGATTGCGAATGGCCGCCTCTACCTGTTTGATGTCCTTCTTCAACACGCCTTTCGTGTCCAGTCGCTTGCATTCTACGAGCAAGGCTTTTGCCAACTTCGGCTTCCTCTTCGCCGAAGCCACAACGGCCAAGTTCAACTTGACTGCAGCCTTATCATGGTCCTGCTTCAGTCCAATCTCAAGGGCTTGCTTCAGCAGTTGTTCTGCTTGATTCATGTTTTGTTCCATCGCCAAACTCCCGGACAAAAAATACCAGTACCCACGACGGCGCGCCCACAAATGATTGGGGTTTACGCGACCGAGCCATTTCCGGGCATCCTCCATCTTCTGCTGACGCAAGCTCACAAAGGCCATCAACAAGCGCATGCTCTGAAGCGTCACCAACACAATCATTGCGGTCACGAGGACCATGCCCACTCCACTTCCGATGTATCCTTGTGTAAAGAGGTGCACGGCATAGGCCAAACTTGCGAGGGCAAGAGGAATTTTTATGAATCGTGTATCCATGAGTCGTAGTAATTTTGCAGCAAATTTATTGCATCCGATGGATTGGAAAACATTGACGTCCTTACAAGATTGGGAAAACGCGTTGGCAGCATCGCACGGCGCTCCCATTGTTGTGTTCAAACATAGCACGCGCTGCAGCGTGAGCCGCATGGCATTGAAATTTACTGAGCGGCAATGGGACTTGCCCGCGAACGTGGATGCATATTTCTTGGATCTCCTCGCAAACCGAAAGGTCAGCGACGTGATTGCGGAGCAGATGAACGTGACACATCAATCCCCTCAACTGTTGTGTATCCGTGCAGCCAAATGCACATTTAGTGCGAGCCATGAACAAATCGACCCTCTCAAGGTCAAGCCCTATCTTTAGACCATGGAGTCAATCATTAAGCTGCGCATCATACTCGATGCTACAGAAGATATTTTCCGGGACATCGAGATCGATTATGATGCGCCTTTGATGCACCTCCACTTAGCCACACTGGATGCTTTTGAATGGAACAATGCCAACGAAATGGCTTCCTTTTACAAAAGCAATGAACAATGGGACCGAGGGGATGAATTTCCAATGATGGCAATGTCGCCCGAACTGCCCTCCATGGAATCAGCAACGGTGAAAGACTTGCTGCCCGATGCACAGAGCAAAGGGTTATATGTCTATGACTACTTGCGCATGTGGTGCTTTTACCTGGAACCTATGGCCGTCACAGCGCCTCAAGAGGCAGGGTCGTATCCCAGCCTCGTTGTCGAATTTGGGAAAGCCCCAGATCCGATGAGCAAAGAGCCCGAAGGATTGGATGATCCGGCGTTGATGGAGGCTCTTTTTGATGAACCGGGAGCAGCGGGTAGCCAAAGTCCTGTGGATTCAACAGGTGATGCGGAACTGGATGCCTACCTGAATGACGATGGCACGGATGACGAATCCCCCGGCGGCAACGAAAACATCGACGACTACCGCGATCAATTCTGAACCCCGTCCATGGCCTCTGACTCCTCTACCGCAACGGCACTGCAACCAGGCGATCGGCCACTGTTGGTGACAATTGTCGGACCGACGGCCATCGGAAAAACGACACGGGCCATTGAAATCGCTCAGCTCCTGGGATGCGAAATCATCAACGCAGATTCCCGGCAAATCTTCCGGGATATGCCCATAGGAACAGCTCAGCCTTCTGCCGAAGAACGAACATGCGTGCCCCATCATTTCGTTGATTTTGTGGACGTTGAGGAGCACTACAGCGCAGGTCAATTCGCAACGGATGCCGTGCAATGGCTGGACGATTGGTTCAAGACCCACAAAACGGCGGTCATGGTGGGAGGAAGCGGGCTTTACATCAAAGCGGTTTTGGAAGGGCTGGACGAAATGCCTGCTGACTTGACCATTCGCATGGCCCTCAACCAACAGCTTAAAGAATCGGGCATTGAGGCGCTGGCCGAAGAACTTCGCGCGCTCGACCCCGATCACGCTTCGAAAATGGACATCAAAAACCCACAGCGGGTGGTTCGTGCCTTGGAAGTTTGCCTCGCTTCGGGCAAACCTTTTTCATCCTTTCACACCCCTCGATTGGCGCCACGTATATTCGACACCGTGAACATTGGCTTGGAAATGGACCGCAGCCTGTTGATCGATCGGATCAATGAACGAGTAGACGCCATGGTGGACGCCGGAATGAAAAATGAAGCTGCGGCATTGCATTCCAAATCGCATTTAAATGCACTGCAAAC
>JADHRK010000121.1 GCA_016777435.1 Flavobacteriales bacterium
CACTTCAGGTTCGCTGATGGAGCCGTGGCGCCTGCAATGGTCTTTTGTTGCCGCCTCGATTGCTTTCTTATCCACCTTGATGATGTGACGAGTGAATTTTGCGCTTCGTCCGAATTCCAGGGATATCTGTGGCGCTAATCCAATCTCAAATGTGAAGATAAATTGCTCCGGCTTTTCCCAATTCCCCGAAGCCTCGGTGCTTGTCTCGGGAATAGGATTTCCGAGAATTTCGATGTTCTCCTTTTGGATATAGGTACTTAGGTTTTCGGAGATGATTTTGTTCATCTCATCTGCCAAAACGGGTGCCGCATACTGCTTCCGGATGAGGGCCATGGGCGCCTTGCCTTTTCGAAATCCGGGATACTGGGCAGACTTCTTATAGTCGTTGAGGATTTTTTGAACGCGTTCCGTGTAATCAGCGGGCTCAACGGTCAAGGTCAATCGAGCGGTAAGCTCGTCAATATTGTTCCGATCGATTTGCATGTGTCGGTGTAAGAATGGCTTGGTTTTGGCGTTTTCATCGTGTGAAAAGCCTAGTTGCAAGCGGTTTCAGATTTGGTTTCTTTTCTGAAGAGTGCGGGTGGAGGGACTCGAACCCACACGCCTCGCGGCACTGGATCCTAAATCCAGCGTGTCTACCAATTTCACCACACCCGCCCTTCAGAAAGGAGTGCAAAGGTAGGAATACGGATATTTCGATAGAACTTGCAGGCGCATGAATTTTCAAAGTGTTTCTTCTGTGGGGCTGAAGTGGGTGCTTTGCGCTTGTGCGATTTTGATTGTTTTTGCAGTGAGAGCGCAGGATGACGGCGAAACACGAATCAACATTCTACAGGCAGACGCCATTTTGCGTGACCAGCGTCAGCCCGATGTTCAGCGGTTAATTGGTGCCGTATTGCTCGGATATGGGGACGCTACCTTGGCTTGCGACAGCGCTTTGAGGTTCAAAGACGGTCGTTTTCGTACGATGGGAAATGTGCGTTTGAACGACGGTGATAGGCGTGTTTTGGCCGAAAGCATGTTACTGAATCCACAGGCTGAAAAGGCCATTGCAACGGCCACCGTTGGTGAGCAAGTGCGGATGCAAAGTGACTTGGGAGAAATCCAAGCAACTCGTGTTGATTATGAGCTGGGCACCAAATGGGTTCGTTTTCCAAACGGTGGGACCATGCATGAACAATCAAGAGCGGCCACGTTTGAGCGTGGACTGTTCAAGGTAGACGATTCCCTTCTGGAATTGGGGGGCAACGTGTACATCGATGATGGTGACTGGGTTGTCATGTCTGATTCGCTCCATTGGGACGAAAAAAACGAAAAACTATTCTTTCATGGACTTTCGCGTGTGCTTGAGCAGTCTGGGGAGTTGGAATTGAGTTGTTTCTTTGGAGCATTTGATTCCGCTCAGGAGTCAGGATGGTTTGCATCCGAGGAAGTGGGCTCAGGCACTAAGGCACGCGTTCGACAGGATGACGTATGGCTCGAGGCCGATCGATTGGAGGTGCCAGCGGACTCGTTGGAACCGTTGTCTGCAATGGGGCGTGTCGAAATACAAGACACGTCACGCGTGTGGAAAGTGTGGGGCTCTAATGCACTGCGCCGGCAAGGCGCAGGGGGAGAAAACCTCGTGTCCGTGCGAGGTGGCAGTAGTGGAAGGGCAAGGTACATGGATGCTTCTTCGTCGGATACCCTCTGGTTGATCTCAGATTCCATGGAAATCCAATCCACTTGGACCCGTCTTTGGCCTGGTGTTCATTTGATTCAGGGCCAAGCTGCAGCGTCTTGCGAGGAACTCTTTTGGGATGATTCAACCGAACAGATTGACTTGCTAGGCACGCCGCTAACGTGGCTCGAAGGCTGGTTGCTGAAGGCGGATTCGATGACCTGGCAATTGAACGATAACCAACCAGAGAAGCTCTCTGCTCGCGGACATTCGGGATTGATTTTGGACATTGACTCGATGTGCATGCAACAAATTTCGGGACGCAATCTCGATGCGTATTTCACGGGCGGGGTGCTCAATTCCGTGGAGGTTGTGGGCAATGCTGAGTCGATTTATTTCGACACGGAAAAGCCGAATCCCTGCGAGGCCTTCAATCAGTCGGTCAGCAGCGCCATGCGCATCGATTTCGACGCTGGAGAAATCAAGGATATCGTTCTGTTGCAAAAACCCGAAGGCGTCTGGTCCTCTGTTCAAGGAGAAGTGCCCGAGCTCAAGGGGATGGCCTGGAAGGCGCTGCCCGAAGCGATTCGTGAAGCGTTTGAAAAGGATCGGCTGGATTTCTCCGTCGAGGATTGAGGAGCAGTTACAAACCCGCTTCACTCGGAAGTGAATCCAACCCATTTGTTGCCTGCAATTGGCTCAAATTGCACAGTTCAGAGGCACGAATAAGGAGGAAAAGAGGCGATGGGAACAGGGGTGAATTGGAATGATCTGCGGATGCACGCGTTGATTTGGGTTGTGTTAAAAACGGGGATTCTGTGGGCACAATTACCTGGAATTGCCCCGCTATTTCCTCTCCAAGAGTCCAGCACATTAGCGTTGGATCTGCAGCCTCTGCAATCGGCTTATCACGGTTTTGCTCATGCAAAGACGGACCGTGGATTTGGGGCCGTAGGTCAGTTCGTTTCAATCTCCACCCATGCGACATGCAGGGCTTTGCTGGCTTATTCAATTCCCCTCGATCAGGGGTGGTCCATTGGGCTGGGATTGGGACTTGGGGGCCATTCATGGTCCAATGGAACGGCATTTTCCATGGATTTCCCAATGTTTTTGCAAGTGAATCGGGGAATGGCAGATGGCTCCAAGTTGGCTGCTTTCATTCGAGGCACCAATCAAGGGCAGCTTTTGGGGGTTCAAGAACGCGGCGAGTTCGATGGGGGGCTTCAGTGGATCAAGCGGCACAAGCAGGGTGCGTTTTCAGCTTTTTTCCTGTGGGGACATCCCTCTTCTCGATTGCATATTCAGTGGAGTTGGACCCTGGCCAAAGGGAAATCAATGCGATTAAGGGTTCAACCCCAGCCGCTTTCGTTCGGACTCGATGCGGGATGGGAAAAAGACAGAAGACGCCAATGGATCGGAATCACGCATTCAAATTTTCTGGGGCTCTGGCTTTGGAGTTGGCGCATGGATTTTCGAAAATGACAGGCAAGAATATTCACGTATTATGCATTTTTGTGGGGTGTGCGCTTCATGCAACGTTGGAAGGCAAAGGCCAAGAGGCAGCTTTTCGTTCGTTTGTCGCAGAGCGGGTTGTTTTGGGGGACTGGTTGCCTTCAGAAGGAGAATACATTATCCAATACATCGAGCGCAAAGGCAGGCCCATTATTCCCGAGGAAGTTGCGGCCATTTTAGGATTATCCTCGGAGACCCGCCAGCAGCTGCTGCGCGCCGGGCCTTGGATTGCTCTCTGTACGGGACAGAATTCGGTCATTATGAGCAAGCGCCCTGCCCCCAGTTTCGACATGCGAATCAACCCAAAGTCGATGGCATCTTCGCAATCCGTGCGATTGAAAAACCCTGGAAAATGGGCCATGCGTTGGGATGGTTCATGGCGGCAGCGGAGCCAAGAAACAGTGACACAAAATCGACTGACGGGATACATTCAATTCAGCCCCGCTCGCAACGTTCGATTGCTTTTGGGAACCCACAAGCTCGGCTGGGGCAATCGATTGATTCAGAAAGAAGCCATGCTGTTTTCAAGTCTTTTGTCCCCTGCCTTTGCGGTTCCGGGGCATTATGATTTTGCGCCGGCATGGGGCAATGTTTCTTCGGGAATGCGCACCGGATTGGCTTGTTCTGCTCGTCTGGGTGGTTGGTCGTTGAGTATCAGTAGCGATGGAATGGTTCGGCAGCCACGTTGGGCATTTGTGGCTTGGAAGCCATGCCAATGGGGGACGGTTGGTTTGGTCGGTGAGCGCGGCTGGATGGCCGCAGCCCCCGGTGCAAGTGCAGCGGCTTCTTGGCTGGGCAGTGCTTTTGCTTTTGGTACGAGTAAGGGCTGGCAATGGTCGTTCGAATGCGCCCCGAGGACCGATGTTCAGGCTTTTAAGAGTACGTGGCTAAGGTCCATTGGCAGGGGCTGGGACGGATTTGGTAGGGTTAAAATTATAAGCGGAGTAATCCCCGATCACGAGAAACAGATGCCGCATCAATGGGATGAAAAGGAGGTGACCATGGGCATGCAGTGGCAGCTGCGTGAAGGGGAGCTGCGAACGCGGTTTTTGATGGAAATCGAGTCCATTGAAAACGCTATTCGACAAACGGTGCGTGCAAGTGCTGTTTCCAGCTCGATCGATCAGCACCGATTTGAGCTGCACATCCGCTGGCAGCTTGAGTCTGTGCATTCCGCGCTTGAGTCTTCTCATCGCAGAATCGGCTTGCGCTGGAGGTTTGAGGATGGAGTATATGCAGGAAACATTCGATTGGAATGGTGCCCTGATCGTGCCCGAGATGGTTTGGGCTGGGCGTGCATTTGGGGGGGGGAGATCGGCGGGTGCGATATGAAATTTAGCATCGCTCAATGGAAAATGGAGCCGAGCCAGGTGGGGTATTTCGTTACGCCTGCCTTTGATGGCATTCGGATGCATGGCATGCATCACCACGGGACGCGAGCCGCATTTCGGATCACTCGAAAATTCAAATCAAAATGGAAGATCCAACTGATCGGATTCAAGAGCAATGAACGAAATCCAACCGAGCGATTGCCCGGTCTTTCGACATTGGCCTATGCACAAAGTGAAATTCAATTCCGTTTGATGCTTAATTTGTAATGGTATATTCGCCTAAATCTCCAACATGGCAACAACTTCAGACATTAAGAATGGATTGGTCATCAATCACAATAATGGATTGTGGCAAATCATTGAATTCCTTCATGTGAAACCCGGAAAAGGTGCGGCATTCGTGCGCACCAAACTGAAGAACTTGAGCACGGGGAAAGTGGTGGATCATACGTTCAATGCGGGGGTCAAAATTGACCCCGTGCGGATTGAAGTGCGGGAATATCAATTTCTGTACAATGACGATCAATACCATTTCATGAACCTCGAGACATTCGAGCAAATTCCAGTGGAACGATCCGCGATCAATGCGCCTGAATTTTTGAAGGATGGATTGGTTTGTCAGATTCAATTCCAAGCGGACGAAGAACGTGTGCTAAGCTGCGAGTTGCCCACCCAAGTCGAGGCGGAGATATCGTACACAGAGCCAGGAATCAAAGGCGATACTGCCACGAATACCCTGAAACCAGCAACCACGGATACCGGAGTGGAGATTCGCGTGCCTTTGTTTATCAATATTGGGGATCACGTGAAAGTGGACACCCGCAAAAAAGAATACGTCGAGCGCGTTAAAAAGTAAAGATGGCGCACAGCATTCAACGTTTGGAGCAACGCTTAGAACTTCAGGACTATAAACTGAGCGCTCTTCTTGATGTCACCCAAGGAATCAACGATCGGGCCTCAGAAGAGG
>JADHRK010000122.1 GCA_016777435.1 Flavobacteriales bacterium
CAACAATCATTTCGGGTCCGCTCAAATCACTTATGCTCAGCATCGCGGATGCGGTTGTCTCGTTGCCGCAATCATCGGTCGCCGTGAAGGTTACCAGTGCAGTACCCGTGGCACCGCACGCATCGTCCATACCCATAAAGTCATTGGTCCAAGAAATCTCAGAGCAGTTGTCTTCAGCCATTGCTCCGCCATGATTGGCCAGCCAATCTTCGACCGTATCCAAATTACCTGCTCCGTCGCATTCAACAGCAAAATCTTCTGGACCGGCAACAATGACTGGTGCCGTGATGTCCTCTACAGAAATAAACTGAACGAATGAGGTTGAATTTCCACACTCGTCAAGTGCAATCCATGTCCTTTCGAAATCGAGGTTTCCGACACATTCTGCATCTGCTTCGCTGTCTTCGTAGGTCAAGGTCATCCCTGAGCAGGTGTCATCTGCCTCTGGAATCCCCAGTGCTTCCGGAGACAAATCGGCAAAGCAATTTTCATCCGCTTCTAAAACAATGAATTCCTCAGGCAAACTGGTAAACTCAGGGGCGGCGTCATCTGCGATACTCAAAATCTGAACATGCTCCACTCCATTGCCAGAGCAATCCACTGCGCTCCATGTCCGGGTGATGAGGAAGGCACAAGGATCACTGGAATCCACATCTTCTGAGAATGAGACATCAACAAGTCCATCGCAATTGTCCATGGCAGTGAGTTCCTCTGCTGCTGGAATACCATCGGAGCAAACCAAATCCATGGATGCAGGAAGGGCTTCTACAAAGACAGGCGCCTCCGTGTCTTGAACAATAATGGTGAATTGATAATCGGTGCTGTTACCGCATTCATCGGTCGCCGTTAACGTCACCAAGTGTTCGTAATTGCCACATTCATCATCGGAGATGACTTCGCGTGATTCGGAGATTGCAAACTCGCTGCAATTGTCAGAAGCAGCTGATGCATACTCGGCTTCTTCGCATTGATTTTCTTGATCGTTCGGCACCTCTGTGAAGACCGGTGCAGTCGTATCCTCAATTGTGAACGTTGCTGTTGTGCTGACTGCATTGCCACAGTCGTCAGTGGCTGTGAACATCACGGTAGCTGATCCCGTTGCTCCGCAATCGTCGCTCATTGCATCGAAGTCGTTGCTCCAAGTAACCCCACTGCAAGCGTCCGCTGCTGTTGCGCCGCCGTTGTTGGCGAGCCAAGCTTCGAGGTCGGCTACATTGTCGGCTCCGTCGCACTCAACGGTCGCGTCCATCGCATCCATGACAGCAGGTGCCGTCGTGTCTTGAACGTCAATGGTTTGAACGTGTGTATTTGCGTTTCCAGCACAATCCTCTACGGCCCAGGTGCGTGTAATGGTATAAGATCCTAGGCAATCGTTGTCTTCTAAATCTTCTGTGAAAATGACCTCAACCTCGTCATCGCAGTTGTCATTCGCAACAAGCACAATGGCCGCTGGAATGGCATCGCACTCGACAACTAAATCCAATGGTAAGTCGCCGACAAATCCAGGCGCCTCATCGTCTTCCACTGTGAGCGTTTGCACGTGAGAAATGCTATTCCCGGTGCAATCCGATGCAACCCACGTTCGGACAATGACCGATTGTCCAGGGCAATCCGTATTCACAACTTCTTCAACAAAAGCAGCCTCAATCAGCCCCGCACAATTGTCCATGGCTTCAAGAGCAGGAGCGGCCGGAAGGTCATCGCAACTGACGGTCATGTCTTGAGGAAACTCCTCTGTGATCCACTCCGGAGCAGCAGTGTCTTGCACAATAATCGTGAACGTGGTGTCGGTGACATTGCCGCACAAGTCAGATGCCGAGAGGGTGACCAAATGCTCATAATTCCCGCAGGAATCTTCGAAAAGAATTTCCCGTGTCTCTGTGATTTCCACGTCATTGCAATTGTCAAAAGCCTCATAGGCGTAGGGCTGTTCTTCGCATTGATTGTTTTGATCTTCAGGAGCCAGAACAAATACAGGCAGCTGGTCATCAATAATGAATATGCTTTGAACATGCTCAACTTGATTGCCACTGCAGTCTTGCATCAACCACGATCGTTCCACTTCATATTCTCCATTGCATTCGCCGTCAAGGGCAGTTTCATTGAAGAAAACAGGAATTGATCCATCGCAGTTGTCGTAACCCTCGTAGATCGGAGCTACGGGCAAGGTTACATCACAAGAAATGGTCGTATCGGCAGGAAATGAGCCCACAAACAAGTAGGGCGAATCGGTGTCTTGGACCACAATCGTAAATTGAGTAGTGGATTGATTTCCACACGGATCCTCGGCTGTCAGCGTCACCAAGTGCTCATAATTTCCACAAGCATCACTGTAGATGGTATCACGGGTTTCAACAACTTCTAGAGCAGAAGCATCAACGCACGGATCTTCCAATGCGTAGCTGTAAGCCGACTCTTCGCAGGTCTCATTCTGATTCTCCGGAACCAAAATGAAGGTTGGCCCCACAACATCCAGATCGCAATCGCAGTAATCGCACTCTTCCCCTTCCTCTGGGAAGACGCAAGTACCATCGTCAATGGTGGATGAAGGGTTGTAATTACACGCCAAATTATCGGTGCAGCCTACACACGAATCAAATTCACACGTCCCGTCATCCAATGTTGCGTCGGGATTGAAATTGCACGCCTCGTCATCCGTGCAGCCGGGGAGTTCCTCCGGACAGAATGTTCCAAAAACACTCAAAAGAATAATCAAGTCCGCAGTATTGACTGCTCCGTCGCCGTTCAAGTCGCCCAAACAACTGCATTCGTTTAAGAATTCTGCCGTAATGTTCCCCCCTAAAAATGGTTCCAAGCAACTGCCATCGTCATCGGTGGCCAACGGATCGAATCCCAATGCCCACGGATAAGTGCAGCCATAAATGGTATCATTCAACGCAACCCTCTCGATGAAATCAAAGAAGGTTTCTTTCTTGTCTTGACTTTTCCTTTCATCCTCTGTAGGAGCACCCAAAGAAGAAACAGATATGGACGCAAAAAGAATCCACACCAAGAAGACTAAAGGGGAGTTTAGGTTTTTCATAAAGCGAATTTGGTGGCGGGAATATACATTTTTTGTGCGTAGAATTATGCAATTCATCTATATTTAATGACCAAAGGGTTCATTTTTATAAACAAATACAATCCGTCCATTGTTAATCGAAGCGAAGCCTCCAAGACTCCAATATTTGTAACTTCGAAGGCATGAACAGGACAACATTCATCCGCAACTCCGCCATCATCGGTGCATCCATTGCACTGCCGCGTGCCGCCTTTTCGGCATCGGGCATGTTCGCAGTATCCGGTGAACGCCGGGTGGCCCAAGTCCTAAATTCCAAGCGCACCATGGTTCAAAACGTTCCTGTGCTCCGCGCTTTCGGCGGCGGGCAACACGATCTCGTTTCCCCTTTCGTGATGTTGGATGAATTCGGTCCTTTTCAAGTCAGTCCTGGCGACGTGGGAATGGACATCAAAGCACACCCCCACGCGGGGGTCGTGCCCACTACATTTTTAGTGCAAGGGAGCGGCCGCCACACCGACTCCATTCACAATGACATCGTCTACCGCAAGGGACAATTCATGCTATTCAGCTCCGGCCGAGGGGCCATTCACGAGGAAGTCAGTGACGACCAACTTCGCAAGGAAGGCGGAACTGTGCAGGGTTTTCAAATTTGGCTGAACCTCCCTGCCAAAGAAAAATTTCGGAATCCAGAGACCTTCATCCACAATCCAGAGGCCCTGCCAGTGATTGAAAATGAGGGTCATCGAATTCAAGTGATGATGGGCGAATTGCTCGGTCAATCCTCCCCTGTGGAGACCCATTCGCCTGCTTTTTATTTTCACATAAAATTAGAAGCCGGACAGCGCCTGGACCTCCCGGTTCAAGACGGAGACAATGCATTTGTTTACGTCGTCAAGGGAGAAGTAGAATTGGAGAATCGCACGCTCGTATCCGATGCCCAATTGGCGCTCTATACGCGCGAAGGCGACTTGCTCCGTTATTATTCCAAAGAAGGGTGCGAGTTCCTGTTGCTCGGCGGCCAACCGCTGAATGAGCCGTTTTACTCCTACGGGCCATTCGTCATGAACACCGAAGCACAAATTGATCTGTGCTTCCGGAACTACCGATCCGGCAAAATGGGTGAACTTTGACCGGAATGGAGGGACGGAGCCCTAGAAAGGCAGCGTGGCGGACACCCAGGGTGCTCCAAAACCGAAATCATTCCCAATGACCCCCACCATTCCATAATCCCACAGCCAGCCATTGCGACTGCTCAGATTGCGAATGCCCACGGAGAGAATGGTCACACCATCACTTGTATTGCGACCGTTGTAGTCATAGTCCGGATCGCTGAAAGTCACAATTGGCGAACCCGTTACAGCCGTTGCATAGCGAAGGTTTCGGATGAAATAATTCTCCGAAATCAGCCACTTGAAATCCGAAATTTGAACCATACCGCTCACATTGAGCAGCAATGGCCTTACCCAACCTTGATCATATTCCGTAATTGTGTATTCATAATTCACGTAATCCGGATTCCAATCGTAAACAATGGAATCGGTAATCGCCCACGCTTGGGGGGTAATCTGGGTTTCAAATTTGGTGCCAGAGCCAATGTTAATGGTCAAATTGCGGTCCTCTGTTCCCCACGTAACATTCGCAAAAACCAATCCGACTGGACGCTCGAGTTCTCCGATGTAATCTTTGAATCCAATCCCGCCAAATGAGGCATGCACCCCTTCTGCGACTTCCTTGCCAATCTTGAGCGAGGCTCCGGCTCCAACGAAAGAAAGCAAACCTCCTACGGTCACATTTTCAGTCACACCGATGCTCACGGAGTTGAGGGCAATGTTGGATTGAAAATAGCCCTCCCCCTGCTTCAGTTGAATGCCTGAAGGCGCAAAAAAGTAGCGACTCGACTGTGGGTTTATCCGGCCCTTGCGCCCGGCGTTTGAAATGCTCAATCGGACATATTCAGAACGGGTAAGGTCCATCATATCCAACACCAAATATTTCGGAATATTCAGATCGCCGAGGTTATTCTTTTTCAGCCGAATGAAATCCGCATCTTCACTGATCATTTGGCCCAGCTTTACCGTTCCATCGTTCATCACAATGCGAACAAAGCGATCGGATGCGGCAGCGCTTTCGCTGTCGGCGCTAGTCTGCGCGAAACCCGATTGTGGCAGACTTGCGCAGATGGTCAAGGCAATCAATGCGGCAACTCGGAGGAGTGGAAACGGCTTCATGAATTTGGGTTTGTGCAAGTATAACGACGGCCAAGTGAACCGCAGTATTTTGAGTGTTAAACATCAACGCAACACACTGATCCAACCGTTCTGTGTTTCTGTGTTGACGGAAATCCCCTCCTCGGTGCCCCACTTGTAGGTCAACCGATAATTGTAAACGGTATTT